>NZ_JBISGY010000027.1:0-319231 GCF_045064095.1 Agrococcus sp. Ld7 | reverse complement strand
ATCGTGATCGGTTGGATGACCTCACCGGGCCGGGCGGACACAACATTGAGTAGTCGTGGTCGGACAGAGTCCTATTAGGTCACGTCCCCGCCCGGCTCGGCCTTCCGACCGAACCAACGGCAGCGGCCCCGGAACCGTGACCGACAAGTCCTACGAATGACATCGTGAGAGTCGGGCGAGGAGAAGGCCAGGCCACGGACCCGGAACCACCACCACCATCCTCAATGTCGAGGAGCGGACGGGCGCAGCCCGCCCGCGTCACGAGACCGGAACCCGCCCCCGCAGATCTGTGACGCGCGCTGCGCGCGCTCCTCGATCAACGAGCGCCAACGCTGCGCGCGCTCCTCGATCAACGAGTGGTCCGTAGGTCGAGGAGCGGACGGGCGCAGCCCGCCCGCGTCACGAGACCGGAACCCGCCCCACAGATCTCGTGACGCGCGCTGCGCGCGCTCCTCGATCGACCGACAGTCCGCAGGCGCGCTACGGCGCCGGGGTCGCGCTGTCGATCGACCACTCCCAGACGTTCCAGGTGAGCGATGCCGCTCCCGGACGCGGCGTGACGCCCCGCACGTCGGCCGCCGCGATCGTCAGCCGCTCGGGCTCCGCGATCGGCAGCAGCAGGGCGTCTGCGACGAGAGCGGTCTCGAGCTCCAGCAACGTCCCCTCCAGCGCGTCCTGATCGGCAGTCGCCAGCGCCTCGTCGAGCAGGGCGTCGCGCTCGGTGCTGCCAGCGGCCGTGATGCCACCGCCCCGCCAGCGCTTCGCGATCTCGGCCACATCCGAGGGCACGGGCGTCTGGCGCAGCACCGCATGCCAATCGTCCTGCTTGAGACCCGCAGCCAGATCATCGACGCCGCAGTCGCGCACGGCCCACCCGGCCTCGGGTGCCTGCGCCTGCATCGCCTCGACGAACGCGGCCGCGAACGGCTCCGCACGATCGAAGCGCACGCAGACCTCGGCACCGGCCGGGATCGCCATCGATTCGCGCAGCATCGCGGCAGCCTCGGGGTCGGCGTTGCCGAACCGGTCGCCGAAGCCGGAGTCCTCGAGCGCATAGCCGTAGACGCGCGTGTCCGCGCGGAACAGGATCGAGTCGGTGGTCGTCACGGAATCCTGCGCGCGGTCCCCCAGGGCCGCCGCCACCGCATCCGACCGATCGAGCGACTGCAGGAACGATGTGCGGGCCTCGACGGTCTGGAACGGCGCGCGGTCGGTGCGCAGCGCCAGCTCCCAGCGCATCCCGGTGGTGCCGCTCACGAGCGAAGCGTCATCGCGCTCGAGGTCGCGCAACTGGCCGCTGTCGTCGTCGCTCGGCGCGATGGTCGCTACGTCCAGCTCGCCAGCGGTCAGCCCGTCGAGCGCCGCGCGGTCGTCGGCCACGGGCTGCAGCGCCACCCGCTGGATCGCGGCGCCCTGCGCGCCCACGTACGCGCTGTTCGCGAGCAGCTCGACGCGGCCGTGCTGGACGGTGTCGACGCGGTACGGACCGCTCGAGAGCAACAGCCCAGGATCCGGCGCCAGCGGGTCGATCGTGAGCGCACTCCCCCAGGCCACGGCGAGCGGCTCGAGCACGAGCGGGTCGGCGCGGTCGATCGCGTCGAGCACCGCCTGCTTCGCCTCCATCGGGTCGTCGACGCCGAGCACGCGCTGGCCGAGCAGGTGCGCCGGCACAGCAACATCGAGCGCCTGGCGCCAATCGGGGATCGGCTGCGAGAGCTCGACATCGATCGAGCGAGCCCAGTCGTCATGCACCGCCGCGGTCGCATGGCGCATGCCTCCTGGGTCGGCCACGTCGAACCAGACCGCGTCGTCGGGCAGGTCGAGCGCGCCGTCGGGGCCCCGGAGCACTGCCAGATCGAGGTCGGACGTCGACAGGGCATTGGATGTCGCTGCCCACGCGAGCATCAGGTCCGCCGCGTCGACGGGCACGCCGTCGGACCAGCGGACCCCGTCGGCGAGGTCGTAGCGCACGGTGAACGGCGCCTCGCTCACGATCGTGGTCGTGCCGAACGTCGGGTCCTCGCGCACCTCGCCCTCGTTGTCGACGATGGCGAACGCCCCGCGGGTCATCGCTGCGACGTCGCGGTTGCCGGCCGTGGCCCCCGGCGTGCTCGCGGCGTTGACAGAGGTGAGCTCGCCGGCCCAGGCGACGTCGACGCTCGTGCCCTCCTCGACGCGCGGTGGGAAGGCGGGGTCGCCGCAGGCCGACAGGGCGAGGGCTGCGATCGCGGCGGCGGCGATCGCGATGGGGCGGACCGGTCTCGTGACGCGCGCGGCTGCGCCGTGCGCTCCTCGACCTACGGACAGGGGTCGGACCGGTCTCGTGACGCGCGCGGCTGCGCCGTGCGCTCCTCGACCTACGGAGGAAAGGACGCGCCCGGCGGAGCCGTGCGCTCCTCGACCTGCGGGAGTGGGCAGGCGCGCGCTACCGCCCGCTGCGGGGGGCATCAGGCGAAGGCCTCCACGGGCGGGCAGCTGCAGACGATGTTGCGGTCGCCGTACGCCTGATCGATCCTCGCCACCGGCGGCCAGTACTTCGCACGCTCGACGCCGGGCACCGGGAAGACCGCTTGCTCGCGCGTGTACGGCCGATCCCACTCGCCGTGCACGATCGATCCCGCGGTGTGCGGCGCACGCTGCAGCGCGCTCTGCTCGAGCGGCACCTCACCCCGGCCGATCGCGTCAGCCTCTGCCTTGATCGCGATCATGGCGTCGATGAAGCGGTCGATCTCGGCCAGGTCCTCCGACTCCGTCGGCTCGACCATGAGGGTGCCCGCGACCGGGAACGACATCGTCGGAGCGTGGAACCCGTAGTCGACGAGGCGCTTCGCGACATCGTCGTTCGAGACCCCGGTCGCCTCCTTCAGCGGACGCAGGTCGAGGATGCACTCGTGCGCGACGAGGTCGTGCTCACCCGTGTAGAGCACGGGGTAGTGCTCGCGAAGCCGCGCAGCGACGTAGTTGGCGGCGAGCACCGCGCTCGCCGTCGCCTTCGTCAGTCCCTCCAGCCCCATCATGCGCACGTAGGCCCACGAGATCGGCAGGATTGAGGCGGAGCCCCACGGCGCACCGGAGAGCGGGTTCGTGCCCATCGTGAGTCCGTCGACCTCCTGGGAGGAGACGCGCGGATCCTGCGGGAGGAACGGCGCGAGGTGCGCCTTCGCCGCCACCGGGCCCACGCCCGGGCCGCCGCCGCCGTGGGGGATGCAGAAGGTCTTGTGCAGGTTCAGGTGGGAGACGTCCCCGCCCATCTCGCCGAACGTCGCGTGCCCCAGCAGCGCGTTGAGGTTCGCGCCGTCGATGTAGACCTGGCCGCCGGCGTCGTGCACGAGGTCGGTCACTCGCCGGATCTCGGACTCGTAGACGCCGTGCGTCGACGGGTAGGTGATCATGAGTCCCGCGAGGTCGTCAGCGTGGCTGGCGATCTTCGCCTCGAGATCGGAGAGGTCGACGTCGCCGTTGCCGCTCGTCGCGACCACCACGACGCGGCATCCTGCGAGCACCGCGCTGGCGGCGTTCGTGCCGTGCGCGGAGGCGGGGATGAGCACCACGTCGCGATGCTGCTCCCCGCGCGAGCGGTGGTAGCCCCGGATCGCCAGCAGACCGGCGAGCTCGCCCTGCGCGCCGGCGTTCGGCTGCAGCGAGACGGTGTCGTAGCCGGTGATCTTCGCCAGCCAGTCGCTCAGCTGGTCGATGAGCGCGAGCGACCCCGCGGCGTCGTCGAGCGGCGCGTAGGGATGCAGCTGGGAGAACTCGGGCCAGGTGATCGCCTCCATCTCGGCAGCCGCATTCAGCTTCATCGTGCACGAGCCCAGTGGGATCATGCCGCGATCGAGGGCGTAGTCGCGGTCGGCGAGCCGCTTCGCGTAGCGCATCAGCTGCGTCTCGGAGCGGTGCGCAGAGAACACCTCGTGCGTCATGAACTCGGTCGTGCGCAGCAGTGAGGCGGGGATCGCCGACGCGTCGTCATCGGCTGCGTCGAGCTCGAGCGCGTCGAGCAGCTTGGGCAGCGGCACGCCCGTGCCGACCTCGGCCCAGGTCTCGTCGAACGCGACGTGGAGCGTGTCGGCGTCGACGGCGTGCACGAGGATGCCGGCGTCCGCGGCCTTCGACCGCAGCTCCTGCGCCCGCCCGGGCACCCGCATCCGCACCGTGTCGAAGAACGACTCGTGCACGAGCTCGACGCCCGCGGCGCGGGCAGCAGCCGCGAAGCGCTTCGCGACGCCGTGGACGCCCTCAGCGATTGCCGTCAGGCCGTCGGCGCCGTGATAGACGCCGTAGAACGACGCCATGACGGCCAGCAGCACCTGCGCGGTGCAGATGTTGCTCGTGGCCTTCTCGCGACGGATGTGCTGCTCGCGAGTCTGCAGCGTCAACCGGTACGAGGGGTAGCCGTCGGCGTCCTGCGAGACGCCGGCCAGGCGGCCGGGCATCTGCCGGGTGAGCTTCTCGGCGACGGCCATGTAGCCGGCGTGCGGTCCGCCGAAGCCCATCGGCACGCCGAAGCGCTGCGACGAGCCGACAGCGATGCGCGCACCCTGCGTGCCGGGCGCCTCGATGAGGGTGAGCGCGAGCAGGTCGGCGGCCGCCACCGGCACGCCGCCCATCTCGGTGGATGCGGCGAAGATCCCGCTCGCATCCCACACCAGCCCGGAGGCGCCGGGCAGCTGGGCGATCACGCCGAAGGAATCGGGCAGGTCAGCGGGCGCGAGCGTGGCGAGCGGCAGCTCGACGAGCTCGATGCCCGTGGCGCCGGCGCGGTGGCGCAGCAGCGCCTTCGACTGCGGCAGCAGGTCGGTGTCGACGACGAAGACCGACGATGCCGACTTCGAGCCGCGGCGGGCCAGCAGCATCGCCTCGACGACGGCGGTGCCCTCGTCGAGCATCGACGCGTTCGCGATGTCGAGGCCGGAGAGGTCGGCGACCATGGTCTGGAAGTTGATCAGCGCCTCGAGGCGGCCCTGGCTGATCTCCGGCTGGTACGGCGTGTAGGCGGTGTACCAGGACGGGTTCTCGAGGATGAGCCGCTTGATCGGCGCGGGGGTCACCGTGCCGGAGTAGCCGAGGCCGATGGCACTGTGCCGCACCCGGTTGCGACCGGCGAGCGCGCGCAGCTCCGCGAGCGCGGCCGTCTCGGAGGCGGCCTCGCCGATGCCGGTGCCCGCAGAGCGGATGCCCGCAGGCACCGCCGCGTCCATGAGCGCCTCGAGCGAATCGAACCCGACCGCGCCCAGCATGACCTGCTGCGCCGCCGCATCCGTGCCGATGTGGCGGTCGACGAAGGGGCGCATCAGGCGGTGAGCTCGCGGTACGACGCCTCGTCGAGCAGCTCCGGCTCCTCGGTGAAGCGCAGCTTCACGAGCCATCCCTCACCCTCGGCGCCGGAGTTCACGAGCGTGGGGTCGCCCGCGACCTCGTCGTTGACCTCGACCACCTCGCCGGCGGCGGGAGCGATGAGCTCGCCGACCGACTTCGTCGACTCGATCTCGCCGAGCGACTCGCCCGCGGCGAAGCTGCGGCCGACGCCCGGCAGGTCGACGTAGACGACGTCGCCCAGCTGCGCCTGCGCGTAGTCGGTGATGCCGACCGTCGCCACGTCACCCTCGACGCGGATCCACTCGTGGTCCTTGGTGTACTTGGTCTCGCTCATGCTCGGGCCTCTCGCTTGTAGAACGGCAGCTTGGTCACCGCGGCGGGCAGCGCCGTGCCGCGGACGTCGACGGACAGGGATTCGGAGTCGCGGGCGCCTGGCTCGACGAGCGCCATCGCGATCGGGTGGCCGAGCGTCGGCGACAGGGCACCGCTCGTGACGACGCCGACCGGACGGTCGCCGTCGAGCACCGGGTAGCCGGCGCGGGGCGCGCGGCGGCCCTCGGCGGTCAGGCCGATGAGCACCGGGGCGCCGTCTGCGGGGCCCGCCTCGATGGCGCTGCGGCCGACGAAGTCGCCCTTGGTCTTGAGCGCCACCACGCGGCCGAGCCCGACCTGCGCGGGCAGCACGTCGAGCGAGAGCTCGTGGCCGTAGAGCGGCATGCCGGCCTCAAGGCGCAGCGTGTCGCGTGCCGCGAGTCCGCAGAGCGTGAGGTCGTGCTCCTCGCCGGCGATGACGGCAGCGCGCCAGAGGTCCTCGGCGGCGTGCGACGCGATGTAGAGCTCGAAGCCGTCCTCGCCGGTGTAGCCGGTGCGTGCGATCAGCACGTCCTCGCCCTCGAAGACGCCCGGCAGTGCCCTGTAGTAGGCGAGCTCGTCGAGCGACTCCGACTCGATGCCGAGGCGCGCCACGATCGCGAGCGCAGCAGGACCCTGCACTGCGATCAACCCGGTCTGCTCGGTCTCATCGGCGATCGAGGCGTCGAAGCCGGCGATGCGGGTCTCGAGTGCGTCGAGCGCAGCGTGGCGGTTGGAGGCGTTCGCGACGAGCAGGAACTCCGACCCGCCCGTGCGGTAGACGATCAGGTCGTCGACGATGCCGCCGTGCTCGGCGAGCAGCAGCGAGTACTTGGCCTGCCACAGCTCGATGGTGGACAGGCGCCCCGCGAGCGCGTGGTCGAGGAAGCTGCCGGCGTCGGGCCCGCTGACGCGGAGCTCCGCCATGTGGCTGAGGTCGAACAGCCCCGCGCGCTCCCGCACCGCCTGGTGCTCAGCCAGGTCGGAGCCGTAGCGGACGGGCATCTGCCACCCCGCGAAGTCGATCAGCTGCGCTCCCGCAGCCTCGTGCACGGCCAGCAGCGGCGTCTGCGGCCCTGGCGTCTCCGATGCGGTCATGAGTCCTCCATTGGTCTGGACTCCCCCACAGTCGTCGATCGGTCAGACCTGCTCCTGTGTGGCCTTCCCGAGCGGTTCTAGGACCTGAGAGTTTGGCGGGGAGGCTTGCTCCTTCGGTGCTCCCGAAGGAGCTCTCCCGCGCGGGCGTGCAGCGGCCGGCTGTGTCGTGCTGGTCCGATCCTACCTGCTCCCGACGCGCGCGTCCGGATCGTCGTCGGAATCCTCGTCGGCATCCGGTGCGTGGTCGTCGACCACCACGATGTCGGCTCGGAACTGCCCGGTCCGGTAGGCCGCCTTGCCCATCATCTGGGTCGCGGCGGGCGCGGTGACGAGCTGCAGGCCCGCAGCCAGGATGAGCGCCATGGTCGCGGATGGTTCGCGCAGCACGAGCGCGAGGCCCGCGCACAGGAGCACGAAGCCGAGCGACTGCGGCTTCGAGGCCGCATGCATGCGGTTGAGCACATCCGGCAGCCGCACCAGCCCGATGGCAGCCGTCAGCGTGAACGAGGCTCCGATGAGGATGAGCACCGACCCGAGCACATCGAGGATGGAGCCGAGCGTCATCGCGCAGCCCCCTCGGCCTCGTCGTCCTGCACGGCGCTGTCGTCCTGCACGGCGCTGTCGTCCTGCACGGCGCCGCGCTTGTCGGGTGCATCGCCCTCTGCCGGGTCGGGATCCGCCCCACGCGCCGATGGGCCCGTCCCGACCACGCGACCGCGGCCGGCGACGAAGCGCGCCATCGAGACGGTCCCGGCGAACGCGAGCAGCGACAGCACCAGCATCACGACGATCGTGTAACTGCGGTGGTTGATGGCCGCCTCGACGGCGATGGCACCCGCGACCGTCGTGATGAGCACATCGGTGGCGACGACCCGGTCGGCGGGACCCGGGCCGCGCACGATGCGGAACACCGTCAGCGCAGCGGCGACCACGAGCATCACGCCGGCGATCATGAGCACGATCTGCATCAGTCCTCCTCCAGCAGTGCGCGGTCGGCGGCGGTGCCGAACGCCCACAGCGCGGTCGCCTCGGTGCGGCGGACGCTCTCCCTCGCGCGGTGGATCCGCTCCGGCGTCGACGCGTCGAAGACGTGCACGAGCACCCACCGCTCGCCGGCGTCGAGCGCCACAGACCCGGGTTCGAGCGTGATGAGCTCCGCCGTGATCGCGGTGATGAACATCGAGCTGCTGCGCAGCGGCACCCGGATGATGGCGTTCTTCGTCGGCCGCCAGAAGGCCAGCACCTGCACGGCGACGATGAAGCTCGAGATGGCCAGTCCCCAGAGCGTCACCACCACGAGCCGCGCGAATCCCACCGGGCGGAAGAAGCGCAGCTCCGGCACGTCGGGGAGCGGGAACGAGGCCTGGATCACGAGCGCGACGAGAATGCCCCAGAGCGCGGCGCCGAGCGAGATCTCGCCCCACAGCATCACCCACACGATGGCGAGCCCGACGGTCGCGACGATCGAGAAGCGTGCTCGCAGGTTCGGTCGCCTCACGGAATCGCCTCCTCGACCGCGGTCTGGTACGTGCCGCCGTGGATGTCGACGGCAGCGCGATAGGCGAAGTCGGTGAGCGGGCCGGCGATGACGGTCAGGCCGACCGTGATCGCGACGAGGGCGGATGCGGCGACGACCCAGATGCGCGGCAGCACCCGGAGGGAGTGCACCCGCGCGTCGTCCTCGCCGCGGTCCTGCCAGAAGGCGCGCTGCCACACGCGGATGACCGCGATCAGGGTGAGCAGGCTGGTCGCGATGCCGGCGATCACGGCGAGCAGCGCCCACGGGCTCTCGCTCGCGAGCGCGGCATCCATGAGCGCGATCTTCCCCAGGAAGCCCGAGAACGGCGGGATGCCGCCCAGGTTGAGCGCGGGCAGCAGGTACAGCACCGCGAGCAGGGGCACCGAGGCGAGGCCGCCGAGGCGCGCGAGGCTCGTCGATCCGCCGACGCGCTCGATCAGCCCGACGACGATGAACAGCGCGGTCTGCACGAGGATGTGGTGGACGATGTAGAAGATCGAGGCGCCCAGGCCCGCCTGCGAGCCGAGCGCGATGCCGAGCAGCATGTAGCCGATGTGGCTGACGAGCGTGAAGGACAGCAGTCGCTTGATCTCGCCCTGCGCGAGCGCTCCGAGGATCCCGAGCAGCATGGTCAGGATCGCCACCACCAGCAGCAGATCGGTGAGCGGGCTGTCAAGGAACAGCAGCGTCTGCAGCCGGATCAGGGCGTAGACGCCGACCTTCGTCAGCAGTCCCGCGAAGACGGCCGTGACGCTCGCAGGCGCAGTCGGGTAGGAGTCAGGCAGCCAGGACTGCAGGGGGAAGATCGCCGCCTTGATGCCGAAGACCACCAGCAGCAGCAGCTGGATCGTCAGCTGCAGCGAGGGGTCGAGTGCCGCGAGCCGCTCGGGGAGCTGCGCGAAGCTCACGGTGCCGGTCGCGCCATAGACGAGCGCGATCGCCAGCAGGAACAGCAGCGAGGAGAGCACGCTCACCACCACGTAGGTGGAGCCGGCGCGCACCCGCTCCCTGGTGGCGCCGAGCATGATCAGCACGTAGGAGGAGAACAGCAGCGTCTCGAAGCCGACGAACAGATTGAAGAGATCACCAGCGAGGAAGGCGTTGGAGATGCCGGCCGTCAGCACCAGGAAGGTCGGGTGGAACACCGACACCGGCGCCCCATCCGCACCGTCGGCGATGTCGCGCCGCGAGGGGAAGATGACGACGATGGCGACGACGACGCTGGAGACCAGCACCATGAGCGAGGAGAGCCGGTCGGCGACGAGCGAGATCCCGAGCCCGTCCGGCCAGGCTCCGACCCAGAGCACCACGGGGCCCTGCGCATCCGCGGCCAGGCAGAGGATGAGCGCGAGCACCGCGACCAGCGCCAGCGTGGTGCCCGAGACGATCTTCTGCCACGCGGGGTGCCGGGCGAGGATCAGCGTGATGCCGGCGGCCAGCAGCGGCAGCAGCACGGGCAGCGGCACGAGGTTCGCGAGATCCATCAGCGCCCCGAACCGTCGGTGCGTCGGCCGCGGCCGTTGTCGAACCGGCCGCCCGATTCCGTGTCGTCATCGCCGGACGACTGCTCGTCGAAGCCCTCACTCGAGAGATCGGCCTCGGCGCGCCGACGCACGATGGCGTCCTCGACGTCGTCGGCGACCTCGTCGTGCCCCTCGAGCTGGAACGAGCGGTACGACATCGCCAGCAGGAAGGCGCTGGTGGCGAGCGAGATGACGATGGCGGTCAGCACCATCGCCTGCGGCAGCGGATCGGCGATCAGCTCGGGATCCTCGCCGACGATCGGCGCGAGCCCGGCCGGACCGGAGGAGACGAGGAAGAGCAGGTTGACGCCGTTGCTCGCAAGCATCACGCCGGCGAGGATGCGCATGAGGCTGCGCTCCAGCAGCAGGTAGATGCCGGCTGCGATGAGGATGCCGCCCGCGACCGCGAGCACGAGGGTGGGGGTCATTCGCGCATCCCCGCTGCCGGCAGCGATCGATCCGAGCTCCACTGCGGGCGGGGCGCGAGGTTCTGCTCGCTGTGCAGGTCGATGCCGGCGCCCAGCGACCGGACGAAGTCGAGCATCGCCCCGATCACGATCAGCCACACGCCGATGTCGAAGAACACCGACGTGACGAGCTTCTGCTCGCCGAGCAGCGGCAGCGTCGCCTCGATCGCGTACGACTCCCCCACGCGGCCGCCGATGAGCACGGGCCAGAGCACGCTGAGCACCACCACCGCCATGCCGCCGCCCAGCAGCTTGCCGGCATCGAAAGGCACCGCCTCCAGCAGCTCATCGCTGCCGCCGGCGAGGTACCGCACCGCGAGTGCGATCCCTGCCACGAGGCCGCCGGCGAATCCCCCGCCGGGCTCGTTGTGGCCGACCGCCAGGAGGTAGATGGAGACGAGCATCATCACGGGGAACAGCAGCCGCGTCACCACCTCGAGCACCGGCGACGCCCGCTGCTCATCCGTGAAGGCACCGCGCAGCCACGTGCGTCGGCCCGTGGAGGAGAGCGACTGGCGCAGCACGCTGCGCCCCCCGGACGGGCGACGCACGAAGATGAGGCTCGCGACGCCGGTCGCGGCCGCCAGCACGACCGCGACCTCGCCCAGGGTGTCCCACGCGCGGATGTCGACGAGCGTGACGTTGACGATGTTCTCGCCGTGGCCGAAGTCGTAGGCCTGCTGATAGAAGCCGAGCGAGATGGGTTCGCCGGTGCGCGACTGGAGCGTGGCAAGCGATGCGATCGCCGCGAACGTGCCGACCGCGATGCCGAGCGCGGCGCGCAGGTAGCGCGCAGCCCGGAGGGGACGGTTCGTGAAGTACTTCGGCAGTCGCCGCAGCACCAGCACCAGGATGACGAGGAAGACCGTCTCCGCCAGCACCTGGGTGAGCGCCAGATCCGGCGCGCCGTGCAGCAGGAACAGCAGCGCGACGCCGTAGCCGACCACCGAGAGCAGCATGAACGCCTTCAGCCGGCCCCGCGTCGTGGTGGTGGCGATCGCGCCGATGCTCACGAGCACGGCGGCCGCGACCTGGCCCGCGGAGTCGAACGGCCTGACATCCGCCGTGAGCGCCCCCGACAGCAGCAGCGCGGCCCCCGGGAAGGCGACCACGACGAGCAGGATCGTCGTCAGGTGCATGGGCAGCGAGCCGGTCTGGATGCGTCCGGTCACCTCGACGGCGAGCCGGTCGAGCCCGCGCAGGCCCGCGTAGTAGCTCCGCTCGAACGGATCCGTCCCCGTCGGCGCAGCACGCCGGCCTCCGTAGCGCAGGTGCAGCAGGGTGCCCAGCACCCAGGCGGCGGCAGAGGAGACGAGCGCCAGCGTCACGCCGTGCCAGAGCGCAAGATGCGGCGCCTCCTCGCCTGCCGGGACCGCGGCGCTCTGCGGCTGCAGGAGCGCGGTGGCGGTGTCGCCGGCGAAGCCCGCCGCGAGACCACCCAGCGCGAGCACGACCGGGGCGATCACGAGCCAGCGCGACGTCCGCTTCGGCTCGCCGCGCAGCCTGCCGAAGAACGTGCCGACGATGAGCCGCAGCGAGTAGGCGATCGTGAGCGCTGCGCCGACCGCGATGCCGAGGAACGCGACCCAGCCGAGCGCCATGAGGTCGCCGCCGGCGTCGCTGAGCGCGGCGTCGAGCGCGGCCTCCTTGCCGAGGAAGCCGAGGGTCGGCGGGATCCCCGCCATCGACGCAGCTGCGAGGATCGCGGCGCCCGCCGTCCACGGCATCCGCCTCGCCAGGCCGCCCAGCTCGCGCAGGTCGCGGGTGCCGGTCGACTTGTCCACCACCCCCACCACCATGAACAGGGCCGCCTTGAACGCCGCGTGGGCCGCGAGCAGCGTGAGGCCCGCCTGCATCGACGCCTGGGTGCCGATGCCGAGCACCGTGACGAGCAGGCCGAGCTGGCTCACGGTGCCGTGCGCGAGCAGCACCTTGATGTCGAGCTGCCGCATCGCGCGGACCGCACCGAGCACCATGGTGACGACGCCGAGCGCGACGAGGCTCCAGCGCCACCAGGGCAGCTCGACGAAGGCCGGCGTGAGCGCCGCGATGAGGAAGATGCCGGCCTTGACCATCGCGGCGGCGTGCAGGAACGCAGAGACGGGGGTCGGCGCCGCCATGGCGCCCGGCAGCCAGTACTGGAACGGCACGATCGCCGACTTCGACAGCGCGCCGACGATCATGAGCGCCGCGGCCCAGGCTGCGGTGATGGATGTGGGCGGATCGGCGAGCGTCTCGGCAAGCGAGAAGGTGCCGGTGTCGGAGGCCAGCAGCAGGATCCCCGTGAGCATCGTGAGGCCGCCGATGGTGGTCACGATGAGGGCGGTCTGCGCCGCGCGGCGGCTGTTCGCAGAGCGGTGGTTGAGTCCCACGAGCAGGTAGCTGAAGATCGTCGTCAGCTCCCACCCGGTGATCAGCACGATGAGATCGTCCGCGAGCACGAGCAACAGCATCGAGGCCGCGAAGCCCGTCAGCAGCCCGACCGTCCGGTTGGCGAGCTTCGCGGACTCGAAGTACCAGGCGCAGTACAGGAAGATCAGGCCGCCGACCACGAGCACGACCATTGCCAGCAGCCACTGCAGCGTGCCGAGGCGAAGGTCGATCGCGATGCCGAGCGCCGGCATCCACTCGATCCGCTCCTGCAGGACCGCGCCCGCCGCGAGCTTCGGTGCCTGCATGCCGAACCAGACCGCGGCTGCCAGGCTCACGGCCGCGGGCAGCAGGAAGATGAGCCGCCCCACGCGGCCGCTGAGCGCGCTGGCGACCACGCCGAGCACGGCGAGCGTGGTCACGGTGAGCAGCACGCGGGGCAGACCCTCTCGACATGGGGGTGGGAGTGTGTCGATCCTACCGGCGCATGCCGCGCGCGGATGACGTCGGCGGTGCCCTCTAGCGTGGAGCCATGCGCCTGCTGCACACCTCCGATTGGCACGTCGGCCGCACCTTCCACGGCTCCGACACAGTTGACGCGCTCGCCGAGGTGCTGCGCGAGCTCGCGCGTCTGGTGCGCGAGCACCGGATCGACGCGGTGCTGGTGGCAGGCGATGTGTACGACTCGGCGATGCCGGCGGGGCGCCACGTCGACGCGCTCACCGCGGCGCTCGCCGACATCCGCGCTGCAGGCGCAGCCATCGTGCTCTCGAGCGGCAACCACGACTCGGCGGCGCGCCTGGGCGCAAACGCGGGCTTCGCGCGCGCCGGCGGCCTGCACTTGAGCACCCGGGCGCTCGAGCCCGAGTCCTGGCGCGTCGAGCTCGCCGACGAGCACGGCCCGGTGCAGGTCTTCGCCGTGCCCTACCTCGAGCCGGTGGCGCTGCGCGCGTCGCTGCCGGAGGCGGGCATCGGCAGCCAGGCGGACGCGATGCGGTGGGCGATGGATGCGGTGCGTGCGTCCCGCGCCGACCACCCCGGTCGCGCGGTCGTGCTCGCCCACTGCTTCGCCGCGGGCATCGCCGAGCCGGAGGACGACGCTCCGCGCGACATCACGGCCGGCGGCCTGGACGTCGTGCCGCTCACGCTCCTGGACGGCGTCGACTACGTCGCGCTCGGGCACATCCACTCGCGCCAGACGCTCTCGCCGGCGGTGCGGTACTCGGGCGCGCCGCTGCACTACTCCTTCCGGGAGCGCTCGCCCGAGCGCGGCGGATGGCTCGTCGACCTCGACGCCGCCGGCCTCGCGTCGGTCGAGTGGCTCAGCCTGACGGTGCCGAGGGAGCTCTCGACCATTCGGGGCGACCTCGACGACCTGCTGGCCGACGCGTCGCTCGCGGGGTCCGAGAGCCACTGGGTGCGGGCGCTGCTCACCGACCGGCTGCGGCCCGTGGATGCGATGCGGCGGCTCAAGGAGCGCTGGCCGCACGCCGCGGAGGTGCAGTGGCTCGGCGGCGAGGACGCGCCGACGCTCGACCTGCGGGCTCGACTGGCCAAGCGCAGCGGGGCAGCGGTCGTGGACGACTTCCTCGTGCACGTGCGCTCGGGCGTCGGTGCGAACGAGCCGGAGGCCGCGATCCTGCGCGAGGCGCTCGCGCGCGCGTCCGCAGCCGAGGTCGCGCAGTGAAGCTGCTGCGGCTCGAGCTCGCGGCATTCGGACCCTTCCGCGAGCGCTTCGAGATCGACTTCGCATCGTTCGATGCCGACGGGCTCTACCTCATCGCCGGACCGACGGGCGCTGGCAAGTCGACGATCCTCGACGCGATCGCCTACGCGCTCTACGGGAGCGCGCCGCGCTACGCGGGCGCGCCGCACGTGCGCAGCGATCTCGCCGGACCCGCCGAGACCACCTGGGTCGAGCTGGAGCTCGCGGTCGGCGATCGCATCCTGCGGATGCGCCGCACGCCGGAGTACGAGCGGCCCAAGCTCCGCGGCAGCGGGCTCACGAGGGAGCGCGCCACAGCGGCGCTGTGGGAGCGGAAGAACGGCTCGTGGCAGACGCTCGCGACGAGCGTCGACGAGGCGAGCACGGAGGTCGGGCGCATCCTCGGCCTGCGGAAGGACGAGTTCCTGCAGGTGATCCTGCTCGCGCAGGGCGGGTTCGCGGAATTCCTGCAGGCCGACAGCAAGGCGCGGAAGGCGCTGCTCGAGCGCCTGTTCGGCACCGGCAGCATGCGCCGGCTGCGCGAGCTCCTGCTGACCGACGCGCGAGCCATCGATGCCGAGCGCGAGGAGCAGGAGCGCGTGCGCGACGACCGGACCGCCCGCGTGCGAGAGGCAACGGCATCCCTGCGCATCGACGACGACGATCCCGACGCCGACGAAGATCCGGTCGCGGAGGGCGATCCTGCTGCCGGCGGCCACGCGGCGGAGCTCGCGGCACTCCAGGACGCCATCGCCGCGCACGTCGACCGCAGCGCTGCGCGCGCTGCGGCCGCCGCCGCCGTGGAACGCACCGCCCGGGCAGCGCGGGATGCGGCACTGGCAGTCGTGGAGCGCATCGCGCGGCGCGACGCTGCTGAGGCCGCGCTCGCCCGACTCGCCGAGGCGGCACCTGCGATCGACGAGGATCGCGAGCGGCTCGCGGACGCCGACCGCGCAGCGGAGGTCGCAGGGGCCCTGGAGCGGTGGACGCGAGCCGATGTCGAGGCCGAGGCCGCGGAGGCCGCGCTGCAGGCGGCGACGACTGCCCTGCCGGAGGGGATCGATCCGCAGCGCGACGCCGTCGAGGTGGAGCACGATGTGGCAGCCGAGGCTGCCGCACTGGCGGCTGAGACGCGCCGAATCGAGCGATCGCTGCCCGATCTCGAGCGCGCCGCACGGACGGCGTCCTCGACGGCGACAGCCGCCGCGGAGGGGGTCGTCGAGGCGAAGCGCATGCGCGCGGCCGCGCCGGCGGCGCGCCAGGCCCTCGTCGACGCCGTCGCGGCAGTCGGCGTGCTCGCGGCAGGCGCGGAGGCCGCCGCCGCGCGCGTCGCCGCTACCCGGGAGCGGGTCGCCGCACGGGCGGCCGCTGACGCGCTGGCCGCGCCGATCGATGCTGCGAAGGCATCGGCTGCCGGCACGGCGACCGCGCAGCGGAACGCGGCCGACGAGCTGCAGCGGCTGCAGGCGGCGCGCGTCGACGGCATGGCCGGCGAGCTGGCGGCGGAGCTGACCGTCGGTGATCCCTGCCCCGTGTGCGGCGCCCTCGAGCATCCGTCGCCGCACGCCCCCGCCCCGGAGGCCGTCACCGCCGACGACGTCGCGAGGGCGCTGGAGCGCAGCACGCTCGCGCTGTCGGCCGCGGGTGCAGCGAATGAGGCGCTCGCCGATCTCGAGCGGCAACTCGCCGGTCATCTCGGCCGCGCCGGTGATGCCGATCGCGCCTCGCTCGACGACGCGCTCGCACGCGAGGAGGCGGCGCTGCGGGATGCCGAGGCCGGCATCGCCGAGCGCGACGCGGTGACCAGGCGGCTCGCGGAGCATGACGACGAGGCCGCCCTGCTCGACCGACGGGTCGCCGAGCTGGAGCGGGAAGCCGAGACGCGCGGCAGCGACGCAGCGGCCGCGGGTGCGCGACTCGACGAGAGCCGCGAGCGACTCGCGCACGGCCTGCGCGGTCATGCCGACGCTGCGGCGCTGCTGGCTGCGACATCCGCGGTGCGCGATGTGCTCCGCGATTGGCTCGATGCGGACGCCGAGGCTGCGCGGGCCCTCGCGGAGCAGCAGGCGGCGGCGGCTGCGGGCGCCACCGCGCTCGCGGCGCACGACCTGCCCGGCCGTGACGCGACCGCAGCCATGCGACTGGAGCGCGCGGTCCGCGCAGCCACGCGCGAGCGCGTCGCCGCGCACGACGAGGCGGTGGCGAAGGCGCGAGGCGTACTGGCGCAGCCCGATCTCGCCGATCTCGGCGCACCACCAGCTCTCGAACCGCTCGAGGCTGCGCTCCGCGACGCCTCGCAGTCCGAGGCCGAGGCAGCGCGGGCGGCGGCGGCCGCCGAGGCGACCC
This sequence comes from Agrococcus sp. Ld7, assembly GCF_045064095.1. Taxonomy (NCBI): domain Bacteria; kingdom Bacillati; phylum Actinomycetota; class Actinomycetes; order Micrococcales; family Microbacteriaceae; genus Agrococcus; species Agrococcus sp. Ld7. The sequence continues at coordinate 302,536 of NZ_JBISGY010000027.1, read as the reverse complement.
GGCGGCACGCCGCCGCGGACCTCGCCGCGGCCGAGCGGGCGATCGCCGCGCTTGCCGACGGCGCAGAGCACGCGACGACCGTGCGGGCGCTCGCGCGAGCGCTCGACGGCAAGAACGAGCGCGCCCAGGACATCGAGACCTATGTGCTCGCCACCCGGCTCGCGACCATCATCGAGGCGGCGAACGCTCGGCTCGCGGCCATGACCGATGGCCGCTTCACACTCGTGCACGACGAGGAGCGCGCCTCGCACGGCAGGGCGAGCGGGCTGGGCATCGCCGTCGTCGACGCGCACACCGGCGTCGCACGCACGACGAGGTCGCTCTCCGGCGGCGAGACCTTCCTCGCCTCGCTGTCCCTCGCACTCGGACTCGCCGACGTCGTGCAGGCGGAATCTGGCGGCGTCTCGCTGGAGACCCTGTTCGTGGATGAGGGCTTCGGCTCCCTCGACCAGGACACGCTCGAGGCCGCGATGGCGACGCTCGACGAACTGCGGATCGGCGGCCGCAGCGTCGGCGTCATCAGCCACGTGCAGCAGATGCAGGAGCGGATCCCGGCACGCATCCGCGTCACGCCCGTGCCCGGCGGCGGCAGTCGGATCGTCGTGACCGGCAGCCAGGCGCCTGGGAAACTCGACAACGGTCGGGAGGCTGGGCGGCGGGCTGGGTAGGCTCCCCGGCATGCGCGACTTCGATCAACGCCCGCAGCACGGCCGGCAGCTCGACATCTCCTCCCTTGCGGCCTTCGACCACTTCGCGGGCGGGGCGGCCAGCATGGACGGCTGGCGCATCCAGGACGTCGACCTGCGGGACCGCGGGGACGAGCTGGAGCGCCTGCACGGTGCCGGAGCCCTCTTCCTGGGCGCCGACCTGCCAGAGGGCGCGAAGGAGCGCCTGATCGGCGACGGCGCGCTCGTCTTCGACGACGTGCCCGACACCCCGTTCAACGCCTACCGCTCCTCGCTCTACACGCCGGACGACCTGGTGCAGGGCCTGGAGCGCGGCTATCAGTCGAGCTTCGACGCCCGCGTGTATGCCTGGTCGCGCACACGCCACCACGACGTGGCCGACACGCTGGCCGCCTCCCTGCACGATCATGCGATCGATGACGCGCTCGCCGAGTGGGTGCAGGGCAAGCAGATCGTCGGGATCATGGGCGGCCACTCGCTGGCGCGAGACTCCGAGGCCTATCGTCGGGCCGCGCACCTCGCCCACGGGCTCGCCCGCGCGGGCCGGGTCGTCGCCACCGGTGGCGGGCCGGGCGCGATGGAGGCCGGCAACCTCGGCGCCCGTGCCGTCTCGCTCTCCCCCGACCAGCTCGACGCCGCAATCGACGAGCTCGCCGCCGTGCCCTCGTTCCACGGCTCCATCCCCGCGTGGATCGCGTCGGCGCGGAGGGTCGCGGCGCGTGTCGGCGACGGCGTCTCCCTCGGCATCCCGACCTGGCACTACGGTCATGAACCGCCCAACTCGTTCGCTACCGCGATCGCGAAGTACTTCCAGAACTCGGTGCGCGAGGACATCCTGCTGCGGGTCGCCAACGCCGGCATCGTGGTGCTGCCGGGCGCTGGCGGCACGGTGCAGGAGATCTTCCAGGATGCGTGCGAGAACTCCTACGCGGAGCAGGGCGCGTGGGCACCGCTGGTGCTGCTCGGCGAACAATTCTGGACGGAGACCCTGCCCGCGTGGCCGCTGCTGCAGGCGGTGATGCGCGGCAAGCCCGGTGAGGCGGGCATCGCCCTGGTCGACTCCAGCGACGACGCGGTCGCGAGGATCGCGGCGTTCGAGCCGCTGCCCACCGAGACCGCGATGCACGCGCCGGCACCCGCCGATCGGCGCTAGCGACGAGCGCTACGCCTCGAGCTCACCCGCGATGCGTCGTTCGATGTCGATGAGGTTCTCCGGGTCGCCGCGAAGCCGCACCCACCTCTCCGCAGAAATGTCGCAAGCGGCTCCCTCGCGGGCCGGTTGCGCGCCGATCGCGACATCTCTGCAAGCGCGCCAGGCCAGGGCTATCGAGCCGGCGCCCTCCTCCACGCCTGCCTCGCCGAGGCGCCCAAGGTTGGAGACGTGGCCTCGCGCCCGCCGCTACGCCTCGAGCTCACCCGCGATGCGTCGCTCGATGTCCTGCGTGGTCGCCTCGGGCAGCGCGATCAGCCCGTCGAGCTCCTTGCGCGCTCGACGGTAGGCGCTCTGCCGCTCTGCCGGAGTCGACGCCTCGCTCTCTGCCAGCGCCATCAGCCGCTGCGCCGACTGCAATCGGCCGCGCTCCGCCTCGCTGAATGCCGTCTGCGCGCGCCGCTTGGCCTCGCGCACGGCGGCCTCGAAGGCCACCTCGTAGTCGCGCACCGCCTCGCGGTAGCGCTCGAGTGCGCCCTCCGGGCGCAGTGCGCTCGCATCCTCCGGCCGCAGTCCGTCGGCGACGCGCTTCGCGCGGTGGAAGGTCTGCGTCAGCGGCTCGCGCATGTCGGTGACGAGCGGATAGTCGATGAGCTTCGCGACATCGAGCTCGAAGTCGAGCCAGCGCCGGTCTGCTTCGTCGTGATCGGCGAGCACGCGAGCGCTCTGGCGATCCCGTTCCGCCTGCTCGGCCCGGCGGTCGGAACTCGGGTGCTGCGTCGCCGCCCCCTCCACCGGCACCACGGGTGCCCGGCGCACTCGCTCCAGCTCGATGCGGTCACGCCGCCGCCGCTCGTTGTACTTCGCCGCCCCGCCGATCCATCCGCCGACGACCGGCCCGATCACGAAGATCAGCCACCAGTAGCTGCCGGCGAAGCGCAGGATGTCGTCCACTCGAGCAAGGTACCGGTCGGCACGCCTCGTGCGCCGATCACGGGCCGAGATGGGAGGATCGCCTCGACACCCGCACCCCTCGAGAGGAGCCATCGTGACCAACGCGCAGCAGCCCGTGCAGGGCCGGTCCCTGCCGGCCCCGGCGTCCACCATGATCGCCGAGTTCGGCACCTACCAGGAGGCGCAGGCGCTGGTCGACAAGCTCAGCGACGCGAAGTTCGCGGTGGAGCATGTCCGCATCGTGGGCACGGGGCTCACGACCGTCGAGCAGGTGCTCGGTCGCATGACCTACGGTCGCGCCGCGCTCACGGGCGCGCTCGGCGGCGCGTGGTTCGGCCTGTTCATCGGGATCCTCTTCGCGCTCATCGTCGGCAACGCCTGGGTCTGGGTCGTGTGGACCGTGCTGATGGGGGCTGCGTTCGGCATCATCGCGAGCGTGCTCCAGCACGCCATGACCGGCGGCAAGCGCGACTTCACCAGCCTCCAGACGCTGCAGGCCGAGCGCTACGGCGTGCAGGTGACGAACGAGCACGCGGGTGAAGCCGTGCGCATCATGGGGCAGCCGAACCCGACGCAGTAGTCGCCTGCTCGCGCTCGGCATCGCGGTGCTCCCGCTCGTCGGGCACGTCATCCGCGGGCTTCCGCAACCAGAACGTCGCGATGACGCCGAACACCCAGAGTGCTGCTGCGCCCATGAAGGCGGCTCGAGCACCCTCCAGCAGCGCCTCGCCGCTCGCGACACCCTCGGCGACCAGCTGCGTCTGCCTCGTGGCCATGATCGTGACGAATGCGGCGGTGCCAGCGGCGCCCGCGACCTGCTGCACGGTACCGACGATCGCCGAGCCGTGCCCGTAGAGGTGCTTGGGCAGCGACCCGAGCGACACCGTGAACAGGGGCGGGAACGTGAATGCGAACCCGAGCATGAGCACCATCTGCATGATGAGCACGAGCCACCACGGCGTGGAGACCTGCAGCGTCGTGTAGAGCAGCAGCGCCGCCATCACGACGATGCCGCCGGGGATCACGAGCGGCCGCGGGCCCCAGCGGTCGTAGAGGTTGCCGACCACCGGGCCGAGCACGCCCGTCAGCAGCGCGCCCGGCATCGTGATCAGGCCGACCTGCAGCGGCTCCAGCCCCAGCGCGTCCTGCAGCACCAGGGGCAGCAGGATGAGGGTGCCGAACATGGCTGCCATGGCGAACGCCATGATCAGCACCGCGGTGGTGAACAGCGGATGCCGGAACGTGCGCAGGTCGAGCAGCGCATCGTCGGTCCGCTGCAGCCTGCGCTGCCGGAGCACGAACGCCGTGAGGCTGACCGCGCCCGCGCCGAGCGCGACGGGCAGCTGCCAGGCGGGCAGCCCCTGTGCGCCGATGAGCGACAATCCGTACACGAGGCCACCGAAGCCGAAGCCGGCCAGGGGCACGGAGAGTCCGTCCAGACGCGGCCGGTGGGCCAGCGGTGCGCCGCTCAGGTTGCGGGCGCCGACGAGCAGCATCAGCAGCGCGAGCGGAGCGACGCCGAAGAAGATCCAGCGCCAGGAGGCGAACTGCAGGATGGCGCCGGAGACGGTCGGCCCGAGCGCGGGTGCGACCGACATGACCATCGAGATGGTGCCCATGAACGCACCGCGGCGAGCGGGCGGCACGAGCTCCATGACGGTGGTCATGAGCAGCGGGAAGACGATCGCGGTGCCGGATGCCTGCACGACGCGGCCGAGCAGCAGCAGCGGGAACGATGGTGCGAAGCCCGCGATCATGCTGCCGAGCACGAAGGCGCCCATGGCAGCGACATACAGCGTGCGCTTGCTGAACCTGGCCATCAGCCAGCCGGTGGCCGGGATGACCACCGCCATCGTGAGCATGAACGCGGTGGTCAGCCATTGCGCCGCGCGCTCGTCGATCGCCAGCACCGGATCCTCGATGAGGGTCGAGATCGCGACGTTCATCGCCGTCTCGTTGAGGATCACGACGAACGCCGAGACCAGCAGCGTGGCGATGATCAGTGCGCCGCCCGGGGGCAGTCGATGGGTCGCGGGATCCGGCTGCGACGTGGGCCGCTCGTTCTGGGTGTCGATCTGCATGGTGCTCCGAGAGGGCGGCGAGGCACCCGGCGGGCTGGTGCCCGCTGAGTGCGCTGCGTCGCGTGGAAGGAGGCTGCAGGATCAGTCCTGCGGGGCCTCCATGAAGAAGAAGTCGAGGATGTGGCCGTCGAGGTCGGTGAGCTGGCCGCCGTACATGCCCCATTCGTTCGCCTCGACAGGCTTGGACAGGGTACCGCCCGCGGCGGTGCCCGCAGAGGCCAACGCATCCACCTCCTCGCGGCTTCCCAACAGCAGCGCGAGCAGATTCTCGAGCATCCCCTCGGGCGCCCGGCGCTGGGAGCCGACCAGGAACTCATCGAACCGATCGTGCTCGAGCAGCATGATCGAGACCTGGTCGCTCACGACCATGCAGCTGGTCGTCTCGTCGCTGAACTGCGGGTTGACCGTGAACCCCAGGGCCTCGTAGAAGGCGGTCGCGCGCGCGGCATCCTGTACCGCGTAGTTGGGGAAGACCATCTGCACGGCCATGACGACTCCTAGCGGGTGAAGCGAGTGTGAACGGCGTTCACATTATGCCCGGCGACGGGTAGCGTCAAGGGCGATGGCGAGATCCGGCTACTTCCACGGCGATCTGCGTCGAGCATTGCTCGACGCAGGGTTCGATGTCGCGCGGGTCAGCGGGCCGGACGCGGTGAGCCTGCGGGAACTCGCACGGCTGGTCGGGGTCTCGCCGTCCGCGGTCTACCGCCACTTCGAGGACCGCGAGCAGCTCGTCTCCGCCATCGCGCGACGCGCGCAGGCGCTGGTCGCAGATGCCATGGAGGAGCGGATGTCGGCGGCCGCGAGCGGCTGCCCGCCGTCCGGGGACCGACGGCGCTGGGCCGACGGCCAGCTCGCGGCCGTCGGACTGGCCTACATGGAATCGGCATGGCACGAGCCCGGCCTGTTCCGCCTCGCCTTCCGCGCCCATCGCGACCTCGAGTCCGCCCATGACCCCGAGGCGCGCGGTGCGTGCGGGCGCACCCCGTACGAGCAGCTGGAGCGCGCGCTCGACGCACTCGAGGAGGTCGGCGAGCTCGCCGCAGCCGATCGGCCAGGCGCCGAGGCGCTCGCCTGGTCTGCCGTGCACGGCTTCGCAACCCTGACCGTCGACGGGCCGCTGCGCTCGCTCGACGTTGCCACTCGCAGCCATCTCGGCGCGCGGGTCGTGGAGATGGCGCGCCTCGGCCTCGCGCAGGCCGGGAGCCTGCAGCCGTGATCGAGCCACCCTCAGTCGGTCACCGAGGCACCCGCGACCTCGACTGCACGGCCCCTCGCTGTGCTATCAAGATGGCATGCCCCTCATCTCGGCCCGCGACCGCGATCCGGCCGATCCCTTCTTCACCCGCGTCGTCACGCTGCCGAATGCGATCACGCTCGCGCGGCTGCTGCTGCTCGTGCCGGTGTGCTGGCTCATCGTCGTCGGCGCGGAGGGCTCGTGGCTGCCGGTCGTCATGCTCGCGATCTGGGCGTCGACGGACTGGATCGACGGCGTGCTGGCCCGTGCACTGCATCAGGAGTCGCGCTTCGGTGAGGTGATGGACCCGGTCGCCGACCGCATCGGCATCATCGGCGTGACGCTCGCGCTCGCGCTCGGCGGTGCGGTCGACTGGTGGATCCTCGCCGTGATCTTCGCCGTCGATGTGGCCACGGTCGTCTTCGCCGGCAAGGCAGCACGAGCGGGCAGCATCCACGTCTCCTGGACGGGCAAGGCTCGCACCGCCCTGCTGCTGACCGCGATCGTGGTGCTGCTCCTCGGGCACACGGTGCTGCCGTGGGCGATGCCCGTCGGCATGACGCTCATGCTGCTCGGCGTGGGTCTGCACGTCGTGGCCGGCATCGACTACATCGTGCAGGCGCGGCACCCGCGGCGGGTGCAGACTGGACGCGCAGCAGACGCTTGAGGGGGGCGCAATGACCGACTGGATGGATGACCGCGAGCGGATCGCAGCGCTGGTCGAAGACGTGATGGCGAACTGGCACGACTCCGTCGAGCGCGTGCCCGGCGAGGACGGCGACGACGACACGATCGTCGGCCGCGACGACGATCGTGTCTCGGCGATCCTGCTGCTGGACGAGGAGAACGTGGAGGCGATGGTCGAGGCGGAGGCCGACGGCACGCTCGCGCAGTGGCTGCGCGAGGAGCTCGCGGAGGATGCGGAGCGCGATGACGACGACCTCGACGAGGACGAGGACGTCGACCTGGAGGCGGCCGCCGACGCCTGGCTCGGCGACGTCGAGACGGAGGCCGACACGGTCACCGACAGCGCACCAGCAGCAGCCGCGGGCGCCGCGGCGGGCGACGCTGCCGACGACGACTTCGATCTCGACGACTGGGACGACCCCGAGGCAGACGCCCTCATCGACGAGCTCCCCCGCTGAGCATCGCGAGGGAATAGCAAGGTGGCCGGCGCGTTGCCCTGAGCATGCAGATCGATATCTGGTCAGACGTCGCGTGCCCGTGGTGCTTCATCGGCAAGCGCCGCTTCGAACGCGCGCTCGCCGCGTGGGAGCACCGCGACTCGGTGGTCGTGACCTGGCACTCCTACCAGCTCGACCCGACGCTGCCGGAGCACTACGACGGCACCGAGGTCGACTATCTCGCATCCCGCAAGGGGATGCAGGTCGAGCAGGTGCGGCAGATGTTCGAGCACGTCAGCACGCAGGCCGCGGCCGAGGGCCTGCAGTACGACTTCGACCAGCTGGTGGTGGCGAACAGCCTGCGCGCGCACCAGCTGCTGCACCACGCGAAGGCGCACGGCGTCGCCGACGCGGTCAAGGAGTCCCTGCTCTCCGCGCACTTCGAGCGAGGCATCGACATCGGCAGCATCGATGCGCTCGTCGCCATCGGCGTGCAGGTCGGGCTCGACGAGCAGGAGCTCCTCGCGGCGCTCGCCGATGAGCGCTATCTCTCCTCGGTGCACGACGACATCGCGCAGGCGCGCGAGCTCGGCGTCACGGGCGTGCCGTTCTTCGTCTTCGACATGCGCCTCGGCCTGTCGGGCGCGCAGCCCGCCGAGGTCTTCACCCAGGCGCTCGAGCAGGCGCGCACGCTGTCGCTCGAGGACGCGGCCGCGGATCGCTGATCGCGCGAGGAGGATGACTCATGCGGGTCGCCGGGCCAGGTAGACCCACTCCCTGCCCGGTCTATCCGGCGCGTCTCGGACGTCGATCACCGCGAAGCCCGCGTCGACCAGCGAGCGCTCGATGGTGGCCCGCGACCGGAAGCGCAGCGTCGAGACCGAGTCGATCCGTGCGGCGTCGCGGTGGAAGAGCGTGGGCGAGACGAACGTCACGAGCCGCCCACCGGCACCGTCGTCCGTGACGGCGGTCACGTCGACCCAATCCTCGACCGGCCCCTCGTGCGGCACATCGACGACCTGCCGCGTCTCCTGCGCGGTCCAGCCGAGCCACGCCTCCCGCTCTGGCCTGCGTGACTCGAGCACCAGCGTGCCGCCGGGACGCAGCCGCTCGTGCACGGCTGCCAGCACCCGATGCCACTCGGCATCGTCGACGAAGACCTGCGCGACGTTCGCCGTCATCGTCGCCGCATCCACGGCCATGGCGGGCAGAGCATCGGCGGTGCCGGCGTGCCACTCCACGCGCTCGGCGCCGCGCTTGCGCCGAGCGACGTCGACGGATGCCCGCGCCGGGTCGACGCCGACGACCCGAATGCCGCGATCGGCGAGCATGAGCGCGAAGGTGCCGGTGCCGCAGCCGATGTCGAGCACGGCGCGCGCTCCGAGCTCGTCGGTCACGAGCCCGACATAGACCTCGAGGTCGCTGCGGTCGGGGTCGAGCGCGTCGTACACCGCGGCCAGTCGGGGATCCTCGAAGGCCGCGTCCGGCACGCGCGCCCCTAGACCCGCGCGCTGCGCGCCGCCACCGCGTCGCGCAGGATGCCGGTGACCGCCTCGAGCCGCAGGTCGCCGCTCGTCGGCTCCTCGCCGGTCGCGCCGTCGATCGCGCGCCCGATGAGCCCCGCCTTGGCGTCGAGCAGCTCGGCGATGCGCGTGTCGATCGTCTGCGCGGCGAGGATGCGCCACACCGTGACGGGCATCGACTGGCCGATGCGGTGGATGCGGTCGATCGCCTGCGTCTGCTCGGCGTCCGTCCACGACAGCTCGGCGAGCACCATGTCGGCCGCCGCCTGCAGGTTGACCCCGACACCGGCCGCCATGAGCGAGCACACGGCCACCTGCACCGATTCGTCGTTGGTGAACGCGTCGATCGCGTGCTGCCGCTGCGTCGGCGTCTGGTCGCCGCGGATCGAGACCGTGCTGATGCCGGCCTTCGCGAGCGTGCGCTCGGCCGTGTCGAGCACGTCGATGTGCTTCGCGAAGAAGACCACCTTGCCGACCGAGTGCGCGAGCTGCGCCGCGTAGTCAGCCGCCAGGTCGGCCTTGGCGCGACCGATGCGCCGGGCGAGCGCGAAGACGTTCTCGCCGGTGCCGCCCTCCTGCGTCTCGACCTCGCTGCGCGCGATGCGGCGGATGAGGTCGTCGTCGATGACCGCATCGTCGTCGGCGGGGCGCTGCAGCAGCGCGGCGTCGTAGCGACGCAGCATCCGATCGATCAGGTCCTGCTCGGCCGCGCGGATGGACCGCACCTCCGACTCGTCGAGCTCGACCGGGATGTCGGCGATGCGACGGGCGGGTATGTCGCTGGCGACGTCGATCTTGCGACGCCGAACGATGCCCATATCGATGACGGCCTTGCGCGCCGCCGGGTAGAAGCCGCGGTCCATGGGCGTGAGCCCGATCTCCTCGAGCTCGTCCGTGAGCGCCGCGTTGGGCTCCTTCTGATCGATCCAGCCGAGGAATCGCCAGATCGCGCCGAAGTCCTCGATGTCGTTGATGAGCGGTGTGCCCGTCAACGCCATCAGCAGCGGGTTGCCGACGCGCTCGCGCAGCGCTGCCGCGATCTGCAGCACGTGGCGCGACCGCTTCGAGCGGGTGTTCTTGATGAAGTGCGCCTCGTCGACGACCATGCCGCGGAATCCGAAGCGCTCCAGCCAGCCCATGTGCCGGTCGAGCACCTCGTAGTTGACGATCACGACGTCGGCGAACGCGTCCAGGTTGTCGCCGTCGCCCTGCACCACCGCGGCGCGGCGGCCCGGCACCCACCGCTCGGTCTCGCGAGCCCAGTTGATCTTCACGACGCTCGGCGCGACGACCAGCAGCGGGAAGGCATCCGCTGCCTGCGCCGCGAGCAGCGCCTGCGCGGTCTTGCCGAGACCGGGCTCGTCGGCGAGCAGGAAGGCGCGGTGGCCCTCTCTCGCCGACTGCACGAGCTGCGCCTGGTGGTGCATGAGCTCCTTGCCGCCCGGTGCGAGGCGCTGCTTGGGCTCCGGGAGCGGCATGCAGGCGGGCTTGCCGTCGGCCGCGACCTCGAACGAGAGGTAGAGCGGCGAGAGCAGGTCGAAGCCGGCCAGCCGGTCGCGCTCCGGCTTGCGGCGCACGTGCTCGAGATCGGGCTCGAGGAAGGGGTTCGCGAGCTGCACCCGCCGCACCGACTGCGGCACGACCTGCGGCGCCTGCGGCTCCGATGGCTCCGGCTCGGGAGCGGACTGGCGCTCCGGCTCGGGCTCGAGGCCCGCGTCCAGCAGCATCTCGCGCTTGCGCTCCCGCACCGCGTCGCTGATCGGAGCGCCCTCGCCCAGCAGCGGCAGGAGCGTGGGCTCACGGCTGGCGGCCTTCGCGAGGATCATCGCGATGCCGTCGAGCCGCTTCAGGTCCTCGGCGCGCTGCGCGTCGGTGAGGGCCGAATCAGCGCGCACCCGGGCCCGCTCCTCGCGGGCGAGCATGGCGACGACCTGCAGCTTGACCCGGGTCGAGCGCGAGGCGGCGCCGCGCTTGACGCCGGCCTCGACCTGCCGGACGGCGCGGGCGAGCTGCGGGATGAGGGCGTCGCGGTCGCGCGACGGTGCTTCGGTGGATGCGTCCGTCTCGGGAGCATCGATGGTTGCGGCGTCGGCCACATGTCCTCCGTTCGAGGGGAGCCGATGGGACGGCTCCGGCGTTCGTGCCACGACGAGCGCCTCATGCAAGGCGGCGGATCGTCGCGCCGGCGGCGACGGCTGCGGTGCGAGGATGCCGCGATGCGGCACCGGCGGGAACCGGCGAGCTGACGCCTGACCCCCATGCTACCCCGTCGCCGCCCGCGAGCGCGCTGCCCTCCGCTCGGAGGTCAGCGTTCGAGCAGCTGCGCGAGACGGTCGATGGAGGCGAGCAGCTGCTCGGCATGCGTGCTGCGGGCCCTCTTCATCCGCTGCTCGTCATGCAGGTCACTCCAGTCGTAGGTGTGCGTGACGCGCGCACCGGCGCCCTCGGGCTCGACCTCCCACCGCCACAGCTGCCCGATCGGCGGCTTGCCCTCCTCGGCGGGCTTCCACGCGATGCGGCGCCCCTCCTCGAACTCGACGATGTGGTTGTCACGGATTGCGCCGTTGGTGAGCCGCATCGAGAACACATCGCCGACAGCGTGCACCCGCTGGCCCTCCGGTGCCTCGCCGAGGTTGTCGTTGCCGTCCCACGCCGGCTGCTTCGCCGGGTCGGCGATCTGCTCGAAGATCACGTCGGCGGGTGCCTCGATCGTGCGGCTGGCGCTCACGATGCGGGACTCGGTGCTGCTGGAATCGCTCATGCCGCCATGGAAGCACGAGGGGGCTCTGGATCGCGACCAGCATCGGCCCGAACGCATCCGCAGCACCCGCGACCGTTGCCCACCCCCGCGATCGGGAGTAGACAGGAGCCAGACGACTGACCGACGGAGGGAGCTCGCCATGACCACGGAGAGTGCACGGAAGCACCCGATCTTCCCGCCCTTCACGGATTGGGTCGATGCGTTCGCGCTGATGGGCGGTTGGGACGGCAAGAGCCCGCTGCCTGGCATCCGCGTCGAGGAGGTCGTCGAGGACGACGCGTTCGTCGTGCACGCCGAGCTGCCGGGCCTGGATCCGGAGCGCGACATCGACGTGATGATCGAGCACGGGGTGCTGCGCATCCACGCCGAGCGCCACCGCGACAAGCGGGAGCCGCACCGCACCGAGTTCCGCTACGGGGCGCTGGCGCGCGACATCCGCCTGCCGCAGGGCGCGCGCGACGATGCCATCACGGCCGCCTACGAGGACGGCGTGCTGACCGTGCGCGTCGAGCTCGGCCCCGTCGGTACGAAGCTGCGTCACATCCCGATCGAGCGTCGCTGAGCTCGTGGGGCGCGAGCACGAGCGCACCCCCGACGGGCGGTGGATCGTCGTCGACGGACGACGCTGGCGGGCGGAGGATCCCGAACTCGAGCCGGTGCTGGCCTCGCGTCTCCGCTCACATCTTGGCCGCGCCCGCTCAGCCGTGCGGTTCACCGATGACGATGCGATCCGTCGACTCGCACGTGACCGCGTGCAGCTCGCGAAGGAGGGCCTCGGCGAGCGCGGCGATGCCTGGTGGGAGATGTCAGAGGCGGACCGCTCTGCGCGCGCGACCGACCGGCTCGCGGAGCTCGACGAGCTCGCGCCCCCAGCATCCTGATGCGGTTCGACGGCGCCGCTGCTCGTCGGCCGCCTCAGGACCGCTTCGTGAGCGCAGATTCCTTGTGCGCCGCCTTGGCGCCCGTCTTCGCCGACTCGACGATGTAGTAGGGCTCGTCGTCGGAGGCACGGAACTGCTGACCCTCGAACTGGAAGTCCTTGACTCGCTGCTCCTGCACCGTGCCGTGCGTCTGGCCCTGGCTGGTGTTCCAGCTGACCTCGTCACCCTTGCTGAATGCCACGAGCTGCGTCAGTCCTTGCCGGTCTGGCCCCGCAGGCGCTCGATGTGCTGCGACGCCTCGCCCTTCGTGAGGTCCGCCGGCAGCTCTTCGCCCGCCTGCTTCGCGAGCGTGTCGAGGTAGGAGCGCTGCGCCTCCGTCATGGGGTCGTCACCGCTCACCCACTCGGCCGGATCCTTCTCCAGGGTCGAGTCCTGCGCGTCACCGGTCGCGCCGATGGTCTCGCCGTGGGTGTCAGGCTGGTCGCTGGGCTCGTGGTTCGCGCTCGCATCGGTCATGATCGTCTCCTCCGGATCGGGATGCTCACGGTACTCGGCGGCGCCCACATGGGCCTGTGCGAACGCCCGAGCGGACCGCGCCACGAGCTGGCAGCGGCAGTGCTCACTCCCCCGATGCGACCTCCATCACGCCCGATGGGCTCCCGTACTCCTCGAGCTTGTCGAGGAACGGCTTCGGCGGCAGTGCCTCCGGCCCCAGCACGCCGCTGCCGGACCAGACGCCGGTCGCGAGCAGCTCGAGCGCGATCACGGGATTGATGGCCGTCTGCCAGACCACGCACTGGTGGCCGTACTCCTCCATCGACCAGGCGTTGTCGACCACGTGGTACAGGTACGTGGAGCGCGGCTGGCCGTCCTTGCCGGTGCCCCGCACCCACACGCCGGCGCAGGTCTTCCCGGTCATCACGGGACCGATGGAGGCTGGATCGGGCAGGCACGCCGCGACCACATCGCGCGGCGAGACCTCGACACCGCCAACCCGCACCTTGGCGGTGCTGTCGAGACCGAGCGTGTGGAGGGTCTGCAGCACACCGATGAACTCGCTGCCGAGCCCGTACTTGAAGGTCACGCGCTCGCAGTCGATCCAGCGCGGCATGAGCAGCACCTCCTCGTGCTCGACGTTGACGCACTCCACCGGCCCGATCCCCTCGGGGAAGTCGAACACCTCCGGCTCGCTGAACGGCGGGGTCGTGTACCAGCCGCCGTCCTCCTCATCCGCTCTGGCGCGCTCCCAGATCACCGGAGGGTTCAGGCACTCCTCGATCGTCGTCCAGATCGAGAACGAGGGTGCGAAGATCTCGTTCCCGTCATCGTCGTGCACTGCGAGGTTCGCGCCGTCCCGCGTGCCGAGCTCGGTGATGGTCTCGAAGAGCTCGTCTGCTGCGTAGCGCGCGAACACGTCGGACATGCCGGGCTCGACGCCCATGCCCACGAGCGCGAGCTGCCCCGCGGCTTCCCATTCGGCTGCCTTCGCGAACTGCTCGTCCCCGAGCTTCACGCCCACCCGGCTGTGCGGCTCCTCGGGGTGCGGCTGCGACAGACTCATCGCCATGTCGACGTAGCCGGCACCGGCCGCGAGCGCGCCGTCGAAGATCGGCATGACGAAGCGGGGGTCCACCGCGTTCATCACGTGGGTGATCTCGTGCTCGCGGCACAGCGCCGCGACGGAATCCGGGTCGGAGGCGTCGACCTGCGCGGAGGAGAACCGCGCGTCGACGTCGGCCGCCCGACGTGCTCGATCCTCGTCGTAGTCGGCGATGACGATCGCCTCATAGAAGTCCCGTCGCGCCGCGATCGCGGCGAACGCTCCCCCGACACCTCCGGCACCCACCAGCAGGATCCGCATGGGATCGCTCCTCTCGCGCGAGCTTCGCGCCGTGCACCGTCGCACGGGACGTCGAAGCCGATTGACGGCGACTCTAGTGCAGTCACGTCGGAATCAGTAGTGTCATCGATCAAGAAGAGCGGATCACGCGTTCACACATTGGCTGCGACGGTGAATCCGCCGAACTGCGCAATGAGGAGCAGACGTGACCGACCATCGCAGCAGCCCGGACACGGCCAGCCGACCGAGCCTGAAGCCGAACGCCATCGGCTTCTTCGACGCCCTCGTCATCGGCCTCGCGTCGACCTCCCCCGCGTACACGATCGCCGCCATCATCGGCGGCCTCGTGCTCTACACGGGCGTGCACGCGCCCGGGATCATGCTCGCGAGCTTCATCCCCATGCTGCTCATCGCATCCGCGTTCTACTACCTCAACACCGTCGACCAGGATTCCGGGACCACCTTCTCCTGGGTCACGCGTGCCATGGGACCGTGGTTCGGCTGGATCGGCGGCTGGGCCATCACCATGACCGGGGTGCTGATCGTCGGCTCGCTCGCCGAGGTGGGCGTGCGCTACTCGCTGCTCACGTTCGGGCTCGAGGATCTCGCGTACGACCCGGTGCTCATCCGCATCCTCACCGTCCTGCTCATCCTGCTCATGACCGCGATCTGCGTGTGGGGCACCGAGATCTCTGCGCGGCTGCAGAACGTGCTCATCATCTTCCAGGTGGTCTCGCTGCTCGCATTCGCCGTGGTCGCGCTCGTGCAGGTGGCCTCCAACACCTCGGCGTTCGACTCGTTGACACCGTCGTGGGAGTGGCTGAACCCGTTCGGCGGTGGCTGGGCCGGCGTCACTCCCGCGCTCCTGCTCGGCGTCTTCGCCTATTGGGGCTGGGAGTCGGCGGTCAACCTGACAGAGGAGACCTCGAACTCGTCGCAGTCGCCCGGCAAGGCAGCGATCTGGTCGACGCTCGTGCTCCTCGTCACCTACCTCTCCGTCACGATCGCCGTCGTGGCGCTCGCCGGCGACGCCTTCCTCGCCGAGAACGCGGGCGAGGAGGAAGCGGTCTTCCAAGTGCTCGCCAGCGAGACCATGGGCCCCTGGTCGTGGGTCGTCATGCTGTCGGTCGCGACTTCGGCCATCGCCTCGACGCAGACCACGATCATCCCGGCCTCGCGCACCGGGCTCAGCATGGCTCGGCGCGGCGCGCTGCCGAAGATGTTCGGACGCATCCACCCGCGGTTCCGCACGCCCGACGTCTCAACGTGGTGGGTGGCCGGCATCGCGATCGCCTACTACCTGGGCGTGGGTTTGCTGAGCGAGACGGCGCTGTGGGACACGCTCACGGCGCTCGGCCTGCTCATCGCCTTCTACTACGCGCTGACGGGCATCGCCTGCGCGATCTACTTCCGCAAGCGACTCACCAAGAGCGTCAAGAGCTTCGTGCTCATCGGAGTCGGGCCCGTACTGGGCGCGCTCATGCTCACCTGGCTGCTCGTCGCGGCGATCATCGACTACGGCAACCCGGAGAACTCCTACTCGGGGGTCGCGTGGTTCGGCCTCGGACCGCCGCTCGTGCTCGGCATCGGGATCTTTGCCACCGGTGTCGTGCTGATGGTCATCTGGTACTTCCGCGACCGACGGTTCTGGGATGAGGAGCCGAGCACGGCCGAGCAGGCCATTGTCCGCGTGGACATGACCGACCCGAACCGCTGACCAGACCGACGACAAGGAGCAGCATGGCCGCCAACGACCACCTGTGGACGAGATGGCGCAGACCCTGCGGGGGCTGCTGACGGAGGCGGGGGCGCGACTGTGACGGAGCCCGACTCGATCGACAAGGCGATCATCGCGGAGCTGCAGCACGACGGGCGGGCGGCGTACGCCACCATCGCCGCCGCCGTCGGGCTCAGCGAGACCGCCGTGCGCAACCGCGTGAAGCGGCTGACGGATGCCCGCGTCATGCAGATCGCCGCCGTCACCGACCCGACGCAGCTGGGGTTCGCGCGGCAGGCGATGATCGGCATCCGCACCTCCGGCCGCATGGAACCCGTCGCCGAGGCCCTCTCCTCGCTGGACGAGGTCGTCTACGTCGTCATCACCGCCGGCACCTACGACGTGCTCGTGGAAGTCGTCTGCGAGAGCGACGCGCATCTGCTGGAGCTCGTCTCGGACCGCATCCGCGCGATCGAAGGCGTGCGCGAGACCGACACGCTGATGTACCTCAAGCTGCAGCAGCAGTCCTCCGCGTGGGGGGTGCGCTGAGGTCATTCGCGCGGCAGCTGCATCACCGACACGATGTTGCCTGCAGGGTCCGTCGTCCACGCGATGTCGGGGCCGCGGCCGTCACCCGCGGCGATGCCGCGCGCGTCCTGGTCGAAACCCTCGTATCGCTCCCAGGTCGCGCCGCGCGCGGTGAGCTCCTCGATCGCAGCCCCGAGGTCGACGACGCCGAGGTGCAGGACCGTGAACACCGCGGGCACGTGATCCTCCTTCGGGTAGACGAGCACGGCCGCGCCGCCGGGCATCGTCAACTGCAGCATGCCGTCCTGCTCCACAGCTGCGAGGCCGAGCACATCGGCGTAGAACGTCTTGGCCGCCGCGACATCCGGCACCGCGAAGCCGCTGAATCCTTGCGTGTAATCCATGGTGTGCACCTCCGTGCGCAGTATCGGGCTCAGCGCCAGGGTGCGCAAGTGAGCGATCGATGCGCGCGTCTCGGTGCTTCGCCGAGCGGCGGTCAGACGAGCAGGGAAAGGGATGCTGCCACGGCGAAGCCCACCACCGTCGCGAGGCCAGCAACGTTCTTGGCCTTCGCTCGCGCCTCCGGGATCATCGCGTCGACCAGCATCACCAGCAATGCCCCGGCCGCGAAGCCGTCCACGATGCCCGCGAGCCCCGGCGGCGCGGCATCGGCGATGAGCGCGCCCGCGACCGCCGCCAGCACGCTCACGATCACGACGACGAGCCACAGCGACAGCACGAATCGCCGCGAGCGTCCCGCCGCGAGCATGTCGGAGGACGACCCGATCGCTTCTGGCAGGTTCGAGACGAAGACGGAGACGAGCAGCGCCATGCTCACGCCGCCGCCGGCGGCCAGGCCGATGCCCAGCACCGCCTGCTCGGGGATCCCGTCGAGCAGCGCGCCGATGGCGAGCGGCGCACCAGCTGCGCTCGCCCCCTTGCGTCCCGACCACCGCTCGACCCCGCGATCGGCGAAGAAGTAGACCAGCGCGCCCGCGGCGAGCCCCACGCCCACGGCGAGCGGACCGCCATCGCGCAGCCCGCCCTCTGCGAGCTCGAACGCGACACTCGCCATCAGCGCGCCGGCTCCGAACGCGAGCACGACGCCGACCACGACATCCGGCCACCGCCGAACGATCGCGAGCAGCGCACCGATCAGCAGCGAAGAAGCCGCGACCCCGCCCCACAGCAGCGCATCGAGCATGGTGCCTCCCGCGCCCCAGGCTAACCCTCGGTCAGCACTCCCGGTCGTCGCTCGACGGCACTGCCAGTCGACCGCGGTCGACGTGCCGATCCGGCTGCCCGCTGCCGCCGCAGCAGCCGCATCGCGTTGACGATCACCACCATCACGGACGCCTCGTGCACGAGCATGCCGATCGCCATCGTGACGCCGCCGAGGAAGACGCCCGCAAGCAGCGCGACCACGGTCAGCAGCGCAATGGCGATGTTCTGGCGCATCACCGACACGGTGCGCTTTGCGAGGCCGATCGCCTCCGGCAGCTTCAGCAGGTGGTCGCCCATCAAGGCGATGTCGGCGGTCTCCACCGCCACCGCGGACCCCGCCGCACCCATGGCGACCCCGATGTCGGCTGCGGCCAGCGCAGGGGCGTCGTTGACACCATCGCCGACCATCGCCACCGTGTGCCCCGCGCGCTGCAGCTCCTGCACCGCCGCGAGCTTGTCCTCCGGCAGCAGCGCCGCTCGCACCTCATCGATGCCGGTCGCCGTGGCGATCGCGCTCGCGACCGCCTGCACATCGCCCGTCAGCATGACCACGCGGCGCACGCCGGCAGCGTGCAGCTGATCGACCATGGTGGCCGCGTCGTCACGCACCGTGTCCGCGACTGCGATCACGCCCACCACGGTGTCGTCCACGGCAATGATCATGGGCGTGCGACCGCCGTCGGCAAGATGTCTGGCCGCCCGCTCCGCGCCACCGTCATCGCGCACGCCGAACTGCTCCAGCAGCGCCTGGTTGCCCACCAGCACGCGATGCCCCGCACTCATCACCTCGATGCCCTTGCCCGCGATCGGGTGCACGTGCTCCGGCAGGGCGACGGAGATGCCCTCTGCGTCGGCCGCTGCGAGGATCGGGCGCGCCAACGGGTGCTCCGAGCCTGCCTCTGCGTTCGCCGCCCAGCGCAGCACGTCCGCCCGCTCCAGCGCGGGATCGAGCACCACGACATCGGTGAGACGCGGGCGGCCCTGCGTGAGCGTGCCTGTCTTGTCGACCGCCACGACGTCGATCTTCGCGGCAGTCTCGAGGTACTCGCCGCCCTTGATGAGGATGCCGTCCTTCGCGGCACGGCCGATCCCTGCCACGATCGCGACCGGGATCGAGATCACGAGCGCGCCAGGGCAGCCGATCACCAGCAGTGTCAGCGCGAGCACGACGTCACCGCTGACGAGTCCGGCGATGAGCGCCAGCAGCAGCACGGCGGGCGTGTACCAGCGCGCGAAGCGATCGATGAACGACTGCGTCTTCGCCTTGGCATCCTGCGCCTCCTCGACGCGATGGATGATGCGAGCCAGCGTGGTGTCGGCGCCGATGCCGGAGGCCCGCACCTGCAGGAAGCCGCTGCGGGAGACCGTGCCCGCGAACACCTGATCGCCTTCGCCCTTGTCGACCGGCATCGACTCACCGGTGATCGACGCCTCATCGATGCCGCCGGTTCCGGCGACCACCGTGCCATCGACCGGCACCTTCGCGCCGTGCTTGACCAGCACGGTCTCGCCGACCTCGACATCCCCCGCGCCGACCTCGACCTGCTGGCCACCGCGCAGCACGACAGCGACGTCCGGCGCCACGGCCACGAGCTCGGCCAGCGCGGACCGCGTGCGGTTCAGCGTCGCCGCCTCGAGCGCGTGCCCGATGGCGAACAGGAAGGTGACCGCCGCCGCCTCCCAGAAGTTGCCGATGATGATGGCGCCGATCGCGGCCACCGAGACCAGCAGATCGATGCCGACGTGCTTGGTCAGCAGCGATCGCACCGCCTGCACGGCGATGCGCCAGCCCGCCACGACAGCCGCGGCGACCATCAGGATGGCGCCGACGAGCGCCATCTCGATGCCACCTGCGACCCACGACAGCACGATCAACGTGCCCGACACCGCGGGGACGAACCAGCGCCCCGCCACGATCTGCTGCAACCGACTCATGATCCTGTCCTTCTCGTGCTCACACTGGCGGAGGACCTCCGCGGCGGGATGCCGCGGAGACCTCGGGTTCAGAACGCCGACGGCTTCGCCGCGTAGCCGGCCTTCGCCACGGCGCTGACGATGTCGTCGACGCTGACCTTCGAGGCGTCGTGCTCGACCTCGATGCGAGAGGAGGCGAAGTGCACCTGCACGTTGTCGACGCCGTCGAGGCGCCCGACCTGCTTCTCGATCTTCGCCACGCATGAGGGGCAGGAGAATCCCTCAGCCCGCAGCTTCGTCTGGGTGGAGCTCGTGGTGGCCATGACCATCCCCTTCGTCGGGAGCGACCCTCCATCTGGAGGCTTGCTCCCAACCTACGAAGGGCAGGGCGCGGCGACCATGACGTGCGTCATGCTGCTGCAGACCCGCAGCGTGCAGTGGCGGTGGGGGATGCCGGCGGCTCAGTCGGCGGCCGCGCGCAAGCCATCGAGGTCGAGGATCCTGGTCCACCGTCGACCCGACTCGACCAGGCCCGCCGCGCGCATCCGACTCATGGCGCGAGAGACGGATTCCGGGGTGGAGCCGGTGATGCCGGCAAGGTCGGCGCGTGTCAGCGGCATCTGGATGAGCACGCGCTCGCCCTCCCGCTCGCCGAACTTCTCGGCCAGCCGCAGCAGGGTCGCGGCGACCCGCTGCGTCACCGTCGTCGACCGCAGCGCCGCGGATGCTCTGGACTCCAGCAGCTGGGTCGCCAGGTCGTCGATCAGGCGCAGCGCGACCGGAGGGAACTCGCGCAGGATCCGGTGGAAGCCGGGCGCGTCGATCCGCAGCACGCACACCGTGGTCAACGCCTCGACCGTCTCCGTGTGCCGGGTGCGACCGAAGGAGTCCATGCCGCCGAACGCGTCGCCGGAGCCGAGCAGGTCGACGACCTCCTGCTGCCCCTCGGCGCTCGTGCGAACCACCTTCAGCCGTCCGGCGGCAAGCACGTAGAAGGACTCGGCGGGATCACCCTGCCGATGGATGATGTCGCCGACGTCGGCATGGAAGGTGATCATGCGGGCGTCGATGGACTGCAGCTCGTCGACGGTGAGGTCGACGAACAGCGGGGTCGCGCTCAGCACGCGCATCCGCACCGCGGGCGAGCAGGTGTGCGCGGGCGTGTAGCTGGTGCGGACGGGGATCGACCTGCGCCCCTGCGGTGGATCGAACACGGGATTGGTCCGGTCGCTCACGATGCACCTCCGATCCGCGAGCCTTGGCTCGTCACAGCTCGACGACCCTGCCGGCCTCGACCCGCCAGTGCCGATCGGTGCGCACGGTCTCGAGCATCCGCCGGTCGTGCGTCACGAGCAGCAGCGTGCCGTCGTAGGTCTCGAGCGCCTGCTCGAGCTGCTCGATGGCGGGCAGGTCGAGGTGGTTGGTGGGCTCGTCGAGCACCAGCAGGTTGACGCCGCGCGCCTGCAGCAGCGCGAGGCCCGCGCGGGTGCGCTCCCCGGGGGACAGCTCGTCGACCGGACGGCCGACGTGGTCGGCGCGCAGGCCGAACTTCGCCAGCAGCGTGCGCACCTCGCCGGAGGCCAGCTCGGGCACGAGCGCCTCGACCGCTGCCGCCAGTCGCGACGTGCCGGTCAGCAGCGATCGTGCCTGGTCGATCTCGCCGATGCGCACGCTCGCACCGAGGCTCGCGGAGCCCTCGTCGGGCTGCTGCTGCCCGAGCAGCGCGCGCAGCAGCGTCGACTTGCCGGCGCCGTTCGGCCCGGTGATGCCGATGCGCTCCTGCGCATTCACCTGCAGCGACACCGGTCCCAGCGTGAACGAGCCCTGGCGGACGACGGCGGCGCTGAGCGTGGAGACCACCGTGCCCGAGCGCGGCGCGGCCCCGATGGTGAAGGCGAGCTGCCATTCCTTGCGCGGCTCCTCGACCTCGTCGAGGCGCGCGATCCGGCTCTCCATCTGGCGCACCTTCTGCGCCTGCTTCTCGCTCGACTCGGTGGCAGCCCGGCGGCGGATCTTGTCGTTGTCGGGCGCCTTCTTCATGGCGTTGCGCACGCCCTGGCTCGACCACTCGCGCTGCGTCCTGGCGCGAGCGACGAGGTCGGCCTTCTGCTCGGCGAACTCGTCGTACTGCTCCCTGGCGTGCCGGCGCACGGTCGCGCGCTCCTCCAGGTAGGCGTCGTAGCCGCCGCCGTAGATGCGGTTCGACGACTGCGCGAGGTCGAGCTCGAGCACCCGCGTGACGCAGCGGGCGAGGAACTCACGGTCGTGGCTGACCAGCACGACGCCGCCGCGGAGGCCCTGCACGAACGCCTCCAGCCGCTCCAGCCCGTCGAGATCGAGATCGTTCGTGGGCTCGTCGAGCAGCACCACGTCGAACCGCGACAGCAGCAGTGCCGCGAGCCCCACGCGCGCGGCCTGCCCGCCCGAGAGCGAGGTCATCATGGCCTGCTCGACCGCGCCGGACGGCAGCTGCAGGCCGAGGTCGGCGAGCACGAGTGGGATGCGCTCGTCGAGGTCGGCGGCGCCGCTCGCCAACCAGCGCTCGAGCGCGCTCGAGTATGCGTCGGCCGGGTCGACGCCCGCGGGCGCCAGCGACGGATCGCCGAGCGCGAGCGCCGCGGCATCCATGTCTGCACTCGCCTGCGCGCACCCCGTGCGGCGAACGATGTAGTCGACGACCCTCTCCCCCGCCACGCGCTCGTGCTCCTGCGGCAGGAAGCCGACGAAGGCGTCTGCGGGAGCGAGGGAGATGGATCCTGCCTGCGGCTCATCGATGCCGGCCAGCAGTCGCAGCAGCGTCGACTTGCCCGCGCCGTTCGCGCCGACCACGCCGATCACGTCGCCGGGCGCGACGGTCACGTCGAGCGCGTCGAAGAGTGTGCGGTGGCCGTAGCCACCGGCGAGCCCCTGGGCGACGAGGGTTGCGGTCATCCGCCCAGTCTCTCAGTGCAGACGACGTCAGCTGTCCTGATCGCTCGGAGTCAGCGTGCGCCCGCGCTGATGCCCAGAGCCGCCGCGTGCTCGCTGATCACGCGCGCCAGGCGCACGTCACGGATCGTGACGCCGCCCGCGTCGTGGCTGGTGAGGGTCACGGTGACCGCCGGGTAGGTCAGCAGCACATCGGGATGGTGGTTGACGGCCTCGGCCGATGCACCGATCCGTGCGACCAGCTGGAGGCCGGTGGCGAAGTTGCCGGAGCGGAAGCGCGCAGTGAGCGCCTCATCACCGCGCCTCCAATCCGTGAGCCCCGCGTTCTCGATAGCGGTCGCGGTCAGCAGCTGCTTCGGATCCTCCATGCGCCCATCGTGCCTGCTCGCTCGCCTGAGCACCACCGTCATCGCTCGGCGCCCACCTCGAGGCGCGTACGCTCGGACCAGGAGCTGACCTTGGTTCCCCAACGATGGGAGTCCGGATGTCCGACGCCGCTCACACCCCTGTGCCCGAGCCGACCGCGCCGTCGAGCGAGGGTCTGCTCACGCTGGGCCTGCTCGCTGACTCCTCGATGGAGAATGAGCGCCGACTGCCGATCCATCCCCTGCACCTCGACCGCATCGATGCCGACGTGCGGGCGCGAATGGTCGTCGAGCGCGGCTACGGCGCCGACTTCCAGCTCGAGCCCGGGTGGGTCGAGGCGCGCGTCGGCCGGGTCGCCGAGCGCGCGGAGGTGCTGTCGTCGGCTGACGTGCTGCTGCTGCCGAAGCCGCAGTCGGCGGATGTCGCGGCGATGCCGGAGGGCGGCGTGCTGTGGGGCTGGCCGCACTGCGTGCAGGACGCGGCGATGACGCAGACCGCGATCGACCGTCGGCTCACACTCATCGCGTTCGAGGCCATGAACCACTGGAACAGCCGGGGCGACTTCAGCCTGCACGTGTTCCACAAGAACAACGAGCTGGCCGGCTACAGCTCGGTGCTGCACGCCCTGCAGCTGATCGGGTCCACGGGCGACTACGGGCCGCGGCGCAGCGCGGTCGTGATCGGCTTCGGCGCGACCGCGCGAGGTGCGGTGACGGCGCTCAATGCGCAGGGCATCCACGACGTGCAGGTGCTGACGCAACGGGATGTCGCCGCGGTCAGCTCGCCGATCCACGGCGCCTTCATCCTCCAGCTCACCACCGACGGTGGCGACATCCGCAGCAGCCAGGTACTGACCGACGAGGGCAGCGTGCTGCTGCCCGAGTTCCTCGCGGCGCACGACATCGTCGTCAACTGCACGCTGCAGGACGTCTCGGCGCCGGTGACCTATCTGCGGACCGAGGATCTCGACGCGTTCGCGGCAGGCAGCCTCATCATCGACGTCTCGTGCGATGCGGGGATGGGCTTCGAATGGGCGAAGCCCACCGGCTTCGACGACCCGATGTTCACGGTCGGCGTGGGCGTGCACTACTACGCGGTCGACCACAGCCCGTCGTACCTGTGGAACGCCGCCACCTGGGAGATCAGCGAGGCCCTCCTGCCGTTCCTGCGCACGGTCATGGAAGGTCCCGCGTCATGGGACGCCGACCACACCATCTCGCGCGCGATCGAGATCCGTGACGGCGTGATCCAGAACCCGAGCATCCTGAGCTTCCAGCGTCGCGAGCCGGAGTATCCGCACCGTCGGGTCGCGCCGCAGTAGCGAGCAATCGTCGCGTGGAGGATGTGGTCGTGCCCCCGGGGCCAGGAGCCCCGCAAGGGCTGCTGGTACCCGCTGACGAGCTCGTCGAGCAGTTCTCGCGAGCGTCGGGCCCCGGCGGTCAGGGCGTCAACACCACGGACTCGCGCGTGCAGCTGAGCCTCGACCTGCGCACGACGACTGCATTGACCGATGCGCAGCGCGCCCGCGCGCTCGATCGACTCGCCCCTCGCCTCTCCGGCACGGTGCTGACCATCACCGCGGCCGAGCATCGTGCGCAGCGGCAGAATCGCACCGCTGCGCGGCAGCGGCTCGCGGCAGTCCTCCGCGATGCCGTCGCTCCAGCGTCCATCCGCCGACCCACCCGCGCGACGGGCGGCTCCCGGCGGCGGCGGCTCGAGGCGAAGAGCCGACGATCCGACATCAAGCGCAATCGCAGGCCGCCGTCGGCCGACTGAGCCTTCAGGGCCGATCCGAAGGACAGCGCGCCATCCGCGCCCCCTGACCACTGAGGTACGGTCGGGATCAGCAGCGCGAGCACAAGGAGAGCCATGCGACCGTTCCTGGACAAGGGCATGCCGGAGTCGTGGAAGGCCGCCCAGCTCTACTCGGCGGCCGTGCGCGATGAAGCTGCGCAGCACGGGCTCCTGCCGCAGGAGGCCGAGCTCATCAAGCTGCATGCTTCGCGGCTGAACGGCTGCGCCTACTGCCTCGACCTGCACTCCCGTCAGGCGCGCCAGTCGGGCATCCCGCAGCAGAAGCTCGACCTGCTCTCCACGTGGCGCGAGAGCACGCTGTACTCGGAGCGTGAGGCGGCGGTGCTCGCGATCACCGAAGCGGTGACGCTGATGCCGCTCTCTGCCGACACGGAGGCGCAGCTCGAGGTCGCGCGCGCAACCCTGGGCGATGACACCTTCGTGGCTGCTGAATGGGTGGCCGTCACCATCAACACGTTCAACCGCATCTCGATCCTCAGCCAGCACCCGGTGCGGCCGCGCGACGCGGAGGGCAGGATCGTCCGGAACACCACCGCTCACTAGGATCCCGCCGGCCGGATGCCAGGGCAGCGGGCATCCGGCCGGACGCTCCCCAATCCGATCAGGAGGATGACCATGACCGACAGCACCCAGCAGCGCTTCGACGTGCAGCACCAGCCCGAGCAGTCGCGCTACGTGCTCATCGACACGCAGGTCGAGGACGCTGCCCAGCAGGTGATCGGCAAGGAGGACTACATCGACGTCGAGGGCGGCGAGCGGATCCTCTTTCACACAGAAGTGTCGGAGGACTACGCCGGCCAGAGCCTCGCCTCCGTGCTGGTGCAGCACGTCGTGGACGACACCATTGCGCAGGGCCTGTCGATCGTGCCGGTGTGCCCCTACGTGGCGAAGTGGCTGCCGAGGCACCCCGAGTACGACGAGCACGTCGTGAAGCCCACGCCGTCACACCTCCAGGCCGTCCCGGCGCGCACGCGCTAGCGCTGGCTGTGCTCGCCACATGACTGGACTCCGCAAAGAGGCGCGCGACGATGGCTGATGCGCGCGCCGACGGCATCGCCGAGCGTCGCCGGGAGGCGCTCGCGGAGCTCGAGGATGTCGACCGGCAGCTCGCCGACCTCCGCCGGATGCGCGAGGCCGTTCACGATGACGACGAGCACGATCCCGATGGTGTCTCGCTGTCCTCCGAGTGGTCGCGGCTCGAGGGGCTGAGACAGACGCGGATCGACGCGCTCGCCGCACTCGATGAGGCAGCGGCGCGAGTCGAGCGCGGGCAGGGCGCGATCTGCAGCGTCTGCGGTCGCCCCATCGCGCCCGAGCGGCTGCAAGCCCGGCCGCAGGCGACCACCTGCATCGACTGCGCGAAGTAGCGCGCCGCCGCGACTCCCCGTTGCGTCAGCCGAGCCGGCGAGTGACGGCCCGCGCAGCCCGCTCGCCAGAGACGAGCGCTCCCTGAATGGACGCGGTCTCGCGATGGTCTCCGGTGACGAGCACGCGCTTCCCCGTCCACGCGGGCCCGCGGTCGATCGGTCCTGGCGACTGCACCGGCACGGCATGCGGAATGACGTGGTGCGCCAGCACCTCCCAGTGCGTCGTCTCGGTGCCGTAGAGCCGGGCGAGATCGCGACGAACATCCGCCTCGCTCGCTCGCCCATCCGGGCGGTCGAGCAGCGTCGTCGCCTGCACGAGGTGCTGCCCGACGGGCGCATACGACGGCGCGACCTCCGAGATCACGGCGGTGTTCCAGATCGGCCCCGCGGGGCCACCACCGGGCCGGGAGGCGTCGAGCAGCAGGAACGGCCCGGTGCGGGGCTGCCCGGTCGCGCGGAACCACCAGGTGGTCAACCCGCGCGTCGCGGGCGCCGGAAGGCCCGTGAGGTCGCCGACGTGCTGCGGCCCGACCGCGACGATGGCGGCGCACGCGCTGACGATGCCCGCATCGGTGACGACCTGCACCCCCTCCGCGATCTCGCGGATCTCGCGCGCGCCCGTTCGCAGTCGCACGGTGCCCGCCGCCGATCGCTCCAGCGACGCGGCCAGCTGCTCGGGCAGCGCCTGCATGCCGCCACTCGGCAGACCCGGCACGCCGAGCGCGAACGATCGCAGCAGCAGCCGCACGTAGTTGGCGGAGCTCTCCCCCGTGCTGTTCGCGAGCACGCCGGCCAGGAAGGTGTCGAGCACGTCCCGTCGCAATCGCCCCGTCAGGCCCACGGCGTCGAACGATGTGCGCAGCGTCGCGTCGGTCGACGCGCGCGACGCGACCGTCGGGCGCAGCAGTGTCGGACCGATCCAGCGCGTGAGTGCGACGAGGTCGCGTGCGGGTGTGAGGTCGCTGCCGATGGTGGCGAGCAGGTGACGCGGATGCCGGAGAGGGTGCGCGAGCGTCGTGGTGGTCGTGCCGGTGCGCACGATCGCGCCGACCCCGAACGACTGCAGATCGAGGTCCGCGACGTCGATCAGCCGTCGCACCGCCGGGTAGGCGGGGTTCAGCAGCTGGAAGCCGCGGTCGACGCGGAAGCCGTCGATCCGGTCGGTGCGCACCCGGCCGCCAACCGCATCCGCCGCCTCCAGCACCGCGACCGTGAGCCCCGCGCGCTGCAGCGACCGCGCGCTCTGCAGCCCTGCGAGCCCAGCTCCGATCACGATCACGTCGGCGTCCATGCGACTCCCCGCTACAGCGACCTGCGCGCGAGCGCCTCGGCGAGGTACGGTGCGGTGCGGCTCGACGCGGTTGCGGCGACCTGCTCGGGAGTGCCCTCCGCGACCACCCGACCGCCCGCGTCACCGGATCCCGGCCCCAGGTCGACGACCCAGTCCGCCTCGGCGACGATCCGCATGTCGTGCTCGACGATGATCACCGTGCTGCCGCCGTCCACGAGATGGTGCAGGTGCGTGACGAGCCGATCGGCGTCGGCCGGATGCAGGCCGGAGGTGGGCTCGTCGAGCAGGTACAGCGTGTCGCCGCGCTGGCCTCGCCGCAGTTCGGAGGCGAGCTTCACCCGCTGCGCCTCGCCGCCGGAGAGCTGCGGTGCCGGCTGCCCGAGCGCCACGTAGCCCAGCCCGACATCGAGCAGCGCATCGAGGTGCCGGTGCACGTCGTCGTCCGAGAACCAGGCGCGCGCCTCGCGCACACTCATCGCCAGCACATCCGCGACCGTCTTCCCGTCCAGCTCGATCTCCAGCGTCTCCGGGTTGTAGCGGCTGCCGCCGCAGGTCGCGCACGGTGCGTGCACCGTCGGGAGGAAGAGCAGCTCGACCTCCATCGTGCCCTCGCCCTTGCAGGTGGGGCATCGACCGGCGGGCTGGTTGAAGGAGAACCGGCCAGCGCCGTACCGGCGCCGACGAGCCTCCGGCGTCGCGGCGAAGAGCGCACGGACACGGTCGAACAGGCCCGTGTAGGTGGCGACGTTGGAGCGCGACGTGCGGCCGATGGGCTTCTGGCTCACCTGCACGACCCGGCGCAGCCGACCCTCCGGGCCGTGCGCGCGGCCCGCCGTCACCGCCTCGGCTGCCTGCGCGAGCGGGTCGTCGGTCGCAGTCGCACGTCCGTCGCCGTCGACCGCGTGCTCGTCGACGTCGCTCGCGAGGCTCGCCCGCAGCAGGTCGGGCAGCGCCTGCACGACGAGCGTCGACTTGCCCGAGCCGGAGACGCCCGTGACGGCCGTGAGCGCGCCGAGCGGGAAGCCGACGCTGAGGCCCGACACGTTGTGCCGGGTGACGTCGACCAGCTCGAGCCTGCCGTCGCCGGCCCGCCGCTCGCGTGCGGCATGCGGGGCATCGAGCGTGTCGAAGAGGTAGCGGCGGGTGACCGAGTCGGATGCATCGCGCAGCCCCGCAATGGGGCCGGAGTAGACGACCTCGCCGCCATCGGCGCCTGCGGCGGGGCCGATGTCGACGATCCAATCCGCCTCGCGGATCACGTCGAGGGAGTGCTCGACGAAGTACACAGTGTTGCCCGAGTCCTTCAGCGTGGCAAGGATCCGCAGCAGCGACTCGGTGTCGGCCGGGTGCAGCCCGGCCGAAGGCTCGTCGAGCACGAAGACGACACCGAACAGCTGCGAGAGCACCTGCGTCGCGAGCCGCATGCGCTGCAGCTCCCCCGAGGAGAGGGATGCCGTGGTGCGATCGAGGGAGAGGGATGCGAGTCCGAGATCGATGATGGGCGCCAGGTGCGCAAGCAGCTCGGATGTGAGCCTGCGAGCCGCGAGCAACTGCTCCGGGCCCGGGGCATGCTCGGCATCGTCCGTCCCACCGATGGCTCGCGGCCGCCAGTTGGGCTCGAGCACCTGCCGCAGCACCGACGCGACCTCGTCGAGCGGCATCGCCGCGAGCTGAGTGATGTCGTAGCCCTCGAACGTGACCGCGAGCGCCTCGGGCTTGAGCCGCCTGCCGCCGCAGTTCGGGCACACCACGCTGACCATGAATGACGCGGCGCGCTCGCGCATCCGGGAGCTCTTCGAACCCGCGAACGTCGACAGCACATACCGCCGCACGCCCAGGAACGTGCTCATGTAGCTCGGCGCAACGCCCGCCGCGACCGCCTTCCGCACTTCGGCGGGTGAGCGATCAGTGAAGACGGGCACCTGCGGCGACTCCTCGGTGTAGAGCGCCCAGTCGCGCTGCTCGCGGGGAAGATCGCGCCACGGGATGTCGATGTCGTAGCCAAGCGAGACGAGGCTGTCGCGCAGCTGCTTGCCATGCCAGGCCTTCGGCCATGCCGCGAGCGCGCCGTCGCGGATCGAGAGCGATGGGTCGGGCACCATCAGCGCCTCCGGCACATCGTGCACGCGCCCGAGGCCGTGGCAGGTCGGGCAGGCGCCCTGCACGGTGTTCATCGAGAAGTCCTCTGCGAGCAGCATGGGCGCGCCCGTCGGGTAGGTGCCCACGCGCGAGTAGAGCATGCGGAGCACGTTCGCGATGGTGGTGGCACTGCCAACCGTCGACCTCGCAGAGCCACCGGAGCGCTGCTGCGGGAGGGCGACCGCGGGCGGCAGGCCAGTGATGCCATCGACGTCGGGGCTGCCGACCTGGCTGATCAGCCGACGCGCGTATGGAGCCACGGACTCGAAGTAGCGGCGCTGCGACTCGGCGTAGATGGTGCCGAACGCGAGCGAGCTCTTGCCGGAGCCCGAGATGCCGGTGAAGGCGACGAGCGCGTCGCGCGGGATGTCGAGGTCGACGTCCTTGAGGTTGTGCTCGCGGGCGCCGCGCACCCGCACGCCCTCGAAGTCGGGCTCGTGCTGCGAGCGCTCAGGCAGGTCCATAGCCGCCAGTCTCTCGCGCGGCGCCTGAGCACTCGCCGCCCCGGTCAGCAGGCGGACGTCGACCTGCTCGAGCTCGTCGACGCTGAGGGTCGGCCCGCTCGAGGCAGCTGCGGGGCGTCGCCAGCCACGGTGTCCGCCACCGCAGCGGGGCACCGCCAGTGCATTGAGCGTCCAGGCATCGGCATCTGCGAGCATCGCCCCATGTCTGCAGCGAACCAGCAACGGTCCCCCGACGACGAGCTCGGCCCCGACGACATCGCGGTGCGCATCGGGCGGGAGGAGCTCGTGATCCGCAATCGGTACGAGGCCCTCAGCATCGCCAACGACGTGCTTATCGGCATCCTGTTCCTCGTCGGCAGCATCCTGTTCCTCTGGGAGTCGACCACCGATCTCGCTACCTGGCTGTTCATCATCGGGAGTGCGGAGTTCCTCCTGCGGCCCGTCATCCGGCTCGCGCGGCGCACCCACCTGAAGCGCTTCGGGCCCGGACGGGACCGCACCGACCATCGGGGCGATTACTAGCGGCGCGGCGCTAGGCCGTGTGGCGCTGCTCGTGTGGGGCTGACCGGTCGACGACGCGGTTATGCACAGGGATGCGCATGCATGTCGTTGCCCTCGCTTCGCTTGCCGCAGAGTGCTCGCATGACCGACTTCTCGCGCAGTGAACACCCGTCAGCCGCCACCGACCTGCAACCGCGCGGTCTGCGTCCGGTCGAGCTCCCAGACAGGATGCCTCGACGACACCGCTTGCCCTGGGCCACCGAAGACTTCGAGGCGCTCATGCAGGCATGCCGGAGCGACTGTTCCATAGAAGAGATCGCAGGCCGCGTCGGCCGCACGCTCGCCAGCGTGCGCCCGCAGCTGCGCCGTCTCCTGCCGGTCGATGAGCGGCATCTGCCGACCGACCTCGTGCCCGCTCGGTTGCGGCAGCTCGACCGTGACGGCGACTACGACTGGCTCGAGGCGGTGTCGCAACGGACGGTCCCACCATGGGAGGTGCAGCAGCAGGAGCAGGCGGAGAGCCACGCACGTGGCATCGGGGCACTGACCGACGACGACCTGGTGGCCGTGACGCTCGCGATGGCGACGTGCCTCGCGCCGGTTTCGCCAGAGATCCGGTCGCGCTTCGCCCGTGAACTGCGCGAACGCGACCTCGAAGGCCAATTGCAGCGGTCAGTCTCGAGCGTGGCCGACGATGCGACACGGGACTTCTTCGGCTTCGATCCGGGCCTGCGCATCCCCGATGCGGCGTACTGGGCACGCGACTGGCGAGACTGACTCGGCACAGCATCATGCGATGCATCCCTCCGGCAGCTCCGAGGGCGGCGGGCGCCGACTCGAGGTGGCGCGTCGGATCCATACGCTGATGCAGGATGCGGATGACGTCCACGTTCTCGGCTCTTTGGACGTAGAAGATGAGATGGCTGCCGATGCTGTACCGACGGTAGCCCTCTCGAATCGCGTCGCAGGTGCGTCCACGAGCAGGATCCGCAGCGATGCGCTCGATCGCGGCTCTGATCTCGTTGATGGAGACCGGGTGCGCCGCTTGCGGCGACTTCAGTCCTGTCGCGTCGCGCCTGCAGCAGGGTGTCGCCAGCGCGCGAAGCCACCCTCGGAGTGCAGCACCTGGCCCGTCATCCACCTGCCCGCATCGCTGACGAGCCACTCGATCAGCCGAGCGGGATCGTCGGGCTCCCCCCACCGCCCGAGTGGGAACAACGGAGCAAGGTGCTCGGCCAGCTCTTCGGTCACGTAGCCCGTGTCGACCGGGCCCGGATTCACCGTGTTCACCGTCACGCCGACATCGGCGAGTTGGTCGGCCAGTGTCACGGTGATGCCCGCCAGCGCGGCCTTCGACGTGGCGTATGCGATCTCTCCCGGCATCGGCCCTTGTCCCTGACCCGATGTCATCAGCACGACCCTGCCCCCTGGGCGTCCATCGTGCTGGGCCGCGAAGGCCTGCACGAGCAGCAGCGTGGATCTCGCGTTGACGGCCCAGTGCATGTCAAGCATCTCGGCGGTCAACTGTCCCAGCGCACCGTCCCCACCCGAGCGCGCGTGGTTGCAGACAAGGATGTCGACGTGCCCCAGCTCGATGACGGCGCGCTGCATGATCTCCTCCGGTGCCCCGGGTTCGGAGAGGTCGGCGGCGACATCCACCAGTCGCTGGTCGGGGTGGAGGCGACGCGCCCGGATCCCCGCGAGCACTGCCTCGAGGTCATCGGCGCCCCATGGCTGCTCGGCGTCATGCGCCTGATGGTGCGTCACGACGAGGTGCGCGCCACGCGCCGCCAGCCGCGATGCGATCGCGAACCCGATCCCTCGCCTCCGACTGACTCCCGTGACGAGCGCGACGCGGCCACTGAGGGAGCCCTCGCGGCCAGCCTTGCCATGAGCGGTGTGGTCCATCAGCGCAGACGTTCAGTCCAGGGAGCTGCGAATGCCACGGAGCCGCTCGAGCGCGTGGTCGATGCGGTCGGCGTCGGTGCCGCGGACGACGATATTGGTGCCGTACACGGGGCCCTCCTGGAACGGATAGGAGCCGATGCCGAGGTCGGGCATTGCCACGGCGAGCTCCCGCAACGGCGCCGCGATGCGACCCTCCCCCACCTCGAACCGCAGCTCGCGCGACAGCATCGGCGAACCGGCCTCCAGCGCGGGGAGCACTGCGTCGAGCATGGCGACGAAGATCGCGGGCACACCGGCCATGACGTGCACGTTGCCGATCGTGAATCCGGGGGCCGCGCTGACCGGGTTGTCGATGAGCACTGCGCCGTGCGGAATGCGAGCCATGCGCAGGTGCTCGTCGGTGAGCGTGCGCCCCCGCCCGATCGCGTCCTGCAGCAGCGTGCGGGCGTCATCACGCACCTCGATCCCGACGCTGAACGCGTCGGCCACCGCATCCGCCGTGATGTCATCGTGCGTCGGCCCGATGCCGCCGGAGGTGAAGACGTGATCGTGGCTGGCTCGGAGCACTCGCAGCGCGTCGACGATCACGGCATGGTCGTCGGGGACGACGCGGATCTCGCGCAGGTCGATGCCGACCTTCCCGAGCTCGCCCGCCAGGTGATAGGCATTCGCCTCCCGCGTGCGGCCAGAGAGGATCTCGTCGCCGATCACGAGCATGGCGGCTGTCGGATTCTTCATCGGTCCAGGATGTCGTGTCGTCCTGAACGATGTCCGCGAGACCCCGCGTTGCGCTGTAACGGCTGGGTTGGATGCGAACGCTGCCCGGACGGCTGCGGCGTCGGACGTGCGGAGCCGACGCAGCCTCACTGCCGCATCGATGCCCGTGCTGCCTTCCGTCGGCGCGTCACCCGAGCGCAACGAGCGCCTCGTTGCGCTTCAGGAACCCGGGCTTCCACGGCGGGTCGTAGCGAGCGAAGTAGACCCGGCCATCGACGGCCAGGCCGTCTCGAGCGAGAGCCGCTCGGAGCGCTTCCGCGTTCCGCTGATATCGCTTCACGCTCGAACCCCCACTGAACCTGCGCGCGGCAACCCGCCGCTCCGGCACTGCCACGGTGCGCACGGAGTCGTCAGCCGGGGCAGGCACGGTCGTAGCGCCCGCGGGCATGACGAAGCTCACCGTGTGCTGCTTCGGCGCGTTCGGAGCCTGGAGCACGGGCGCCGTCATCGAGATGTTCGACGCCGAGATGTAGCGAAACAAGGGACCGAAGCCCCGGTTGCCCGCCTTGAAGAACGGTCCGGGGGCCTCCACCTGCGCGAGCATGTGCGCCGGGTACCTTCGCAACTCGTAGCCGTCGCGCTTGGAGATCACTGTGTAGCGCTGCTGCTCCGTCATGTGCTCACCGTACGCCTGCCGGTGTTGCGAGGCGCATGGCTGCCGCATCCCTGCCGAACCTAGAAGGCTGTGCTGGGCAGATCCTTCTCGCCGTCGGCGATCGCGGTGACGATGCGCGCTGCGACCAGGTCTGGATCGAGTGCCGCTCCGAAGCGCGGCGCTGACCCCGCGATCGGGTGCTCGGACAGTGCGGTGCCAGTGTGACCCGGGCGGGCGTCGAGGATTCGGATGCCGGCACGACGATACTCGCGCGCCGCCGCGACGACGAAAGCCGCGAGCCCGGCTTTCGAAGCCGAATATGCTGCCAGCCCGGCGACGGGCGTCTCGGCGACAACGCCGCTCAGCGTCACCACGAAGGGCTCCCTGCCGTCACGCGAGGAGGCCGCAAGGTAGGGCTGACTCTGGACGATCAGCTCGACGGCACTGGTGGTGTTCACGGCGAAGAGCTCGTCGACCGTGGCAGGCTCGAGGTCCGATGCGTCGCCGAACGCGACGACTCCGGACGCGATCACCAGTCCGTCGAGACGTCCGTGCTCGGCGTTCGTGTCGTGCAGCACCTCGCGGACGACGGCGGGGTCGCGGAGATCGTGTCCCGCTGACTTCGATGACCGGGCGACGACGGCGCCTCTGCTTTCCAGCTCGGCGGCGATGCGCGAACCGAGTCCACCGCTGGCGCCGACCACGAGAACAACCGCACCCTGAAGAGTCGTCA
This sequence comes from Agrococcus sp. Ld7, assembly GCF_045064095.1. NCBI lineage: Bacteria > Bacillati > Actinomycetota > Actinomycetes > Micrococcales > Microbacteriaceae > Agrococcus > Agrococcus sp. Ld7. Next base: position 268,032 of record NZ_JBISGY010000027.1, on the reverse strand, counting down.
TGGTTGATCCTAGATCACGCGTTGCAGGCTGAGCGTTGAACCCAACACCGGCCGAGTTTCACTACGGATCAAGTTCCGCTCGCACGGACCGACGAGGAGGCGGTAGGACCGTGCGACAGCCAGTGGCGGAGTACGCCGATCCACTCGCCAAGAGCGTTGAGGTGGGCTTCATGACTTCCGCCGGCGAGGTCGGCTCTGTCAGTCTCAGGTCTCCGACGGATCAGCTCGTCCTTGGCCGCGGCCGAGAACATTCCGTCGGAGCCGAAGACCGCAAGCGTCGGAACCTTTAGGCATTCCCATTCCGCCCAACGCGGTTCGTGCACGGCGGCGATCACCCGCTCCATGATGTCGGCGTCGAAGCGAGGATGCAGACCATCTGCCGTGACCTCCAGGTCCGCGACCCAAGCATCCGCGATCGCGTCATCGCCGAGAAATGCGTCGGCGGCCGATTCATTCGCGAAGGGCGCCGGCCACGAGTCGAAGTAGCGCCCGAGGCTGGACGACTCCACCGCATCGTGACTCCCTGCAGGGTGGCCCTCCAACATCACCAGGCTTTCGACGAGATCGGGTCGCGCCACAGCCACGAGAAACGCGGTGTGAGCTCCCATCGACTGGCCGACCAGAGTCGCGCGCCGCCCCGGAACGAGCTCCTCCATCACTGCGACAACGTCACTGACAAAGGCACCTCGCGACAGATCGTCGGGCCTTCGTGTGCTCGAGCCATGCCCTCGCTGGTCCACGAGAAGCACCCGGTAGCCCTTCAGCGCCTGCGCGGTTGGCACCAACTCCCGCGAGCTCCCGGCCAGACCATGGAGCAGCACGACAACCGGGCCGTCGCTCTCCAACTGGCTGACCGCGATCGACACGCCGTTCGGACGATGGACCGCCTGGGATGTCATGCGACCCGCCGGGGCGCGATCGCTGCGACTTTCCATCGAGATTCCTCTCGGGTGGATCAGCGCTACAGCCGTTCGAAGATCAGCGTCGCTTGGATGCGGTCCCCGCCTCCGAGGCCCTTGCTGCCTGACGCCGACGTCGTGATCGTGTGCAACCGGTACCCAAGTGCTGCCTGTGCGTTGATGGCCTGTTCCAGTTCCGTCAGATTCCCGGACCCGGTGCCCAAGAACTTCTCCTTGAGCACGATCTGCAGAACGACATAGTTCTTCGCCTCCGCCATGGCATCCTCTTTCGTCGCGATTCTGGTGCGTTGCCGAAGTATTGCAGGAGATGCACCTCATCGAACGGATTTCTCGCCGACAAGGTCGTCGGAACGGCGCTCTTCGTTCGAGGCTTGCATTGGAACAAGACAGCGAGGAGCTCGTTGACAGCGACGTGGGAGTGGGCGCCGAGTACTCGCACTTACACGTTGAAGCGGAACTCCACCGGGTTGCGTCACGGATAGGCCTCTCCGTCGCGTATCGACAGCATGCAAGATGGGGAGCATGTGCGCCACCAATCTGTGGGCGATCAACGCCGCAGCCTTCACTTCGGAGTTCCAGCGATTCACTGAGGACAGGCTGGGCATGCCGCCAGTGCAGACCACCATGCGCATAGCCTCCGGTCGAGTCCGAGGCTCGTCCGTGGTGTTCACTCTGACCAGCCGGATGTGTGACTGCGACAGTCTCATCGGGCGTCGCAACGACGCGCCGGTCCACGGTGAGATCGAAGCCGACGCGTGGCTCGGGTGGTTGCGTGACATGCCGGACCACGTCGCGAACGTCTCGCGTGTCGCTGTGCTCCGAGCCTGGAGCCCCGGGGACGACGATGTGGTGCCCTCCCGAGCTCGAGGCATCGGCATCGGAGAACTCAGCGAGAGCGTGCTGCGCGACTTCCGCGACGACACTCTGCTGACGATCGACTACCCGCGGGTGGTCTGAACGCAAACTGCCCGGAGCTTCCGCTACACGTTGAAGCGGAACTCCACCACGTCACCATCGATCATCACGTAGTCCTTGCCCTCGATGCGCACCCGTCCGGCCGCCTTCGCCTCGCCCATCGAGCCATGCGCATCCAGATCCTCGAACGAGACGACCTCTGCCTTGATGAAGCCGCGCTCGAAGTCGGTGTGGATGACGCCCGCGGCCTGCGGGGCGGTCCAGCCCTTGCGGATGGTCCAGGCGCGCGACTCCTTCGGGCCGGCGGTCAGGTAGGTCTGCAGGCCGAGCGTCTCGAAACCGATCCGGGCGAGCTGGTCGAGGCCGGATTCGTCCTGGCCGAGCGACTGCAGCAGTTCCAGCGCCTCAGCAGGATCGAGGTCGACGAGCTCCGACTCCACCTGCGCGTCGAGGAAGACCGCCTTGGCCGGGGCGACGAGCGCGGCCAGTTCTGCCTTCTTGTCAGCATCCGAGAGCACCGCCTCATCGACGTTGAAGACGAACAGCACCGGCTTCGCGGTGAGCAGCCCGAGCTCGCGGATCGGCGTCGTGTCGAAGCCCGCTTGTGAGAGCGTGCGCCCGGAGTTCAAGATCTCGTTCGCCTCGACGGCCGCGGCGAGCACGCTGGCCTCGATCTTCTTGCCCTTCAGCTCCTTCTCGAGCCGCGGGATCGCCTTCTCGAGCGTCTGCATGTCGGCGAGCATCAGCTCGGTGTTGATCGTCTCCATGTCGGAGGCGGGATCCACAGCGCCGTCGACGTGCACGACATCGCTGTCGCCGAAGCCGCGCACGACCTGGGCGATCGCGTCGGCCTCGCGGATGTTCGCGAGGAACTTGTTGCCGAGCCCCTCGCCCTCGCTCGCGCCCTTCACGATGCCGGCGATATCGACGAATGACAGCGCCGCGGGCAGGATGCGCTGCGAGCCGAAGATCTCGGCGAGGCGCGTGAGCCGCTCATCCGGCAGCTCGACCACCCCGATGTTCGGCTCGATCGTGGCGAACGGATAGTTCGCCGCGAGCACGCTGTTCTTGGTGAGAGCGTTGAAGAGGGTCGACTTGCCCACGTTGGGGAGTCCGACGATGCCGATCGTGAGTGCCACGACAGACGAGCCTACCGGCGACGTCGTCGGCGGTCCGCCGCGAGGCGGTGCTCAGCGCCTCATAGCCAAGGCTTGTAGCCTGCAGTTCGCGCGCGTAGCGTCGCGAGTAGCTCCGCGAGCGGCATCCCTGCCCTCGCCCACGCAGAGAAGGCACCGATCATGGCCGCAACGCCGCACACCGACCCGGCATACGATCCGTCGAGCACCGGCGCGCCCGCCGACAGCGGATCCGCCAGCTCGTTCGCGAGCCGCGACAACGAGTTCGCCCCGAGCGAGGGTCACGACAGCGCGGCGCACGACCCGAAGACCGGCAAGCCGGTGCACGGCGACGGCACGCCGAACGTCGCCCTGCCCGCACGCTGGGAGCAGGGCGAGGCCAGCGGCGTCGACCCGGCAGCGAGAGAGGTCCAGGCGCGCGAGCCGGAGTCCGACGAGGTCACGCACTGAATCAGGCACCCCGCATCCGCCGCCGCTTCGTGATCCGCGGCAGCGTCCAGGGTGTCGGCTTCCGCATGGCTGCGGCCGCTGAGGCTCGGCGCCTCGGTGTGACGGGCCACGCCCGCAACCTTCTCGATCGCACGGTCGAGGTGGAAGCCGAAGGCGTCGCGGATGCGGTGGAGGCAATGGCTGGCTGGCTCGCGCACGGGCCTGGAACGGCACGTGTCGATGGCGTCGAGTCGACCGAGGTCGAAGCTCGCGGCGACAGCGGGTTCGATGTTGCCTGACCGCTCCTGCGGCGCCACCGGGAGCTAGCCTGGGGGCATGGATGCGTTGCGCGAGCCCGCGAAGGCTGGGCTCGGTGCACGAATGATCGCCCACCTGCGAGCCATCGCCGGCCCCGACCGCAACCCGACCACGAATCGCGATCTCGCGACGCTGCTCGCGTTCACCGCCGGGATCCTGAACTCCGTCGGCTTCATGGCGATCGCGATCTACACCTCGCACATGACCGGTCTCACGGCCATACTCGCCGACAGTCTGGCTGTGGGTGCATTCGACGTGGCGGTACTGAGCGCCGTCGGCATCGGTGCGTTCGTCGTCGGTGCCGCCGCATGCGCAATGCTGTTCAACTGGGCGCGCCGCCGCGGCTTGCGCAGCCGCTACGCGCTCGTGCTGCTGCTCGAAGCCGTGCTCGCCCTGCTGATCGGCCTGCTCGCGCAGGAGCTCACGACAGAGGGGCGAACCTGGGCGCTCATCGCGGTGCTCGGCTTCACGATGGGAATGCAGAACGCGATCATCACGAAGATCTCGAACGCGCAGATCCGCACGACGCACGTCACCGGCATGGTCACCGACATCGGCATCGAGCTCGGCAAGCTCGTCTACCCGCGGCGTGCGGACGACCCGGAGCCGGTGCGCGCCGACCTGGGCAAGCTGGGGCTGCACACGCTGCTCGTGGGCGCCTTCTTCGTGGGCGGTCTGACGGGCGCGCTCTCGTACATGGTGCTCGGCTTCGTCACGGTCGTGCCGACGGCGTGCATCCTGCTGCTGCTGGCGAGCATCCCGGTCGTCGAGGATCTTCGAGACCACTCGAGGGGCCGCCGCGCAGGAGCCTGAGCGCGCGCCCGGATGACGGTCGAACTGCGCACTGGCCGTACCGGTTTCGTCCCCCAACTGCGCTGCGAGCGCAAACGGCGCGTGCTGGCTTGCGCGCACCGCGCATCCGATCCAAGATCGAGGGAGCCGCGCGACCCGCGGCATCAGCACTCAACGAGGAGAGCACCATGAGCGCCATCCCCGAGTTCACGCACGAGCGCGTCCTGACATCCCAGGGCGCCAGAAGCGGACTCATCATCACCGTCGCCCTGCATTCCAGCGCGCTCGGCCCCGCCCTCGGCGGCTGCCGCATGTGGACGTACCCGACGTGGGTGGACGGGCAGGCGGATGCGCTGCGGCTCTCGGCGGCGATGACGCTCAAGAACGCGGCCGCAGGTCTCGACGCCGGCGGCGGCAAGTCGGTGATCGCGCTCCCCATCGGTGAGCCGCTCGACAGCGCGCGACGTCGGGCTGCGCTCCTGGACCTCGGCGACCTGATCGAGATGCTCGACGGCCGCTATCGCACCGCGGAGGATGTCGGCACGACCGAGGACGACATGGTCGTCGTGCGGGAGCGCACCGCGCACGTCGTCGGCCTGCCCGCGGAGAAGGGCGGAGCGGGCGAGCCCGCAGGCGCGACGGCGCTCGGCGTCTACTCGTCGATCGCACCGACGCTCGAGGCGGCGTTCGGTTCGGAGAGCATCGAGGGTCGATCCTTCGTGATCTCGGGCCTGGGCCAGGTGGGTGGCCGACTCGCGCGCATGCTCGCGTGCGAGGGCGCGCGCCTCACCGTCACCGACATCGATGACCGCAAGCAGCAGCTCGCGAGCGAGCTCGACGCTCGGTGGATCTCCCCCGACCGAGCGCTCATCACCGAGGCCGACGTCTTCGTTCCCGCGGGCCTCGGCGGCATCCTCACCGATGAGGCGATCGACGCCCTGCCCGTGCGGGCCGTGGTCGGTCCCGCGAACAACCCGCTCGCCGATCACTCGGGCGCCGCACGCCTGCAGCAGCGCGGCATCGTCTACGCGCCAGACTTCGTCGTGAACGCCGGTGGCGTCATCCACCTCGAGGGTATGGCGAACGGCATGGAGTGGCCCGCGATCGCCGAGCGCCTCACGGGCATCGGCGACACGCTCCGCAGCGTGCTCGCGAGCGCGCGCGAGCGGGGCACCACGACGCTCGAGGCCGCCGAGGCACTCGCCTACGCGCGCATCGACGCGGCGCGCGCGCAGCAGTCCGTCGGCGTCTGAGGCATCCGTCGTCGCATCTCGTGCACCTGCAAGACTCGTCGCGTGAGCGACGCGATGCTGCAGGGCACCTGGCACGTGGTGGCGTCGAGCCTCGGCATGTGGCAGCGGCGCAGCGAGCCGAGCATCACCTATGCGCCGCTGCCTGACGGACGCATCAGCGACACGGTCCTCTCGCGCGGCAGGCGCGGCTGGAGCACCATCGTCGGCATCGACGAGCGACACAGCGACGGCTCGTACGTCTGGCGCGGGCTGCAGCCGCTGACGTTGCTCGTGCGGAGTCGCTGGCGGGTGCTGCTGCACGAGGAACCATTCGCTGCCATCCACTTCGAACGCACGCCGTTCACCGAGGCGGGCATCGATGTGCTCGCGCGGGATGCCGCCGCGGAAGCGGATGCGGTGGCTGCGATCGCGGCGAGGCTTCGTTCGGAGCCGGATGCGGCGGCGTGGGTCGAGCACCTTCGCCCGACGCGTCGCTCGCCTCGCTGATCGGAGCGCGCGCGATCGGCCGCACGTGCACCGCGTCTCCAGGGAACGGGCGTAGCGTCGCGCTGAGCGGCCACCACGCCGCGCTGAGGAGGCAGGACCATGAGCGATGACCAGCAAGGACACGGGGACGCGAGCCGCGACGAAGCCGAGGGCGGCTACGGCGGCGATGCAGAGGCCGAGGCGCTCACCGGTGAGCCGACGTCCGACGAGGCGACGGTGCCGGCGAACGAGGAGCACGCGGAGCCCGCGAAGGACCCGAACGCGGATTCCGAGGTCGAGGGGCAGAATCATGGCTGACCAGCAGCACGAGAACGAGCCGCAGTCGACGAATCGGCACCACAGCGACGCGCAGGACGAAAGCGTCGTGACCGGCGGTGCGCACGGCGGTGACCACGTGCAGCAGCCGACCGTCGGCGAGGACGCGAACGAGAACCCTGCCGAGGGCTTCGACCCGGCCGAGGCCGACGGTGAGGAGCGCGACTCGGCGCACTGAGCCAGAGCGCGCCTGAACCCCTCGCTCCCGTGTTGGCTTGTTGTCGTGCTGCGGCGCGATTCGTGCAACAACCTGACACGCGGCGGCCGGGCGGCGACTGCGCTAGCTGGAGGGCGGCGCTGCCGGCCAGTGCACCGTGCCGTCGACCGCGGTCGCCGTCTCGCTCAGCGGGTGCGGGCGCAGGCTCCCGTCGTGCATGAGGTGCTGCACCTCGACGCCGTGCGCGACCGTCGCGACGTCGGCGACGACCCGCCGGTGGCAGCGCCACCACACGGCCTCCGAGCACATGATCGCCGTGCGTCGCTCCGACGCATCCGCCAGCACCGAGGCGAGGCCGTCGGCGAACTCGGGCGCGCGCGTCCACGCCGCGTAGGCGCGGAACGCCGCGACTCGCCACCAGTCGTCGGGCGACGCGCCATCCTCGTCCTTCGTGAGGCGTCGTCGGCCGCCCAGCCGCTCCTCCCACCGCCAGTCGATCCCGCCCTCTGCGAGCTCGCCCTCGATGGCGTCGCGCGATGCCGCGGGGTTGCTCCGACTGCCCGGGAAGCGGCGGATGTCGACCACGAGCTCCACGCCGGCGCCCGACAGCAGCGCACGCAGCCCATCGCCGTCGAGACGACCGTGACCGAAGGTGATGAGCTCGATGGCTACCGCTCCACCTGCAGGCCGAGCTCGATCAGCTCGGTGATGAGCTCGCCGTAGCTGATGCCGGACGCCTGCCAGACGACCGGGAACATCGAGATCGACGTGAAGCCGGGCATCGTGTTGACCTCGTTGAGGACGATGCCGTGCTCGGGCGAGACGAAGAAGTCGACGCGCGCGAGGCCGGAGCCGTCGATCGCCTCGAAGGCGTGGATCGCGGCCTGCTGCAGCGCCTGGATGGTCACGTCGTCGAGGTCGGCGGGGCACTCGGTGCGGGCGGTCGCCAGCCCGCGGTACTTCGCGTCGAAGTCGTAGAACGTGCCCTCGTCGAGCACGATCTCACCCGGCAGCGAGGCGCGGGCGCGCATGCCGTCACGACCACCCAGCACCCCCACCTCGATCTCCCGCCCGTGCACTGCCGCCTCGACCAGGGCGCGGGTGTCCTCGGCGAGCGCAACATCCATCGCTCGATCGAAGGCGAGCAGCGAGTCGACGCGGCTCACGCCGACCGAAGAGCCGGCGCGCGCCGGCTTGACAAACACGGGCATGGGGAAGTCGCCCAGGCGGGCACGCACCGCGTCCCTGTCGTCGGCCCAGTCCCGCCGCGAGACGGTGATCCACGGCGCGACCCGAATGCCGGAGTGCTCGATGACGGTCTTGGCGAAGTGCTTGTCCATCGCCACCGCACTTGCGAGCACACCGTTGCCGACGTAGGGCACGTCGACGAGGTCGAGCATGCCCTGCACGGTGCCGTCCTCGCCGAAGCGGCCGTGAAGGATCGGGAACATCAGATCGACGTCACCGAGCGACGTGACGACGCCAGCGGCATCCGTCACCGTGATCTCGCGCGAGGAGGCCGAATCCGGCAGGCGCACAGCAGCTCCCTCGGTGACCTCGGGGACGCTCTCGAGCGCGAGCGGCACGGGATCGTCGGCCTGCAGCACCAGTCGGCCGTCGCGCGTGATGCCGATCGGCACCACCTCGTAGCGGTCGCGGTCGATGTGCTCGAGCACGCTGCCGGCTGTGGCGCACGAGATCGTGTGCTCGCTGGATCGGCCGCCGAACAGCAGTGCGACGCGGGTCTTGCGGGTGGGCTCTGCGGGCTCTTGCTCAGGCACGCTCACTCCTCGATCGGCTCGTCATCAGTGGTCAGGTGCGGCGCGATGTCGCGCGGGTTCATCTCGCCGTCGAGCACGAGCTTCACCTGCTCGAGGATCGGCATCCGCACCCTCTTGGCGGCCGCGAGCTGCGAGACGGGGTCGACGGAGGCGAGGCCCTCGGCGATCTGCTCCATGCGATCGATCACGTCGGTGCGCGAGTAGCCCATGCCGAGCAGCCGGCCCGCCGTGAAGTTGCGCGACAGCGGTGATGCGCACGTCGCGATGAGGTCGCCGAGCCCGGCGAGGCCGCGCAGCGTGCCGCGCTTGGCGCCGTGGGCGACCGCGAAGTCGGTGACCTCCGCCAGCCCGCGCGTGATGATCGACGCCTTCGTGTTCTCGCCGTAGCCGACGCCGTCGACGATGCCGATCGCGAGCGCGACCAGGTTCTTCAGCACCCCGCCGAACTCGGTGCCGATGACGTCGGTGTTGATGAACGAGTGGAAGTAGTCGTTGCGGGCGCGCTTCGCCACGGCCTTGGCGGTGTCGGCGCTCGATGAGGAGACGACGGCGGCGGTCGGATGCTCCTGGGCGATCTCGAGCGCGAGGTTCGGCCCCGAGACCACGGCGATGCGGTGCCGATCGACGCGCAGCTCCTCGGCGATGACCTCGCTCATGCGCATGCGTGTGCCGGCCTCGACGCCCTTCATGAGGCTGACGATCGGCGCGTCGGGCTCGATCGCTCCTCCGTGCTCGCGCAGCAGCTTGCGCAGCTGCTGGCTCGGCACGGCCAGGTAGACCTGCGACGCGCCCGCGAGCGCCTCGCGGATGTCGCTGGTGGCATGCAGGCTCGCCGGCAGCGTGATGCCGGGCAGGTAGCGCGTGTTGCGGCGCGCCTCGTCGATCTCGCGCGCGGCTTCGGGTCTGCGTGCCCAGAGGGTGGTCGCCGCACCGCCATCGGCGAGCGTCTTCGCGAACGTCGTGCCCCAGCTGCCCGCACCGAGGACGACCGCGTCAGCCATCCTGCGGTTCCTGTGCGTCACCGGGGTTCGACGTGGGCGGTCCGTCGGAGAAGCGCCCGGTTGCGGCCTGCCCATGCGCGCTCGGGTTGTGCCGCTGGGCCGGCGGCGTCTCGCCGCGCAGCTCGCCCATCAGAGCGGCGATGGCGTCCATCAGCCGCTCGGTCGCGAGCGTCATCGAGCGCTGGTCGGTCTTGCCCGCGAACTCCGAGAGATCGAGCGGTGGGCCGAACAGCACCTGGATGTGCTTGCGCGGCACGGGTCGGATGCCCTTGCCGTAGCGAGGCATCAGATGCTGCGTGCCCCAGTGCGCGGCCGGGATGAGCGGCACGCCCGCCTCGAGAGCCATGCGCACGGCGCCGGTCTTTCCCCGCATAGGCCACAGATCCGGGTCGCGCGTCAGCGACCCCTCGGGGTAGATGACGACCCCGAGCTCCTCGCGCACGAGCGTGCGCGCAGCCTCCATCGGCTCGGCGCCACCGCCTCCGCGACCCGTGCGCTCCACCGGTATCTGGCCCGCAGCGGCGAGGATGCGTCCGACCACCGGGATGCGGAACAGGCTGGACTTGGCCATGAAGCGCGGCACCCGGCCCGCCTTCCAGATGGCGACCGCCATCACCACCGGGTCGATCTCGCTGTAGTGGTTCGGCGAGAGCACGAAGGCGCCCTTGGCGGGCACGTGCTCGTGGCCGCGGATGTGCAGCTTCGCCATCGCCGCCATCGCGGGCAGGACGGCGGCGGCGAGGCCGACGTAGATGGGCTTGCGCTCCGGCTTGGGCGGGTGGCCCGGCAGCGTCATCAGGCCACCACGTCGAAGTCTGCGCCCAGCGTCTCCAGCTTCTCGATGAAGCGCTCGTAGCCGCGAGCGATGATGCCGACGTTGGAGATGCGGCTGGTGCCCTCTGCGGTCAGCGCCGCCACGAGGTGGCTGAAGCCGCCGCGCAGGTCGGGCACCGTGATGTCTGCACCGTGCAGCTGCACGGGGCCGGCGATCACCGCCGAGTGCTCGTAGTTGCGCTGGCCGAAGCGGCAGGCGTGGCTGCCGAGGCAGTCGGTGTGGATCTGGATGCGTGCGCCCATCTCGACGAGCGCCTCGGTGAAGCCGAACCGCTGCTCGTAGACGGTCTCGTGCACGATCGAGATGCCGTTCGCCTTCGCGAGCGCCACCACCAGCGGCTGCTGCCAGTCGGTCATGAAGCCGGGGTGCACATCCGTCTCGACCACGACGGGCTTCAGGTCGCCACCGGGGTGCCAGAAGCGGATGCCGTCGTCCTCGATCTCGAAGGCGCCGCCCGCCTTGCGGTAGACGTTGAGGAAGGTCGTCATCTCGGGCTGGCGCGCACCCTCGAGGAACACGTCGCCACCGGTTGCGAGCGCGGCGCACGCCCAGGAGGCGGCCTCGTTGCGGTCGAACAGCGCCGTGTGGCTGTAGCCGACGAGCTTCTCGACGCCCTCGATGCGGATCGTGCGGTCGGTGTCGACCTGGATCTCGGCGCCCATCTTCTGCAGGATCGCGATGAGATCCATGATCTCGGGCTCGACGGCGGCACCGGTGAGCTCGGTGCGGCCCTTCGCGCGCACGGCCCCGAGCAGCACCTGCTCGGTCGCGCCGACCGAGGGGTATGGCAGGTCGATCTTCGCGCCGTGCAGGCCGTTCGGCGCCGACATGCGGATGCCGCTGGGCAGCTTCTCCACCACGGCGCCGAAGTTGCGCAGCACATCGAGGTGGAAGTCGATCGGGCGGTCGCCGATGTGGCAGCCACCGAGATCCGGGATGAAGGCCTCGCCGAGCTGGTGCAGCAGCGGCCCGCAGAACAGGATCGGGATGCGGCTGGAGCCCGCGTGCGCGTTGATCGAGGTCTCGTGCGCCGTGCGCACGTTGGCCGGGTCGAATCGCAGGGTGTCGCCGTCCTGCTCGACGGTGACGCCGTGCAGCTCGAGCAGACCGCGCACGACGCGCACGTCGCTGATCTGGGGCACGCTGCGCAGCTCTGACGGGCTGTCGGCGAGCAGCGCGGCGACCATCGCCTTCGTGACGAGGTTCTTCGCGCCCTTCATCTGGATGCGGCCGCGCAGCGGCTTGCCGCCGCGCACGGCGATGGTGTCGACGCTCATACCGACGGCTGCACCGGCGTTCTTGCTGAACTCGGTCAAGTTCACGGGGTTCCTTCCCTGACGGGCTGCGTCTTCGGCATCCACGTCGGACGGCGCTGCTCGAACGCCGTGATGGCGCCCTCGTCGCGCAGGGTCAGCGCGATGTCGTCCAGGCCTTCGAGCAGGCGCCAGCGAGTGTAGTCGTCAATCTCGAACGAATGCGTGACGCCAGCGGCGGTCGCAGTGCGCGCCTCGAGGTCGATGGTGATCTGGGCGCCCGTGGTCTCGCGGGCCGCGGCCCAGAGCGCCTCCATCGTCTCCTCCGAGATCTGACCGACGAGCAGACCCTGCTTGCCGGCATTGCCGCGGAAGATCTCGCCGAAGCGCGGGCCGAGCACGGCGCTGAACCCGAAGTCGCGCAGCGCCCACACGGCGTGCTCGCGGCTCGAGCCGGTGCCGAAGTCGTGCCCGACGACCAGGATGCCGCCGTCGCGGTAGGGCTCCTGGTTGAGCACGAAGTCGGGGTCCTGCCGCCAGGAGTGGAACAGGGCGTCGTCGTAGCCCGTCTTCGTGACGCGCTTGAGGAACACCGCCGGGATGATCTGGTCGGTGTCGACGTTCGACCGCTCGAGCGGCACGATGGTTCCGGTCAGGGTGCTGATCTTCTCCATGTCAGGCCTCCTCGCCCGTCGTCGCCGACGCATCCGTCTGCAGCTGCTGACCGTGCTTCGGGTCGCTGTGCTGCAGATCCCAGGGGCTCGAGAGCGTCCCGCGGATCGCGGTCGCCGCCGCGACCAGCGGCGACACCAGGTGCGTGCGGCCGCCCTTGCCCTGCCGGCCCTCGAAGTTGCGGTTCGAGGTGGAGGCGCAGCGCTCACCGGGTGCGAGCTGATCGGGGTTCATGCCCAGGCACATCGAGCAGCCAGCGAAGCGCCACTCGGCGCCGAAGTCCTTGAACACCTTGTCGAGGCCGAGCGCTTCTGCCTCGAGTCGCACCCTGGCAGAGCCCGGCACGACCATGACGCGCACCCCATCCGCCTTCTGCCGTCCGCGGATGATGTCGGCGGCGGCCGTGAGGTCCTCGACGCGCGAGTTGGTGCAGGAGCCGATGAACACCGTGTCGACGGGGATGTCCTTGAGCTTCGTGCCAGGGCTCAGTGCCATGTACTCGAGCGCGCGCTCGGCGGCGGCACGATCGGTCGGGTCCTGGAACGACTCGGGCGACGGCACCTCGCCGGAGAGCGAGACGCCCTGGCCGGGGTTCGTGCCCCAGGTCACGAAGGGCTCGAGCTCGGTGGCGTCGATGAGGATCTCGTTGTCGAAGACGGCGTCGTCGTCGGTCGGGAGCGTCTTCCAGTACTCGATCGCGGCATCCCAGTCGGCGCCCCGCGGGGCGTGCGGCTTGTCCTTCACATAGGCGAACGTGGTCTCGTCGGGCGCCACCATGCCGGCCCTGGCGCCCGCCTCGATCGACATGTTGCAGATCGTCATGCGGCCCTCGATCGAGAGCGCGCGGATGGCGCTGCCCCGGTACTCGAAGACGTAACCGGCGCCGCCACCGGTGCCGATCTTGGCGATCACGGCGAGGATGATGTCCTTCGCGGTCACGCCCGGGCGCAGCTCGCCCTCGACGTTGATCGCCATGGTCCTGAAGGGCTTGAGCGGCAGCGTCTGCGTCGCCATCACGTGCTCGACCTCGCTCGTGCCGATGCCGAACGCCATCGCGCCGAAGGCGCCGTGGGTGGAGGTGTGCGAGTCGCCGCACACGACCGTGATGCCCGGCAGCGTGAGGCCGAGCTGCGGCCCGACCAGGTGCACGATGCCCTGCTCCTTGTCGCCCAGCGAGTGGATGCGCACGCCGAACTCCTCGGCGTTCTCGCGCAGGGTCTCGATCTGCTTGCGGCTGGTCGGATCCTGGATCGGCTTGTCGATCTCCAGCGTCGGCGTGTTGTGATCCTCCGTGGCGACCGTGAGGTCGGTGCGGCGCATCGGCCTGCCGGCCTGGCGCAGGCCGTCGAATGCCTGCGGACTCGTCACCTCGTGGATGAGGTGCAGGTCGATGTAGATGAGGTCTGGCGCGCCATCCTCGCCCTTCACGACCACGTGGTCGTCCCACACCTTCTCTGCGAGCGTCCTGCCCATATCGATCTCCCCATCACAGACGGGCACCGTCTTGCCCGCCTGACAAGTCTACGCGGGGCGCGCTGGCGCGATCGAGGCAGCGGCAGGCATAGAGTGCGATCGTGACTCGCAGAGGCTGCACCGATGCCCATCGCTGACGCGTCAGTCTGGACTGACGGGGCACGCGTGCCTGGCACTGTGGCATTCGATCGAGTCCTGGAGACGGCTGCCGAGCACGACGGGTTCGCATGGGTCGCGATGGAGGAGCCCACCGCAGCAGAGCTGCGCGACGTGGCCGACGAGCTCGACCTGCACCACCTGCTCGTCGAGGACGTCTCCTCGCGCGGGCAGCGACCGAAGCTCGAGACCTATGGCGACACGGAGTACTGCGTGTTCCATCGCGTGGAGCTCGATGGTGACGACCTCGTCAGCCATGAGGTGCACGCGATCATCACCGCTCGCAGCATCGTCACCGTCTCGTGGGGGCGAACTGACCCATTGGCGCGCGTGCGCGACCGCCTCGAGCGCGGCATCGAGACCCTCTCGCTGTCGCCGCAGGTGGTGCTGTACGCGCTGCTGGACGATGCGGCTGACGCGCACGAGCGCCTTGCGTTCGACATCCACTCCCAGGTCGAAGCGGTCGAGGATGTCTTCTTCGGCGAGGAGCACCCGCCGACAGTCGACATCTATCGCACGATGCGCCGAGTGCTCACCGCTCAGCGCATCGCCGAGCCGATGAGCGACGTCGTCGCTCGCGTCGCGGCCGGCACGGACGAGCGGGATGTGGAGCTGCGCACGCACCTGCGCGACGTCGACGACCACGCACGCCGCACATCCGCTCGACTGGCGGGCGATCGCGACCTGCTCGCGAGCATGCTCCAGCTCGCCACCGCCCGGGTTGCGGAGCGGCAGAACGAGGAACTGCGCACCATGACCGAGCAGCAGCTCGTGCAGAACGATCAGACCAAGAAGGTCACCTCCTGGGCCGCGATCCTGTTCGCGCCCACCCTCATCGCCGGCATCTACGGCATGAACTTCCGCCACATGCCAGAGCTGCACTGGGCGTTCGGCTACCCGTTCGCCATCGTGCTCATGCTCGTGTTCGCGGGTGTGCTCTACCTGGTCTTCAAACGGCGGCAATGGCTCTGAGCCGCTGGCGGGAGTCGCCCGACGCGGGCACCATGGGGATATGACCGCACCCGCCGCCCCATCCCCCGTCACGATCACCGTCACCGGTGGTGCCGGCCAGATCGGCTATCAACTGCTCTTCCGCATCGCGGCGGGCGACATGCTCGGCTCCGAGCAGCCTGTGCGGCTGCGGATCCTCGAGATCGAGCCGGCGCTGCCCGCCCTCGAGGGCGTCGTGATGGAGCTGCACGACGGCGCCTTCCCGCTGCTGGCATCGGTCGAGGCGACCGCGGACGCCGCGGTCGCCTTCGAGGGCACGGATCACGCGCTGCTCGTGGGCGCAAGGCCGCGCGGCAAGGGCATGGAGCGCGGCGACCTGCTGGCGGCCAACGGCGCGATCTTCGCCGGTCAGGGCCGCGCGATCCAGGAGCATGCCGCCGCGGGCGTGCGCATCACCGTGACCGGCAACCCCGCGAACACCAACGCACTGATCGCCGCGGCAGCGGCGCCCGAGATCCCGCGGGAGCGCTTCTCGGCACTCACTCGCCTCGATCACAATCGCGCGATCGCGCAGCTGGCTGCCAAGACCGGAGCTGCGGTGGCCGACATCCATCGCATGATCGTCTGGGGCAACCACTCGGCCACGCAGGTGCCGGATCTCACACACGCGGTCGTCGCAGGCGAGCCGGCGGTCGACCTGGTCGAACGCGAATGGGTGAAGGAGCAGTTCGTTCCTACTGTCGCGAACCGCGGCGCGGCGATCATCGAGGCGCGCGGTGCCTCGTCGGCGGCCTCCGCCGCGTCGGCCACGATCGACCACGTGCGCGCCTGGGTGCACGGCACGCCCGCCCACGACTGGACCTCGATGTCGGTCATCTCTCGCGGGGAGTACGGGGTGCCGGAGGGCCTGGTCTCCTCGTTCCCGGTCACGATCGCCGATGGCGAGTGGTCGATCGTCGAGGGGCTGGCGATGGATGCCGACGTGCGCGAGCAGCTCGACCGCTCGGTCGACGAGCTGGCGTCGGAGCGCGACGCCGTGCGCGACCTCGGCTACCTCGGTTGAGCCCGCGGCCGCCTGCCGGCCCCTGACCGCCCCAGCCTGCTCCGCCCGGCACGCCCTGCCCCGCCCCATCCCGCCGCCCCGTCCCGGGCAGCGGATGAAATCGCATTCTGTGGCGGGGAGAGGACCGAACGTCCTCTTTCGGCGACATCTCCTCCATTCAGGACGCAGCCGGGCGCCGGACTGGCCGGCCCTGCGCAATCAGCGCCGCGATGGTCGCGATGGTGCGCTCGCGATCGTGCACGACATCCGCGTAGCCGAAGCGCAACCAGCGGTCACCCCGGTCGGTGATCGCCCGGTTGCGCCGCCGGTCCTTCGCCGCCTGCTGCTCGTTGTCGTGCCACTCGGATCCGTCCGCCTCGACGTAGAGCCAGCCGTCCAGGAGCAGGTCGCTGAAGCCGTCGCCCGGCGCGGGAACCTGCGACTCCACCCTCCAGCCGCGATCGCGGCAGGGCACCCGCACGAGTGACTCGAGCCCCGACTCGGCACGGGAATCCAGCAGTCGCCGCCACGCACTGCAGCGCTGCGGCAGCCTGCGGAAGAGCTGGTCGATGTCCGGCTCGGCGACGAGCCCCTGATGCCACGCGCTGTCGATGGACGCGATCGCATCGTCGCGGGGCACGCGCTTGGCGTGCTGCGCCAACGCGTCGAGCACGGTGACGCGCCACGGCTGCGCATCCACGTCGTGCGGCTCCCAGATGCGTTCGGCGGTGGTGATGGCCTTGACTCCCCTGCGCGGCGAGGTGGCGACCTGCAGAACAGGCACGTGCGTCACCCAGACCCCGTAGCTGCACAGCGCCGTCGCGCCGCCGAGCACGCCTCGCGCTCTGAGCGCAGCCGCGATCGTCGGGTCGGTTCCGGGCAGCACCACCCAGGAGCGGCCGACATCCTGCAGCTCGCCCGATTCGACGGCAGCGCGGATCCTGCGATTGGGATGCCCCAGGCCCCGCAGGGTGCTGCGGGTCACGGCACCGCCGGCCGCAAGCATGTCGGATCTCAGGTCGCGCATCCGTGCAGGATGCACCGCGGCGCTCGCGGCCGCGCCTGTCGTTGCGGCTCCGGTGGACAACGCGGCGCACCCGGGCGTCAGCAGCGCGGCCCGCGCATCGCGACGCGCGCCAATGCCCGTCGCGAAAGGAGGACAAATCGCAGGGAGAGGACGATTGATCCTCCACTGAGGACAGATCGCGGATCCATCCTCAGGCTGGGACCACGAGGCGGGCGGCGCTTGCGCGGCGAGCGCGCCTCGGTCGCGCGGCGCCGGCCGCGGGCGGCGCTTGCACCGTCAGTGCCAGCGGCGACCGCAAGGCGACGGCACCGGCGGGCGGCCACATCGCGCGCACTGCTTGTCACGCGCTCGCCGCCGCCCTATGCTCGAGAGCAATAATCGAAGTGCGTGTTCATATATAGAACACCACACCGCGATGACGTCCGTCGTCTCACACAGGAGTGAGGAAGCACCCGTGCAGTTCCACCACCACGGCTACGTGTCCACCGACCCGCGCATCCAGCCGGCCGCTGGCATCGGCCTCGACCGCCCGGAGCACCTCCCCGACGAGGTCGACGTGCTCATCGTCGGGACGGGCCCCGCCGGCATGATCACGGCGGCGCAGCTCGCGCAGTTCGCCGACGTCAACGTGCGCATCATCGAGCGCCGCGGCGAGCGCCTCGCGATCGGCCAGGCTGACGGCATCCAGGCCCGAAGCGTCGAGACCTTCCAGGCCTTCGGGTTCGCCGAGGCGATCACGGCGGAGGCCTACTGGATCACCGAGATGGCGTTCTGGAGCCCCGACCCCGAGGATCCCTCGCGCATCGTCAAGACCTCGAACCCGCTCGACGACCCTGCCGGGATCAGCGAGTTCAAGCACCTGATCGTCAACCAGGCTCGCGTGCTCGACTACTTCGCCGAGGCCGCGCTCAACGCACCGGGCCGTGTCACGCCCGACTTCGGCTGGGAGTGCGAGCACATCGACGTGACGGACGAGGGCGAGTTCCCGGTGCTCGTGCACCTGCGCGGCACCGCGCACGAGCAGGAGGGCCAGGAGCGCACGATCCGCGCGAAGTACGTGGTCGGCGCCGATGGCGCCCGCAGCAACGTGCGTCGGGCGATCGGGTGCACGCTGGCGGGCCAGTCGGCCAACCACGCGTGGGGCGTCATGGACGTGCTCGCGGTCACCGACTTCCCCGACATCCGCACGAAGTGCGCGATCCAGTCGTCGTCGGGCGGCAACATCCTGCTGATCCCGCGCGAGGGCGGCTACCTCTTCCGCATGTACGTCGACCTCGGCGAGGTGCCGGAGGGCGGCGACGGCGCGGTGCGGAGCACACCGATCGAGGCGATCATCCAGAAGGCCAACGACATCATCGCGCCCTACACGCTGGACGTGAAGAACGTGGCGTGGAGCAGCGTCTACGAGGTCGGCCACCGCATCACCGATCGCTTCGACGACGTGCTGCCGGAAGATCGGGGCAGCCGCACGCCGCGCGTGTTCATCACCGGTGACGCATGCCACACCCACAGCGCGAAGGCCGGGCAGGGCATGAACGTGTCGATGCAGGACGGCTTCAACATCGGCTGGAAGCTGGGCCACGTGCTCGACGGCCGAGCACCCGAGAGCCTGCTCGACACCTACTCGGGCGAGCGACAGGTCGTTGCGCAGAACCTCATCGACTTCGACAAGGAGTGGTCGACGCTGATGGCGAAGCCCGTCAGCGAGTTCGAGAACCCGCAGGCGGTCGCAGACTTCTACACCTCCACCGCCGAATTCCCCGCGGGGTTCATGACGCAGTACGAGCCGTCGCAGATCGTCGGCGACGACACCCACCAGGAGCTCGCGACGGGCTATCCGATCGGCAAGCGCTTCAAGTCGGCGCGCGTAGCGCGGGTCTGCGACACGAACCCGCTGCACCTCGGCCACCAGCACACCGCCGATGGGCGCTACCGCATCTACGTCTTCGCCGACCCGGCGAAGCCGGCGGCCGCTTCCGCGACGCGCGACCTCGCCGAGTGGCTGCACAGCTCGCCCGACTCGCCGATCGCAGTGCACACGCCCGCCGGACGCGACACGAGCGCACTGCTCGACGTGAAGGTCATCTACCAGCAGGGCCACCACGACGTCGTCATGAACGATGTGCCGGATGCGTTCAAGCCCGTCGTTGGCCCGTTCGAGCTCATCAACCTCGAGAACGTCTTCGCCACGCTCCCGGATGACGACGTGTTCGAGGCGCGCGGCATCTCGCGCGACGGCGCGATCGTGGTCGTGCGACCCGACCAGTACGTCTCCGCTGTGCTGCCGCTGACCGCCAAGGACGAGCTCGCGGCGTACTTCCGCGGCGCGTTGCTGCCGGCAGCTCGCTGAGCGCCGCTGGGCCGGGTCAGAGCGTCAGCTCGGGCCCGGTCCAGTTCGTGCTGTCGACGGGGCGCCGCGGCGTCGCACCTGGGCGGCGCCCTCGCGACCGCACCCGGAAACGCAGCAGAGCCCCGGTCCGTGGACCGGGGCTCTGCGACTGTGACCCCAGCGGGATTCGAACCCGCGTTACCGCCGTGAGAGGGCGACGTACTAGGCCGCTATACGATGGGGCCGTGCTGCGTGTCTTGCGTTCGCAACCTGGATAGTTTGCCACACGATCTCGCTCTCCGCCAAATCCGGGCGCCAGCCGGTCAGATCACTCGACGCGAAGCACCTGCAGCGCCCCCGGCATGATGCTGCAGCGCACCGGCAGCCGGCCGACGATCTCGCCGTCGGCGCAGACGATCACGGTCTCGTCGCTCGCGAGCTCGGCGCTCTCGCAGTCGACGATGTGCACACGGGGATCTGACTCGTGACGACCGCGCAGCGCCTTGGACAGCACCGAGAGGAATCCCGGGTAGGAGAGCTCATCGGCGAAGACTGCTGCGAGCCTCCCATCGCGCAGGTCGGCGCGCGGAGCGATGGGGATGCCGCCGCCGAAGACGCGGTTGTTGGCGATCGCGGCGATGAGCGTCCGCCGCGTGCGCTCCGCTCCCCCATCGAGCCTGACGCGAAAGGTGCGGTGCTTGGGCCGCAGCAGCGTGGCGATGATGGCGGCCTGGTAGCGGAGCCGGCTCGGCACCCTCGTCAGGCGGAAGGATCGCACGTTCACATCGGCATCGAAGCCGACCGAGACGATGCCGGCGGCGAGCGTGACACCGTCGGGATGCTCGATTCGCACCAGGTCGATGCGGTCGGGCGAGCTCGCGAGGATCGCGGCGAGCGAGTCGATCACCTGCTCGGTGGACCCCAGCCCGAGCGTGGCCGCGAAGTCGTTGCCGCTGCCGGAGGGCACGATCACCAACCGCTTCGAGGTGCCGCCGACGATGTTCGCCCCGAGATGCACCATGCCGTCGCCGCCCACCACGACCAGCACCTCTGCCTGGATCATGGCGAAGCGCGTCTGCTCCAGCTGACCGGCGAAGTCGACCGCGACGATGTGCTGCACGTCGTGACCGAGGTCGGCGATGCGCGCCGCGACGAGCGCACCGACCGGCTCCGAGCGACCGAATCGCGCGGCTGGGTTCGAGGCGACCACGATCTGCACGGTGTCAGCGTATGGCGCGAGTGGCCGCCTCCGGACCGCCGCGACTCGCCGCTCGGTCGCAGCACCGCCTATCGTGGAGCGCATGCGAGTGACCAAGCAAGAGCACGCCTGCATGATCCTGGGCGACGAGGGCCAGCAGTTGGTGATCGATCCGGGCAACCAGACGGGCCCCGTCTCGGCGCCCGGCCTCGTCGCGATCGTCATCACCCACGAGCACCCGGATCACTGGGACGCGGAGCACCTGTCTGCGCTGCGCGCGGCGCACCCGACGGTGCCGATCTACGGCCCCGCCGGTGTGGCCGCTGCCGCCGGTGACTTCGACGTGACGGTCGTGGAGGCGGGTGAGCGCGTCACCGCCGGGCCCTTCCGGCTGCGCTTCTTCGGCGGTGAGCACGCCGAGATCCACCGCTCGATCCCGCTCGTCGACAACCTCGGCGTGCTGGTGAACGAGCGCTTCTACTACCCGGGCGACTCCTATGCGAAGCCCGATGTGCCCGTCGAGCTGCTGGCGACGCCAGCCGGGGCCCCGTGGCTGAAGATCGGCGAGGTGATGGACTTCGTCACCGAGGTCGCGCCGCAAGGAACCTTCGCGGTGCACGATGCACCGCTGTCCGAGATGGGTCTGGGCATGGCGCACGCCCGGATCGAGGACGCGGTCACCGCCGCTGGCGGCGAGCACCATCGTCTGCAGCCCGGCGACTCCATCGAGATCTGAGCCGCGCCTCGTTGGCAGTGGCAACACTCTGTCTCCATAGCTGAACGGTCTGTTCTATGCTCGAGCAAAGGCATCCGATCGGATGCGGGGACGAGAGCGAGCGAGGATGCCCGAGCAGCCGGCGGTCAAGCCAGCAAGCGGATCGCAGACCCTCTCGCGCGGCCTGACCGCACTCTCGCTGCTCGCCGACCACGGCGGCCAGTCGATCCAGTCGCTCGCCGGCCTGCTCGGCGTCCACCGCTCGGTCGCCTACCGGCTCGTGCGCACGCTCGAGGAGCACCGGCTGGTCGTCCGCGACGCTGCCGGCATGCTCTCGCTCGGCCCGCAGCTCGTGGTGCTCGCGCGCGACGTCGAGCACGACCTGCAGTCCGCGTCGCTCCCGCACCTGCAGCAGCTCGCCGATGAGCTCGGCGCCACCGCCTTCCTCGCCGTGCGAGACGGCGACGACGCGGTCACGCTCGTCACAGCAGTGCCGCGCGGCGTCAACGCCTCCGTCGCGCAGCACCCCGGGCACCGGCATCCCATCTCGCTCGGCGCACCGGGCGTCGCCCTGCAGTCCATGCTGAGCGACGCGACGTGGCGCGAGCTCGGCCACGACGAGTCGATGCACCCGGAGGTCGAGCGCGTGCGCACGCGGGGCTTCGCCGTGAGCGCGAACGAGGTGATGCAGGGCATCACGTCGATCGGCGCCCCGATCCGAGCGCGAGGCACCACGGATGCCGCGGTCGCCGTCGTCACGGTCGGCGAGCCCGACACGAACGCGCTGGGCGAGGCCGTGCAGCGCACCGCCCGCGCCATCGAGGCCGACCTGCGCTAGCGCGCACATGGAGCTGCTCTCACTCGTCATCGCCGCCCTCGCGGTGCTCGTCGGCGCCGCCGGCCAGCGGATGATCGGCATGGGCTGGGGCCTCATCGTGACGCCCGTCGTGGCGCTCGTCGCCGGTCCTCTGGCCGCGGTGCTGGTCGTGAACCTGTACGGCGCGATCGCGTGCCTCATCATCCTGCCGCGCGTGTGGCACGACGTCGACTGGCGGCGACTCGTCTGGCTGCTCGTGCCTGCCGTGGCGCTCATGGTGCCGGGGCTGCTCATCGCGCGGGCACTCGACACCGACCTGCTGCGCGTGATCGTCGGGGCGATCGCGGTCGCGGGGGTGCTCGTCTCGGTCGCCGTGACCAGCACCGCACGGCACAGCGACGGACCGGGCCTGCGACTGGCGGCCGGCTCGTCGATCGGCCTGCTGAACGCGAGCGTGGGCATGGGTGCCCCGATCGTCGGTCTCTACTCGCTCGTGTCGGGATGGCACGACAAGACCTTCGTCGCGACGATGCAGCCGTTCTGGGCGCTCGTGAGCAGCACGATCGTGCTCGTGCGGCCGTTCGTCGCACCGGAGGGTGCGCCCGACTGGCCGCTCTGGGGCTGGCTCGCGCTGGTGGTGCCGGTCGCGGCGGGCGTCCTCCTGGGCGACCGGATGGCGCACCGGGTGAACCGCACGGCCGTGCGCTGGTCGATCATCGTGTGCTCGCTGCTGGGTGGCGTCTCGCTCATGATCGCGGGCTCGCTCGCACTCCTCGGCTGAGCCGTCCTGCGCCTCCGCCACCGCCGCGCCTCCCGTCGCGTCAGCCCGATACCCTGATGGCGGGCCTCGTGGGCGCGGCCCAGGAGGAACGTTTGGCCGACATCTTCGACTTCCCGCCGCTCGACGGCGAGACGCACGACATCACGAGCTGGCGCCGTGAGGTCGCGACCAACTTCGTGCCGCTCGACGTGCATCCGCTCGGGGAGGACGAGTTCTGGGCTCGCGCCAGTCGCGTCGACATCGGCGAGGTCTCGGTGTTCCGCATCAGGCACACGGCCAGCGTCGTCGCCCGCACGCCGAAGCTCGTGCGGCGCAGCCCGAGCGATCTCATCAAGGTGAGCCTGCAGCTCGACGGCGAGGAGCTCATCGAGCAGGACGGCCGGGTCGCGCTGCTGCATCCGGGAGACCTCGCCATCTACGACACCTCGCGCCCGTACACGCTGCGCTTCGACGGCACGTCCAGCCTGCTGGTGTTCACCTTCCCGATCGGGTACCTCGACCTGCCGCGTGATGAGCTCGCCGAGGTGACGGCGACCGCCTTCCCGCTCGAGTCGCCGCTGGGTCGCGTGGTGAACTCCTTCTTCGTCGACCTGGCGAAGAGCCTCGCCGAGCTGCCCGGCGAGCACGGCCAGCGCCTCGCGCGCACCGGGCTCGACCTGCTCATGACCCTCGTGTCAACGCAGCTCCACAACGGTGTGCGACGCGATCCCAAGCGACAGCTGCTGCACGAGCTGCTCGGCACCATCGATCGGATGCTCGCCGACCCATCGCTGTCACCGGCGACGATCGCCGCCGCCCACTTCATCTCGACGCGGCACCTGCACGCGGTGTTCGCCGAGCACAGCATCACGGTGGCCGGATGGATCCGCGAGCGTCGACTCGAGCACATCCGCCGCGATCTCGCCGACGCGCAGCTGCTGGAGCTGCCGATCGCGACGATCGCGGCCCGGTGGGGCCTCGTGAACCCCGCCCACTTCTCCCGACTGTTCCGCACCACCTTCGGGCAGAGCCCGACCGAGTATCGGCTCGCCACCGCGCTGGAGCCGACGCTGGTGCCGGACGAGCGGTCGCAGGCAAGCAGCCTGCACTGACGGGCAAGCAGGCGCCGCCACCGCCGCCTAGCGTGGAGACACGCTGGACGAGGAGGTCCCCATGCCCGACACGACCCACACCCACGGTGCGCGCGACTCGAGCCTGACGGAGGCGACGCACCCGCTGGCGCCGCTGACGTCCGCCGAGATCGAGCGCGTGCGATCGGTGCTCGATCGCGCCGGCGAGCTGCGGCCCGACACGCGGTTCCCGCTGCAGGTGCTGCTCGACCCGCCGAAGGCGAGCCTCGCGCAGTGGACCGAGGGCAACCCGCTCGGTCGGCGGGTGCTCTCCACCCTGCTCGACAGCGAGACGGGGCGCGTCCGCGAGGCCGTGGTGGCGCTCGACGACGACCGCCTGGAGTCGGTCGAGACGCTGCCGACGGGTGAGGCTCCGTTCGGGCAGCCGCCCTACCTGTTCGAGGAGTACGAGCTCGTCGACGAGGTCGTGAAGGCGGATGCGGGCTGGCGCCGCGCCATGGAGGCGCGCGGCATCGAGGGCCTCGAGCGCGCGCTCGTCGTGCCGCTCGCGCCGGGCCAGTTCAACGAGCCGGACGAGGTCGGCAAGCGCATGATGCGATCGCTCACCTTCATGCCTCCGGCCGAGGGCGACAACCCCTGGTCGTTCCCCGTCGAGGGGCTCGTGCTGCTCGTCGACGTCACCGAGCGCAAGGTCGTCAAGCTCGTCGACGAGCGCCAGGTGCCGCTGCCGCAGCTCGACGCCAACTACGACGACGCGTCGGTCGGCGAGCGCCGCACGAGCCTGAAGCCCATCGACATCAGGATGCCCGAGGGTCCGAGCTTCTCGGTCGACGGCAACGAGGTGGTCTGGGAGCAGTGGCGCTTCCGCATCGGCTTCTCGATGCGAGAGGGCCTCGTGCTGCATCAGCTCGGCTGGCAGGACGGCGAGGAGCTCCGCCCGGTGATGCACCGCGCGAGCGTGCCGGAGATGGTCGTGCCCTACGGCGACACCAGCGAGACGCGCCGCTGGATCAGCTACTTCGACGCCGGCGAGTACAACCTGGGCAAGAACGCCAACGCGCAGCAGCTGGGATGCGACTGCCTGGGCGCCATCCACTACTTCGACGCGCACGTCGCGGCCGACACCGGCGAGCCCATCACGATCCCCCGCGCGGTGTGCATGCACGAGGAGGACTACGGCGTGCTGTGGAAGCACCGCGAGCTCGACGGCGAGACGACGCACGGTCGCCGCTCGCGGCGGCTCGTGGTCTCCTACTGGGCGACCGTCGGCAACTACGACTACGGCTTCTTCTGGTACCTCTACCTCGACGGCTCGATCCAGTTCGAGGCGAAGGCGACCGGCATCGTGTTCTGCGGCGCAGACGAGCCGGGCGCGATCCTGCCGCACGCGACCGAGATCGCACCGGCGCTGTTCGCCCCGATCCACCAGCACATCTTCTGCGCGCGACTCGACTTCGACATCGACGGCACCGACAACTACGTCGATCAGGTGGACCTGGTGCGCGTGCCCATGGGCGACGCGAATCCGTGGGGCAACGCGTTCGGCTACCGCCGCGACCGCGTGAGCGAGGCGACCGGCGTGCTCGGCGATGGAGCGGTGGGGCGGACCTGGCACATCGGCTCGTCGAG
Organism: Agrococcus sp. Ld7; assembly: GCF_045064095.1. Lineage (NCBI taxonomy): Bacteria > Bacillati > Actinomycetota > Actinomycetes > Micrococcales > Microbacteriaceae > Agrococcus > Agrococcus sp. Ld7. The sequence goes on along the minus strand of NZ_JBISGY010000027.1, from coordinate 242,581 downwards.
CCGCACGAACGCCGTGGGCAGGCCGACCGAGTTCCAGCTCATCCCTGAGTCGAAGGCGACGCTCATGGCCGACCCCTCCTCGACCGTGCACGATCGCGCGACCTTCGCGACGAAGCACCTGTGGGTGACGTCGCATCGCGACGACGACCTCTACCCCGCAGGCCGCTACCCGAACCAGCACTCCGGTGGCTCAGGCCTGCCCGCGTCGGTGGCTGCCGGCGGTGACGTCGACGGCGCCGACCTGGTGGTGTGGCACTCCTTCGGTCTCTCGCACATCCCCCGACCCGAGGACTGGCCCATCATGCCGGTGGACTACTCCGGCTTCTGGCTGAAGCCCTACGGCTTCCTCGACCGCAACCCGGCGCTCGACGTGCCAGAGGCGGGCGGCAGCTGCGGCTGTGTCGGGGACACGTGCGGATGCGGCGGCCACGACACCGGAGACGGTGACGGCTACGACGCGCACCACGGCCATCACGGTGATGACGGCGAGGACCACGTTGCCGTCCGCTGAGCGGCACGGCGACGGCGAGCGCGCGGCGAGCTCCCGATGAGCGCGTTCATCTCGGTCGGCGATCTCGGACGCGGCATGGAGGTGCACGGCGACGTGCTGCCGGCGGTCGACGAGCTGGCGGGCCGCGTCCTCGACCTGGACGGCGAGCGGGTTGCGTTCGGCGAGGACGGCACCGCCGACCTCGGCGGCGTGAGCAGCCCCGTGCACGTCACCTCGCTGCGGCCGGGCGTGCTGCTGGCCAGGGCGCTGTCGGGCGCGCGCGGCCTCGAGCTGCTCGTGCTCGCCGACGGGGGCTTCACGCGCGTCTCGGCACGGCTGCCCGACGAGGAGACCGCGCGCGAGAGTGCCTGGACCCGCGTGCAGCGCGGCGATGAGCCCACCGGGGTGACCATCGCCATCCGGCACGGCGTGCTCGAGGAAGGCGGGCGCCTCCACGCCCCGACCCGCGAACTCGTCGGCATGCGCAACCGGTACACGTACTCCCCGACCGAGTCCTACGAGCACATCTACCTCTCAGAGCACCGGTACACCTGGCACTGCCTCTCGGGCGTCGAGGCGGGGCTGGCCGACACCGACGCGTGCGATGCGATCCGCGTGGCGGACGACCTCGTGCTGTTCCTCTGGCGGGAGAAGATCGTGCCGACGCTCGGCGCCGTGCTCATCGACCTGCGGCAGCTGCGGACCGACGGCGCCATCTTCGGGGACGACGCGTTCGAGCCCGGCAGCGCGACGGTCTTCCCGGTCGGCAGCCGGTTCGAGGTCGCGAACGTGACCGCGTACCTCGCGCAGGGGTCGTCCGGATGACGTGCGCCATCGTCACGGGCGGCGGCACCGGGATCGGCCGCGCCGTCGCCCTGCGGCTTGTCCGCGAGGGGTGGGACGTCGTCGTCACTGGCCGCCGCGCGCAGCCGCTCGAGGAGACGGCAGCGCTGTCGCCCGACCGCATCCGCGCGGTGGTGGCCGACGCGTCCGACCGCGACGCGATGGACGCGGTGGTTCGCCGAGCGCTGGAGCTCGGGCCGCTCGGCGCCCTGGTGACGAGCGCGGGCGGCCACGGCTACTCCGCGGTCGCCGACACGACGGACGCGGAGTGGGCGTCGTCGCTGCAGGCCAATGTCACGACCGCGTTCGTCGCGTGTCGTGCGGCGCTGCCAGCCATGGCCAACGGCGGCGGGTCGATCGTGATCATCTCGTCGCTCGCCGGGATCCGTGCGGCACCGGAGACCACCGGCTACACCGTCGGCAAGCACGCGCTGCTCGGGCTGATGCGGCAGATCGCCCGTGACGGCGGCGGCACCGGCGTGCGCGCCAACGCCGTCTGCCCCGGATGGGTGCGCACGCCGATGGCCGACGATGAGATGCGCGTGCTCGTCGAGCAGGGGCGTGCCGGTTCCATCGACGAGGCGTATGCGCTCGTCACCCGCGACGTGCCGCTCGGACGCCCGGCGGAGGCGGCGGAGATCGCCGAGCTCGTGGGTTTTCTTGCGGGCCCCGCGAGCTCCTACCTCACCGGCTCGACCATCCTGGTCGACGGCGGGGCGCACATCGTCGACGTGCCGACGCTCGCATTCGGGTAGCGGCCGCGCAGACGCGTGGCACGCGACGAAGCAGGGGCCCCACCGAGACGGCGGGGCCCCTTCCTCGTCGCAAGGATCAGCCGTGGATGACCTGCGGCACACCCATCGCCTTCAGCCCCTCGACGCCGAACTCCAGGCCGTAGCCGGAGCCCTTGACGCCGCCGAAGGGTGCCATCGGGTGGATGGTGCCGTGCGAGTTGATCCACACCGAGCCCGCCTCGATGCGCGCAGCGACCTCGCGTGCGGCCGCCGGGTCGGCGGACCAGACGCTCGCGCCGAGACCGGCCTCACCGCGGTTCGCGCGCGCGATCGCGTCGTCGATGTCGCTGTACTTGAGGATCGGCAGTGCCGGGCCGAACTGCTCCTCGACCACGAGGGCCGCGTCGTCGTCGAGGCCGTCCACCAGCGTCGCGGGATAGAACCAGCCCGGTGCATCCCGGTCTGGCTCGCCGCCGAGCAGCACGTTGCCGCCGCGCGACTTCGCATCCTCCACCAGCCGGTCGACGACATCGAACTGCTGCTCGGTCGTGAGCGGTCCGAGCAGGTTCTGCTCGTCGGAGCCCGCGCCCATGGGCATGGCGCCCGCGACGCTGACGAGCTCGCGCACCACGTCGTCGTAGACGTCCTCGTGCACGTAGAGCCGCTTGAGCGCCGCGCAGGTCTGCCCGGTGTTGATGAAGGCGCCCCAGAAGAGGCCCTCCGCGATCGCCTTCGCGTCGACATCCGGCAGCACGATGCCCGGGTCGTTGCCCCCCAGCTCGAGCGTGAGGCGCGTGAGGTTGTCGGCCGATGCGCGCATGATCGACGCCCCGGTCTTCGCCGAGCCCGTGAAGGTGACCTTCCCGAAGGCCGGGTGGCTGCTGATCGCCTCGCCCAGCTCCCCGTCACCCGCGAGCACCGTGAACAGGCCCGCCGGCAGGTGCCGATTGACCAGGTGCGCCGTGGCGAGCACGCTCAGCGGCGTGTACTCGCTGGGCTTCATCACCACGCCGTTGCCCATCCGCAGTGCGGGGGCGAACTGCCAGGTGCCGATCATCGCGGGCCAGTTCCAGGGCCCGATCGCGCCGACCAGTCCGATCGGGCGGTAGTAGATCGTGGCCTTGGTGTCACCGTCGTCGACGACCACCTCGGGCTCGAGCACGGTCGCGATCGTCGCGCGGAGCCATCCCACGACGGCGCCGACCTCGAAGCGCGCGCCGGGTCCGCTGAGCGGCTTCCCCTGCTCGCGGGCGATGAGCTGCGCGAGCGCCTCGCCGTTCGCCTCCACCTCGTCGGCTGCGGCCGCGAGCGCCTCGCAGCGCTGTGCATCGGTCTTCGCCGCCCACGCCGGCTGCGCCGCGCTGGCGGCCTCGATCGCGCGCTCCAGGTCGTCGACGCTGGATCGCGGCGCGTGGGCGAAGACCTCGCCCGTCGCCGGGTCGATGACGGGCGTCCCCTCCTGTGCGCTGATCGCTGCCAGCAGGCTCTCGTAGGTCTCCATGGTCGCTCCTTCTCGGTGTTGGCTCATCGGTGGTTCGTGAGCACGCCGGCTGCGCGCTCGCCGATCATGATCGTCGGCGCGTTGGTGTTGCCGCTCGGTACGCTCGGCATGATCGAGGCGTCCGCGATCCTGAGGCCCTCGAGGCCGTGGACGGCGAAGGTCTCGGGGTCGACGACCGCGCCGGGGTCGGTGCCCATGCGGCAGGTGCCCACCTGGTGGTGGTAGGTCGTGACCCACTCGCGCATGTGCGCATCGAGCGCCGCGTCGTCGAGCCGGCCCGTCGGCAGCACGAGCCGCGCGCCCCACTCGTCTGCGAGCTCGGACTGAGCGCCGACCTCGAGGATCTGCTGCATCGAGGCGCGCAGGCTCGCGACGTCCTCTGGGCGCTCCAGGATCTGCGGATCCATGAGCGCGAGCGCATGCGGGTCGTTCGACGCGAGCCTGACCGTGCCGCGTGACTCTGGCCGCACGAGCCCCGCCTGGAGCGTGAAGCACGTGCCGGTGACGTCGTCTCCGGGCGGCGCCATCGGAACGGAGAAGCAGATCGGCTGCGTGTCGGGCACATCGATCCCGTCGCGGAACCGCGTGAAGGAGTGCACCATCGCCACGGGCTCGTAGTCGGCGCGGGTGGGGATGGGCTTTGCCGTGGTCTCGTAGACGAACGGCACGAGCAGATGATCGTGCAGGTTCTCGCCGACGCCGGGCAGATCATGTGCAACGCGCACGTCGACGTCGCGCAGGTGCGCGGCTGGGCCGATCCCGGAATGGAGCAGGATGCGGGGCGTGTCGAGCGCCCCCGCGCACAGGACGACCTCGTCGGCGCGCACCTGCTCGAGCGCGCCGTCCGACTCGAGCTCGACGCCGACGACTCGACCGCCCTCGATGAGGAGCCGGTGCACCCACACCCCCGTGCGGATCGTCAGCGCGGGGTGCTCCTGCACCGGGCCCATGTATGCCCGCCACGACGACAGCCGCACATCGTCGCGCGTCGTGAGCTGCATCCAGCTGACGCCCTCGATGGCTTCCCCGTTGTAGTCGGGGTTCGCGGGAACGCCGGCCGCGACGAAGGCGTCATGGATCGACTCGAAGACGGGGTTCCGCGCGTACCGGTCGGTGACGTCGAGCGGGCCGTCGCCACCGCGCAGCTCGCTCGCGCCACCGGAGAAGGACTCCATGCGGCGGAACACGGGCGCGACGTCATCCCAGCTCCATCCCGTTGCGCCTTCGCGCTCCCAGCGGTCGTAGTCGCCGTGGGCGCCACGGACGAAGATCGATGCGTTGAGGGAGTGCGAGCCGCCGAGCACCTTGCCGCGCGGCCAGTGAATCCTGCGCCCGTGCGCGTGCTCCTGCGGCGTGGTGAAGTAGCCCCAGTCGTCGGGGCTCAGCCACAGCTCACCCAACCGGCCCAGATCATCGACGGTGGGCTTCCGGTCGTCGCCTCCCGCTTCGAGCAGCGTCACGCTCGCGCCAGCATCGAGCAGACGACGAACGACGACCGATCCTGCCGACCCTGCACCCACGACGAGTACGTCCGCCATGATCCCTCCCTCTGCCGATCGCCGTCGATCGACTCTCGCCATGCTCACAGAGGCGCGATGGGAGGGGCTAGCGAATCACGGCGACCGTCTTGCCGATGCGTGCACCGCACGGTTCGGGGTCGAAGCCACAGCGAGAGGAGGGGACCCGCCGAAGCGGATCCCCTCCTCGCGGCGGTTCAGCGGCTGTCGCGCGCAGCGCCGGAGGCGACACCGGCGGGGTCGCCGTCGCCCTTCTTCCAGTCCTCCCAGTTGCCGCCGTGCTCGAACTCGATCGTGAGCGGGATCTGCGAGCGGTCGCGCAGCAGCAGCGTGCCGACGACCGCGAGCACGACCATGCCGAGCAGGTAGACGACGATCGACCAGGTGGAACCGGTGGCCTGCAGCAGCGCCTGCGCGATGGTGGGCGCGAACGCGCCACCGAACACCGCACCGATCGCGTAGGCGATCGAGACGCCCGAGAACCGCACCGAGGCCGGGAACGACTCGGCGTACCAGGCAGCCTGCGCGCCGTAGGTGAGGCCGAGGCCCACGCCCAGGATCGTGGTGGCGATCGCCACGCCCCCGACGCCCTGCGCGGTGAGCGTGAACAGCGGCACCACGCCCACGGCGAGGGTCACCCAGCCGATCAGGTAGAGCGGCTTGCGACCGATGCGGTCCGAGAGCCAGCCGGCGATGAAGGTGAACACCAGCCACGACACAGCGCCCGCCAGGTTCGCCAGCTGCACGCCGACCGGGTCGAAGCCGTACCCGCCCGCGTCGGTCGGGCGCGAGGCGAGGCCCTGGATGTAGCCACCGGTGGTCATGTAGCCGACCGCGTTGTTGCCCATGAAGACCATCGCGCACAGCAGCACGATCGTGCCGTACTTCGTGAACACCTGCTTGATGGGAGCGGACTCCTGCTGCGCTGTCTCCTTGATCTCCAGGAAGACGGGCGACTCCTCGACCGCGCGACGCACGATGTAGCCGACGACCACGAGGATGATCGAGACGAAGAACGGGATGCGCCAGCCCCACTCGAGGAACGAGTCGCCCTCGAAGATGGCACGAACGCCCGCCAGCACACCGGTCGCGATCAGCATGCCGAGCGGCACACCCGACTGCACGAAGGAGCCGAACAGACCGCGGCGGTGCGTCGGGGAGTGCTCGATCGCCATCAGCACGGCGCCGCCCCACTCGCCGCCGGCGGAGAGCCCCTGCAGGATGCGCAGCAGCATGAGGAGGATCGGCGCCAGGATGCCGATCTGCTCATACGTGGGCAGCGCACCGACGAGCGTGGTCGCGGCGCCCATGAGCAGCAGGGTGATCACGAGCATCGGACGACGGCCGAGCCGGTCGCCGAAGTGACCGGCGAGGAACGCGCCGAGAGGCCGGAACAGGAACGAGATGCCGATGGTGACCAGCGAGATGATCTGGCCGAGGCCCTCCCCGGCCGGCTCGAAGAAGAGCTGCGCGAAGACCAGGTTCGCCATGAAGGCGTAGATGAAGAAGTCGTACCACTCGATGGTGGTGCCGACGACGACAGCGGCGAGCACCCTGTTGCGCTCGCTCGTGCTCGTGTGCGTGGGGCTGTGGGACACGCTGACTCCTTCGTCAGTAGCGGGGTGCGGCCTGCGCCATGGACTGGCAGGAACATATACGATTTCATCCACGACCGTCAAGGGGGCGTGTCGCCCGGAGCGCCGCGTGGGGCGAGATCCGCATCGTCAGCCTCTTGCAGACCAGATTCGGAATCGTATACGATGCCCGCATGGATGCATCGTCGCAGCCCCAACAGGGCGCCCCCCAGACCGCAGTCGACGCCTGGCAGCTGCTCGGCACGCGGCCGTCGAAGATCTTCGCGATGCACATCGGCTACGCGGCGCGCGCAGCCCAGAAGGGCCGCACGCCTGAGGCGCCCGGCTACTTCCTGAAGCCAGCCACCTCCCTCTCCACCGGCGGCGAGATGGTCGCGCCGGCGGGCACGGAGATCTTCGGCTTCGAGGGCGAGATCGCGATCGTGATCGGATCCGCAGCCCGCGCCGTGAGCGAGGCGGATGCGTGGGGGCACGTCGCGCACGTCACCGCATCCAACGATCTGGGCGTGTTCGACCTGCGCTGGGTCGACAAGGGCTCGAACATCCGCTCCAAGGGCGGCGACGGCTTCACGCCGATCGGCCCGACGCTGCTGGACGCAACGCAGCTCGACCCGAACGCGATCGAGGTGCGCACCTGGCTCGACGGCGAGCTCGTGCAGGCCGACTCGACCGCGACGCTCATCTTCTCGCTCGCGCAGATCGTCAGCGACCTGTCGCAGCTCGTCACCCTCGAGCCCGGCGACGTCATCCTCACCGGCACGCCCGCGAACGCCTCCACCTTCGCCCCCGGCCAGCGGGTCGAGGTCGAGGTGTCGGCGACGACGGTGGATGGCCAGCAGGTCTCGACCGGCCGCCTCGCCTCCACGGTGCGCGTGGGCGAGCAGCAGCTCCCGCCGTACTCCGCCCAGCCGAAGCCGACGCCGGAGCAGTGGGCCGATGCGTCCGGTCGTCCTGTCGCCGAGTTCCAGGACGCGGCTGCCCCGGTGCTCGACGACGAGCTGCGCGCGCAGCTCGCGAGCGTCGCCCTCGCGACCCTCTCCTCGGCGCTGCGCAAGCGCGGCCTCAACAACGTCTCCATCGACGGCCTGCGGCCGACGCAGCCCGGCACGCGCATCATCGGCACCGCCCGCACGTTGCGCTACGTGCCGAACCGCGAGGATCTGTTCGAGACCCACGGCGGCGGCTACAACGCGCAGAAGCGGCTCTTCGATGACCTGCACCCGGGCGACGTGGTCGTCATGGAGGCTCGCGGCGACAATCGCGCTGGCACCTTCGGCGACATCCTGGCGCTGCGCGCCCGACACCTCGGCGCTGCGGGCATCATCACCGACGGCGCCGTGCGCGACCTCGACGTCGTCACCGAGATCGGTGTGCCGACCTACCACGGCGGCGGGCACCCCGCCGTGCTCGGCCGCCTGCACGTGCCGTGGAGCTACGACGAGACGATCGCGTGCGGCGGCACGACCGTGCAGCCCGGTGACGTGATCGTCAGCGACGGCGACGGCCTGCTCGTCATCCCGCCCGCCATCGCGCGCGAGCTGGTCGCCGAGTGCATCGCGGCCGAGCGCGCCGAGGAGTTCATCGCTCAGCAGATGGACGCCGGTGAGCGCATCGAAGGCCTCTTCCCCATGAACGCCGAGTGGCGCGCGAAGTACGAGGCGACCCTGTCGGAGGCGGACGGCCAATGAGGACGAGATCGGCGAAGGCGGCTGCACTGACCGAGGCCGGCGGAGCGATCGCTCCGTCGAAGTCGCAGCGAGCCTACACGCTGCTGCACGATCGCATCGTGAGCGGCACCTACTCCCCGGGGTACCGACTGGTGCTCGATGCGCTCGGTCGCGAGCTCGAGATGAGCGTCGTCCCCGTACGGGAAGCGATCCGCCGCCTCGAGGCAGAGGGTCTCGTGACCTTCGAGCGGAACATCGGCGCGCGCGTGGCCGAGATCGACGAGCTCGAGTACCACGACACCATGGAGACGCTCTCGTTCGTCGAGGGCGCCGCCATCTCCCTGGCCGCGGGCCTCTACTCCAAGGCCGACGTCGACGAAGCGCGCGCGATCAACGAGCAGATGCGGCACTCGCTCACGGCGTTCGACCCCGTGCAGTTCACGGCGCTGAACGAGGCGTTCCACCGGCGGCTCAGCGACGTCGCTCCCAACGCCGTGCTCGCCGACGTCATCGACACCTGCTGGCGGCGCCTTGCGCGACTGCGCCAGTCCACGTTCTCGTTCGTGCCCGGCCGTGCCCTGCCGTCGGTCGACGAGCACGAGGCCATCCTCGCCCTCATCGAGGACGGCGCCGACCCGCGCAGCATCGAGCTCGCCGTGCGCCACCACCGGCTCGCGACGCCCGACGCCTACTTCCACCGCCCGACCGCGCCATCCGAATGAGCGACGCGGCCTCGGCCGCGGATCCCCGAACCCTCCCCACAGACCGACCCGACCGAGAAGGAGCCATCATGGCGAACCAGCCCGCAGGCATCCCCGACCTGATCCCCCACTACATCGACGGCGAGCGCGTTCCCTCGGTCGACGGCGAGACCTTCGGCGTGCTGAACCCGGTCACGAACGAGGACTACACGATCGCGGCCTCCGGCAAGCAGGCCGACATCGACCTCGCCGTCGCCGCCGCAACGCGCGCGTTCGAGGAGGGCCCGTGGCCCCGCATGAAGAACCGCGAGCGCGCCCGCATCCTCAGCCGCATCGCCGACATCGTGGAGTCGCGCGACCAGGAGCTCGCGCAATTCGAGTCATGGGACTCGGGCCTGCCCATCACGCAGGCGCGCGGCCAGGCGCAGCGCGCCGCCGAGAACTTCCGCTTCTTCGCCGACCTGATCGTCGCGGGGCGCGACGACGCGTACAAGGTGCCCGGCAGCCAGGTGAACTACGTCAACCGCAAGCCCAAGGGCGTCGCTGGGCTCATCACGCCGTGGAACACGCCGTTCATGCTCGAGTCCTGGAAGCTCGGCCCCGCGCTCGCCTCCGGCTGCACCGTGGTGCTGAAGCCTGCCGAGTTCACGCCGCTCTCGGCGTCGCTGTGGGCGGGGATCTTCGAGGAGGCCGAGCTGCCCCGTGGCGTCTTCAACCTCGTCAACGGCTTCGGCGAGACCGCCGGCGACGCGCTCGTCAAGCACCCCGACGTGCCGCTCATCTCGTTCACCGGCGAGTCGAGCACGGGCAAGCTCATCTTCGGCAACGCAGCGCCCCATCTGAAGGCACTCTCGATGGAGCTCGGCGGCAAGAGCCCCGCCGTGGTCTTCGCCGATGCGGACCTCGACGCCGCGATCGACTCGACCCTGTTCGGCGTGTTCTCGCTGAACGGCGAGCGCTGCACGGCCGGCAGCCGCATCCTGGTCGAGCGCTCGATCTACGAGGAGTTCCTCGAGCGCTACGCCGAGCGCGCGAAGAACATCGTGGTCGGCGACCCGCACGACCCTGCGACCGAGGTGGGCGCGCTCGTGCACCCGGAGCACTTCGACAAGGTCATGTCGTACGTCGAGATCGGCAAGCAGGAGGGTCGTCTGCTCGCCGGCGGCGGCCGCCCCGATGCGTTCCCGGAGGGGAACTTCGTCTCCCCCACGGTGTTCGCGGATGTCGCTCCTGACGCTCGCATCTTCCAGGAGGAGATCTTCGGCCCGGTCGTCTCGATCACGCCGTTCGACTCCGACGAGGAGGCGCTCGAGCTCGCGAACAACACGCGCTACGGCCTCGCCGCCTACATCTGGACCAACGACCTCCGACGCGCCCACCTGTTCTCGCAGAACGTGGAGGCCGGCATGGTGTGGCTCAACAGCCACAACGTGCGCGACCTGCGCAGCCCGTTCGGCGGCGTGAAGGCATCGGGTCTCGGACACGAGGGCGGCTACCGCTCGCTCGATTTCTACAGCGACCAGCAGGCCGTGCACATCACGCTCGGCGACGTCCACACCGTGCGCTTCGGCGCATCCGCCTGAGCCGTGCCAGCACCTGAACCGACAGACTTCGAAGGAGAAGCAATCATGAGCGAGAAGATCCCAACGCCCTCGGTGCCCGCACCCGACATCGTGCGCTGCGCGGCCATGGACCTCGTGGTCACCGACCTCGAGGCGAGCCGGAAGTTCTACGTCGACCTGCTCGGCCTGCACGTGACGGAGGAGGACGACGAGGCGATCTACCTGCGGTCGTTCGAGGAATTCATCCACCACAACATTGTGCTGCGCAAGGGCCCGGTCGCCGCTGTCGCCGCCTTCGCCTACCGCGTGCGGACGCCCGAGGACGTCGACGCCGCCGAGGCCTACTACCGGGAGCTCGGCTGCCGCACCGAGCGGCGTGCCGACGGCTTCCAGAAGGGCTTCGGCGACAGCGTGCGGGTCGAGGATCCGCTGGGCTTCCCCTACGAGTTCTTCTACGCCACCGAGCACGTCGAGCGGCTCACGCAGCGCTACGACCTCTACTCGGCGGGCGAGCTCGTGCGCCTCGACCACTTCAACCAGGTCACCCCCGACGTGCCGCGCGGTCGCGCCTACCTGGAGGATCTCGGCTTCCGCGTCTCGGAGGATATCCAGGACGACCAGGGCGTGACCTACGCCGCCTGGATGCACCGCAAGCAGACCGTGCACGACACGGCGCTCACCGGTGGCGACGGGCCGCGCATGCACCACATCGCGTTCTCGACGCACGAGAAGCACAACATCATCCAGATCTGCGACAAGATGGGCGCTCTGCGCATCTCGGACCGCATCGAGCGAGGCCCCGGCCGTCACGGCGTCTCGAACGCGTTCTACCTCTACATCCTCGATCCGGACGGCCACCGCGTCGAGATCTACACGCAGGACTACTACACCGGCGACCCCGACAACCCGACGGTCACCTGGGATGTGCACGACAACCAGCGGCGCGACTGGTGGGGCAACCCGGTCGTGCCCTCCTGGTACACCGAGGCCTCGCTCGTGCTCGATCTCGACGGCAACCCGCAGCCCGTCATCGAGCGCACCGACGCGAGCGAGATGGCCGTGACGGTCGGCGCCGACGGCTTCTCCTACACCCGCGCCCCCGGCGACGCGCTGAAGGGCGAGCCGGCCGAGGAGATCGGCTTCAAGATGGGCAACCAGGTTTGAGCGCCGGACCTGCTCCGGTCGAGCCCGCCGGCCCCGGCCGCGGCCTCGACGACGTCACGGTGCGGCAGCTGGCTGACGAGCTCGCGGAGGCCACTCGCTCGCGCGGCATGATCGAGAAGATCTCGACGCGCTTCCCGGAGGCCACGATCGAGGACTCCTACGCGGTGCAGCGCATCTGGCGCACGCGCCGGGAGCAGGGCGGCGCGCGGCTCGTGGGGCGCAAGATCGGCCTCACCAGCAAGGCGATGCAGTTCGCCACCGGCATCACGGAGCCCGACTACGGGGTCATCTTCGCCGACCAGACCTACCGGTCGGGCGAGTCGGTCGAGCACGCCCAGTGGTCGAACGTGCGCGTCGAGGTCGAGCTGGCGTTCGTGCTGAACGCGCCGCTGGAGGGCGAGGGCCTCACGGTCGACCAGGTGCTCGACGCCACCGAGGCTGTGGTGCCGGCGCTCGAGATCCTGGATTCGCACATCGAGCTTGACGGCCGCACGATCGTCGACACGATCAGCGACAACGCGGCGCTCGGCGCGGTCGTCGTCGGCGATCACGAGATCGGGCCGCGCGACCGCAACCTGTCGTGGATCGGCGCGCTCTGCAAGGTGAACGACGAGATCATCGAGACCGGCGTCTCCGGTGGCGTGCTCGGGCATCCGGCGCTCGGCGTCGCCTGGCTGGCGGGCAAGCTCGCGCAGCACGGCGACCGCCTGGAGGCGGGCGAGCTCATCCTCGCCGGGTCGTTCACCCGGCCCGTCTGGGTGCAGCCGGGCGACGTGGTGCGGGCCGAGTACCAGGACATGGGCACGGTCGAGGTGGCGTTCCGGTGAGCACCTTCCGCGACGCCCTCGCCGCCGCTGACGCGCCGCTCGTCGGCCTCTGGAACGCATCCGGCAGCGCCGTGGCGGCCGAGATCATGGCGGGCTCCGGCGCCGACCTGCTGCTCGTCGACGGCGAGCACGGCCCCATCTCGATCTCGGAGATGCTGCCGATCCTGCAGGCCGCCGCCGGCTACCCGGTCACGACCATCGTGCGGGTGCCGTGGAACGATCCGGTGACCATCAAGCAGGTGCTCGACCTGGGCGCGCAGAACGTGCTGGTGCCGATGGTCTCGAGCGCCGACGATGCGCGGGCTGCGGTTCGCGCCGCCCGCTACCCCGGGGTCGCTGGTTCGCGAGAGGGCGTGCGCGGCATCGGCTCTGCGCTCGCGCGGTCGTCGCGCTGGGGCCGCATCGGCGGCTATGTGCAGGATGCCGATCGGCACGTGTCGGTGACCGTGCAGATCGAGACGGCGGATGCGGCGGCGAACGCCGCCGAGATCGCAGCCGTCGACGGCGTCGACGCGGTGTTCGTCGGGCCGGCCGACCTGGCTGGCTCGATGGGCTACCCCGGGCGCGCATCCGAGCGGGCGGTCGTAGAGGCGGTGGATGCCGTGATCGACACGGTGCTCGCGGCCGGGAAGCCCGTGGGCGTGAACACGTTCGCTGAGGCGGACGCCGACCGCTGCATCGCGCGAGGCGCATCCTTCGTGTTCGTCTCCGCCGACGTGACGCTTATGGCGCGAGGCTCGGAGGCGGCGGTGGCGCGGCTGCGGCGCACCGGCACACAGACCGACTCCTACTAGCCGGTCAGCGCACCGGCGGGCGCTGGCGCCCAGGGACGTGGGAGTGCGCTGGGGTACAGTTCTGCCCCACCACCGTTCACAGGGCGAGAGGCAACTTCGTGTCGAGCAGAGACCCCATTGACGCCACCCTCGACGCCGCGAACGCGCCGGCTCCGGATCACGACGCGAAGCCGGACGATCCGCCCAAGCTCGAAGGCGCGAGCTGGAAGTACGCGTTCAAGCGGGCGCTGAAGGAGTTCAGCAGCGACCACGCCACGGATCTGGCAGCGACGCTCACCTACTACATGGTGCTCTCGCTCGCGCCGGCCCTGCTCGCGGTGTTCTCGATCATCACGCTCGTGCTGGCGAACAATGCGCAGACGGTGACGTCGCTCCTCGACGACATCGTGCAGCTCGTCCCCGAGGACGCGCAGCCGATCGTCAGCAACCTGGTGCAGACGATGACCGACTCCGCGACCGGCGGCGTGATCGCGCTCATCATCGGCGTCGCGACGGCGGTCTGGTCGGCATCCGCGTACGTGAAGGCCTTCTCCCGGTGCATGAACATCGTCTACGGCATCGAGGAGGGCCGCGGCTTCATCAAGCAGACCGCGACGATGCTCCTCATCACCGTGGCGCTGCTGGTCGGCGTCGTGCTCATCCTGGTCTCGATCGCGCTGAACGAGGCCCTCGTCACCGGCGTGCTCGGCCCGCTCGCCGAACCGCTCGGGCTCGGGAGCGTGCTCGCGTTCATGACGCAGACCTTCCTGCCGATCTGGGCATGGGTCAAGTGGCCCGTGATGCTCGCGCTGGTCATCCTGATGATCGCGCTCCTCTACTACCTCGCGCCGAACCTGCAGCAGCCGAAGTTCACGTGGGTGAGCATCGGCTCGATCGTCGCGATCGTCGGCATCGCGCTCGCATCCGTAGCGCTCTCGATCTACTTCGCGGTGTCGTCGGGCTACAGCGCATACGGCGCGATCGGCGGCGTCATGGCGCTGCTGTTCGCCCTGTGGATCTTCAACATCGTGCTGTTGCTGGGTGCCGAGGTGGACGCCGAGGTCGAGCGCGCGCGGCAGCTGCAGGCGGGCATCGCCGCAGAGTCGATGATCCAGTTGCCCCCGCGCGGCACGAAGAAGGTGGAGAAGATGGCTGCGGCGCGCGATGATCTCGAGGCGGACGGACGAGCGCTGCGCGCGCTGCACGCCGCAGAAGCAGCTCGGCAGGACGACGAGCGCGAGAGCGACGAACGCCGCGCCGACGACGAACGAGAGGCCGACGACGCGAGAGAGCGCAACGACGGCGCTCGGCGCCGACCTGGCGGCGCGAAGCGCAAGCTCTTCGGGATCATTCCGCTCCCCCGACGTCAGTGACCGCCGCGCGGAGGGTGCCGGGGCTCGAGCCGAGCCCCCGACGGCTCGCTCGACCCGTGAGCACCGTGACCCGGCCGACAGCCGGTCGCGTCAGCTGCGCCGGTCGCGCGTCGACCAGAGCGCCCAGGCCATGAGCACGGGCTGGAAGAACAGGCGGCCGAAACGCCGCTCGTCGGTGTCGAGACCGAAGGCGTCGCGGTGATTGATCCACTGCGCGACGTTGCCCGGGAAGACCGTCGCGAAGAACGCGGCAGCGGCCGAGCCGACCAGCGGCCGGATGCGGCGCGGCGCGAACGCGATGGCGCTGCCCAGCACCACCTCCACCACGCCGGAGACCAGCACCACGCCGTCCTCGTCGAGCGGCGCGAGCTCGACGACGATGTGCGGCACCTGCGCACGGAAGTCCTCGCGCGCGAACGTCAGGTGGCTGATCCCGGCGAACATCAGCGCGCCGCCGAGAGCCAGGCGCGCCGCACAGCGCAGGCGGTGCCCCATCAGACCACCTGACCGAGCGCGATGAGGCCAGTGACCACCGCGATCGCGGGGAAGAGCCCCTGCACAACGGCTGCACGAGCCTTCGTGCGGTCGGAGACGACCAGATAGAGCGCGGCAGTGAGCATGATGCCGGTCGCAGTCAGCAGCACCGCGATACCGGCGAGCCGCGCTCCGGCGAGGATCGCGAGCACGCCCGCGATCGCGGCGACGGCGAGCAGCAGGTTGTAGACCCCCTGATTGCCGGCGAGCTGCTTGGACTGCGCCGCCTGCTCGGAAGTGGTGCCGAAGATCCGCCTCGTGCCGGGCGCCTCCCACCGCAGCGCCTCGAGGACGAAGATGTAGCCGTGCACCGCAGCCGCGAGCGCGGCCGCGATGCTGGCGATGACGGCGAGGTCCATGCCGTGCAGTCTATGAGGGGTGCGGCGAGCGCTCGTGCTGCGTTCCCGCCGGGGCAGAGGCTCTAACGCTTCGGCCCATCACGGGCTGTGTCTCAGTTGCCCACTTCGACGTGCGCGAAGCTCTGCGAGCCCTCGTGCCGCACGTAGAGCTTCATCTTCGCATCACTGTTGCCGAGCATCGCGCGCAGCACGCCCTGGGCACGGTCGCGCTCGCCGCTGAACGCCTCGGCGATCGGCTGCGCGTGCGGCTGCGTCGTGGCGTTGGCCTCCCACACGCTTGCGTTGGAGAGCGTCGAGAGGATCTCATCGATCGAACCCTCGGCGACGTCGACGCCAGCAGCGAGCGCCACCTGATCCCTGTCGAGCAGCATGACGATCTCGTCGGCATCC
Source organism: Agrococcus sp. Ld7 (assembly GCF_045064095.1). Classification (NCBI taxonomy): domain Bacteria; kingdom Bacillati; phylum Actinomycetota; class Actinomycetes; order Micrococcales; family Microbacteriaceae; genus Agrococcus; species Agrococcus sp. Ld7. The sequence continues at coordinate 226,551 of NZ_JBISGY010000027.1, read as the reverse complement.
TCGTGCACCACGCGCACGTCGTAGGTGGTGGCCGTCTCGGCCTGCTCGCTCGCCTCGGGCGCTTCGGTCGTCGGCTCCGCAGACTCGGCAGCGGTGGGTGCAGCGGTCTGCTCCACGGTGGCCGCCGGCTCGCTCGGCTCGGTCTGCTCCGCAGCTGCGCAGCCCTGCAGCAGCAGCGTGCTGGCCAGCAGGACCGTGACGATCGTGGTTCCTCGCATGATGTGTGCTCCTCTTCGCGACGATGCCCGTCGCCTCATCTTCGTTTGGTATCTGATATCAGAAGACCGCCCTCTCACATCGTTCGCTCCCGGAGGGCGGGGCGCGGTCGGGCGGCAGCAGATCCGCGGTCGCGTTCGAGCGCTCCTGCTCGCTCATGCTCGCTCATGGCGAACCTGCTGGAGTTTCGCCTGTGCGGCGTAGAGGATGGTCTGATGGCTACGACAGAGATCACCAAGGACACGCTCGAGCAGACGATCACCGATGGCGGCATCGTGCTGCTCGACTTCTGGGCCGCGTGGTGCGGTCCGTGCAGGCAGTTCGGCCCGATCTTCGAGCAGGCCTCGGAGCAGCACAGCGACATCGTGTTCGGCAAGATCGACACCGAGGCGGAGCAGGAGCTTGCCGCGGGGTTCCAGATCACGTCGATCCCGACGCTCATGGCGTTCCGCGATGGCGTGCTCGTCTTCTCCCAGGCCGGGGCCCTGCCGGGGCCGCAGCTGGAGCAGCTGATCGGTGCAGTGCGCGAGCTCGACATGGAGGAGGTGCACGCGAAGATCGCCGAGCAGGCCTCAGCCGAGCAGTCGAGCGCGGACCAGGCGAGCGCGGACCAGGTGAGCGCCGACCGGGCGTAGCCGGCTGGCGCCCACCCGCACCCTCCCCCCAGCCCCGATCCGGATCGCGCGCCCCGACTTCGACGCGATGCCCGGAGCCCACGGAGAGCCAAGGCGCCCATGAGTAGCTCGCCGCCATGTCCGGTCCGCGGCACCGTCGTCACGGTGGCCATCGACTGGGCGCTCAAGTACCTGGCAACCTGTTCGCGAAGTGAGCCGTCGCAACGGCACGGAAGCTGCGACAGCCCTGACGAGCCGACGGCTATGTGTGCGCCGCTGGCCTGTACGGTCAGTTGCAGACCGAGAGGCGGACGATGGTGAGCAGTTCCGATCACGCGGGCGGCAGCACGCTCAGTGCGATCGTTCGCGATGCTCTCGAGTCGCTCAGCGCCGGCGAGCGCAAGGTCGGCAGAACACTGCTCGCGAACTATCCGATCGCGGGTCTCGAGACGGTCGCAGAGCTCGCCCGACGTGCGGGCGTGAGTCCGCCGACAGTCGTCCGGTTCGTCACCCGACTGGGGTTCACCGGCTACCCCGACTTCCAGCGACGGCTGATGCGCGAGGTGCACGAGCGACTCGGCTCCCCGCTCGAGCAGTACGGGCGAGCCGAACTGCAGCCGAGCGCCGATGATCTGGCTCGGGCTGCGCGCATCTTCTCCACCGGGATCGCCAGCACGCTCGACGATCTACCGCAGAGCGAGTTCGATCGTGCTGTGGTTCTGCTGTCGGAGTCACGCCAGCGGATCGCGCTGCTCGGCGGACGGTTCAGCCGCATGCTCGCGGAGTACCTCGGAGCACACCTGGCGCTCCTCCGTCGCGACGTCGTCGTGATCGATGACTCCGAGCTCGCTCGACTGGCAGCCATCTCGGACGTGCGCCCTGGCGACGTGCTCGTGGTATTCGACTACCGTCGCTACGATTCGCAGGTCATCAATGTCGCACAGCAGGCATCCGAGCGCGGTGCCGAGATCGTCCTGTTCACCGACCGATGGCTGTCGCCTGCGGCGGATGTCGCCGCCACGGTGCTGCCGGCGGAGGTCCACGCGCCATCGCCGTTCGACTCACTCGTACCGGCGCTGGCGCTCGTCGAAGCGGTCATCGCGGGTGTCACCGATGCACTGGGCGAGGCCGGCAGGCGACGGCTCGAAGCCATCGAGAGCATGCGCGGGCGCACGATGCCCGACCAGCCGACCGGGTTCACGGGCGCGTGAGCGCACCGGCCCGTCGCGGCAGATGCGTCGCGCTACCAGCCGCGGTACGGCTCAATCTGCGCGTCGGACACCGCGCCGGCTGACGCGTCGTCGATCGCCTGCGCGACGATCGCAGCCGCGTGATCGATGGCGGTCGCAGAGATCGTCAGGGCTGGCGTGAGCTCCAGCACGTTGCCGCGCACCGGATAGACCACGGCGCCCAGCTCCCATGCTCGGTATGCGGCCTTTGCCGTCAGCTGCGCGGCCGGTGTGCGATCGTCACGGCCGACGACGAGCTCGACGCCGAGCGAGAGGCCGAGTCCTCGCACGTCACCGACGTGCTCGGCGCCGGGGCGCTCGCTGCGTGCGTACTCCTCAAGCAGGCCGCGCAGCTGCGCGCCACGGGCGTGCGCGTTGCGCGTTGCACCGCCGGCACGCACGATCTCCAGCACGGCTCGGCCCGCTGCGCACGAGATCGGATTGCCGATCGTGGTCATGAGGGCGGATGCCGCTGGCTCGTCAAGCACCTCGGCGGGGCCGACCGCGGCTGACAGCGGCATCCCGTTCCCGAGCGCTTTGCCGAGCGTGACGACGTCGGGGAGGATGCCCGCGTGCTCGAACGCGTGAGTGCGCCCCGTCCGGCCGAGCCCGACCTTCACCTCGTCGACGATCAAGTACGCACCATGCTCATCGCTGAGCGCTCGCAGGCCCGAGAGGAAGCGAGGCGGCGGCACGATGAGCCCGCCATCGGACTGCAGGGGCTCGACGATCACGGCGGCGGTCGTGCCCAGCGCGAGCGTTGCGGCCGCCTGCTCCAGCACGTCGTCGACGACCGTGCTCGCGTCGCCGGTGTGCGGGCGGTAAGGATCCGGGTATGGCAGGAACACCGCGCCCGGATCTGCGGTCGCGCCCGCGTCCACATGGACGCCTGAGACGCCCTGCGCCGATCCGAAGCCCCCGTGGTAGCCGCGCTCGAACGCCAGGACGCCCGGCCGGCCGGTCGCATGGCGGCACCCGCGCAGCGCGACGTCATTGGCGTCGGTGCCCGCATGCCCCAGATAGACACGTCGCGGTCGCCCTGGCACCCGCGCCGGCACGAGCTCGAGCAGCTCCTCGGCGAGCGCCACGGCGTCGGGATGCGTGCCAGAGAGGATCGAGGCGCCAGGCGCATTCGCGGCGGCTGCCGCGATCGCCGCGACGATCGCAGGATTGCCATAGCCGAATCCGGCAGCCGTCCAACTCGCACTGAGGTCGAGCAGCTCTCGTCCGCCAGGCTCGACGAGCATCTCGCCGTTCCCGGAGATCGCCACGAGCGGGAAGAAGCGCAGCCGCTCCACGCCCGCGATCACTCGCGCGTCACGGGCGACCAGCTCCTCAGCAGTCGACACGTCTCGCGCGCTCACGATCGCTCTCCTGTGACCCGAGCGAACTGGCTCCGGTGGTGGTCGATGTCGAGCACCCGTTCGGCTGCGGCGAGGTACCCGGCCAGCAGCGCGCGCGCAACGGCGCCGACGGCCTCGTCGCCGGGCAGGAATCGGGGGTGGTGCAGCGGCGGCTGCGACTCCTGTCCTGCGGTCTCGACCCCGACGAACATCATCAATGAGGGCACCGCTTCGCTGAAGTAGGAGAAGTCGTCCGCGCCGAGCGATCGCATCGGCTCCGCGCCGTCGACGCTCAGCTGCGCGAGCCATTCGTCGGCGCCGAGTGCGAGGCCCGAGTCGTTCACCAGGACGGGTTCCCCCTCCGTCCGGGTCACCTCCGCACGCGTGCCGAAGGCCTCTGCGGTGCGCTCCGCCATGACTCGGACCGCGTCGAACAGCGGCTCCCGGTCGGCCGGATCGGTGGTGCGCATGGTCGCGAACAGGCGTGCCGAAGCGGGCAGCACATTCGCCGCGCCCTCCCCCGCGCTCATCGTACCGACGCTGATGATCGCCGGATCCAGCGGCGCGACCGTGCGACGGACCACCTCCGGGATCGCGAGAGCGATGTGGGCGATGGCGGCGACCGTGTCGGAGCCCTCGTGCGGGTAGCCACCGTGACCGCCGCGGCCCTCGATTCGCACCTCGATCTCGTCGGCAGCAGCGTTGATGAAGCCGCCGCCGACCGCGACGGCACCCACGCGCACACCCGGATGCACGTGCGCGGCGATCACGTGGGCGATGTCATGTCTCGGCAGCACCCCGCCCCGCACGATGTCGAGCGCGCCCGATGGGTAGCTCTCCTCCCGCGGCTGGAGCAGCGCCACGAGCCCGACGGGCAGCTCCAGGCCGGCGGCAGCGCTCAGCAGCGCCACCAGCGCGGCCTGGTGGACGTCGTGACCGCATGCATGCATCGCCTCGCCCTCGGCCGAGAACGACGCGCCGGTTGTCTCGGTCATCGGCAGCGCGTCGAGCTCTGCTCGAAGGGCGATCGACGGCCCATCCTGCGGACCGATCCGCCCGACGCCGCCCGCGTCGGCGACCGGCTCGAAGCGGATCACCGTGTCCAGCTCCCGCGCGATCCGCGCGGTCGTCGGATGTTCGCTGCCAGAGACCTGTGGTGCGGCATGCAGCTCATGGCGCAGCTGGATCGCGGCCGGCAGCATCCGCTCGAGCGCGGCGCTCCACTGCGTCGCGAGCTCTGCCAGCTCGGTCACGCTGGCGTTCACGAGCCGTCGGCCTTCGCCGGAGCGTCCAGCCCGTAGGCACGGCGCGCGTTTCCCCACGCGATGAGCTCAGCCACACGGCGACGTTCCTCGGGCGGCCAGCCATCCCGATCGGCAAACACATCGAGGGCCTGCTGGAGACCTCGACGAAACAGCAGCGCGCCCAAGTAGTAGAGCTCGGCGACCCCGAACGCGTCAGAGGAGAACACGATCTTGTGGAACGGCGCGAGCTCGAGCGTCTCGGCGATCACCTCGCTCGACCGGGCGCCGGTGTAGTTGATGGCGAGCCCGACATCGAAGTAGACGTGCGGGAAGACCTGCGCGAGATACCCGGCCTCGCGGTGGAACGGGTAGCAGTGCAGCAGCATGATCGTCGCGCCGGACTCGCGCGTCCGTCGCAGGAACTCGGTGAGGAGCAGCGGGCTGCATCGATGCAGATCGACGTCGGCGTCGCCGTAGCCGACGTGGAACTGGATCGCGCAGCCACGGTCAACGGCCGCCCACAGCAGGTGTCGGATGATGACCGGGCTGTCGAGCCGCACGGCCGCGCCATGTCCGATCTGCTCGCGCCAACCACGCACCGCGGTAACGACCGCTGCATCGGCGGGCCGCGCGCCATCGAAGTCGAGCCCGATCCGGTAGGCGGCGATCGACTTCACCCCGATTGCGTGCGCCAGGCGCTCGTCGAGCAGTCGGCCGAACGCCGCCGTGAAGCCGTCCGCAGCACACCCCTCGAGCATGAGCTCCTCGGCAAGGCGCTCCAGCCGCACGACTTCGTGCGACCGTGCCGCTCCGGCCGCGGCCATCCCCGCAGGGTCGAGGATCTCGTCACCGCGGTGACCGGTCTCGATGCAGTAGTCGCTGATGCCGGAGGAACGCAGCAGCCGTTCACTCGCCTCGACCCCGAGCTCGCGGCGGCGTGCCAGATATGCATCCGGGTCCGCGAACGGCTCGAGGCCCAGCACCGGCGCGCAGTATCGGCGGATCGCGAAACCGACCTGGGTGTCGAAGTGCGTCGTGCCCGCCGGGGCTGCCCAGTCAGACTCGGTGATCAGGTCTTCGAAGGCGGGCCGCTCCAGCGGGCTCGTGATCACGCCGTGGCAGTGATGATCCAGCAGCGGGATGTCGTCCAGCGCCGTCGCATCCGTGGGCAGGTCAGTAGACACGGGTGTAGACCTCGCACTGCTCCGCCAGCGATTTGGTCTGCACCGACGCGAACTCATCGCGCTTGATCGCCTCGTAGGTGGCGAGAAGCGCTGGCGAGAACCAGCCCGAGACGATCTCGTCGCTGCGCAGCACGTCCATGGCCTCCGCGAGGTCTCGCGGCAGTCGCGCCAGGCTCGCGTGCGTGCCGTCCAGGTCGAGCTCCCCCTCGACGATCTCGGGGGTCTCGAGGCTCTCGCGCAGACCCTGCATGCCCGCGCGCAGAATCGTGCCGAGCAGGATCCACGGGTTGGCGCCGATGTCGCCACCGCGGAACTCGAAGTGCAGCTGCCCACTCGGGTCACGACCATCGCTCTCGTTGGTCGGGCAGATGCGCAGCAGCGCCTCGCGGTTCTGCAGGCCGAGGAAGGCGCGGGCGGTCGACCAGTTGTGCGGCGCGAGTCGCAGGTAGCTCGTGGCGAGCGGCGCAAACAGCGCAGCCATCGCCGGCCCGTGCCGGATGATGCCGGCGGCGAAGCTGCCAGCGCGCTGCGAGATGCGGCCAGGGCGCGAGGGGTCGAAGACGAGCGTGTTGCCATCCTCGTCGTCGAGTCCGAAGTGCACGTGAACGCCGTTGCCGGTCTCGCCCGGTGCCACCATCGGCGCAAAGGTTGCCTCGCGCCCGTGGGCGGCGAAGAGGTCGTGCACGATGTCGCGCACGAGGATCGCGCGATCTGCGGCAGCCACAGGGTCGGTGGGTGCGACGGTGATCTCGTACTGGTGGCGACCGTACTCGGGCAGCCACGTCTCCGGCTCGAGCCCGGCGCGGTGCAGCACGGTCATGAGCGTGGAGCCGATCGGCTCCGCGTTGCGGAAGGCCTGCAGCGAGAACGGGTGGTGGTCGCCCTTCGCGCTCATGTCGACGAATTCGTGCTCGAACGAGCACCGCGTGGTGATGCCGAACTCATCGCGCAGCTGCTCGACGGCCGTTCGCAGGAACGTGCGCGGGCAGCTCTCCCAGGCCGACCCATCCGTGTTGATCAGATCGGCGAAGACGATGTTCAACGGCGGGCGACCGGGGATGCCGTCGACACGGGTCAGGGAGGAGTGGTCGGGCTTGAGCCGCAGATCGCCGGTCGAGCCGTACGGGATGTTGTCGACGATGTGGCCGAGCGATCCGATGCCGAGGTTCGCCGGTACCCATCCGAGCGAGGTGTCCTCGTCGAAGTCGGCCAGGCGCATCGACCGACCCTTGGTGCGCGCGGCGATGTCGGTCGTCGCGACGAAGATCAGCTCGTCAAGTGCGGGGGCGCTCTCCCGCGGGTGCTCGGTGGGCATGCTCAATCCAGATCCTCGGTGGTGAGGCGCGACCCGATGCGGTCCGCCAGTGCGGGCTTGGCCAGAACGATCGCGAGCCCGATGAGGCACCAGGCTCCCGCGATCCAGGGGAAGTAGGTGTACGGCGCGACCTGGCCGGTGATCTGGACCGCGTAGACGTAGACGAGGAACGCGACACCCAGCACCGGCACGACGATCTCCCACTTCGGAATGCGCGAGCCGCGCTTGAACGTGTAGCGGATGACGCCGACGGAGCACATGGCGTAGGCGACGACCATGCAGAGCGTGGCGATCGTCGCATACCAGTAGTAGGCGTCGACGCTCGACGCACCGAACAGGCCGAGCGTGACGGCGAGCACCACGGTGAGCACGACGACGAACACGGTGCTGCGCACCGGCACGCCCGTCTTGGGGCTGAGCTGTGCGAAAGACTTCGGTCCGAAGCCGTCGCGCGCGAGCGCGAACAGCAGACGGGATGCCGCCGCCGTCGAGCTCAGCAGCGACGCGAACGCGACCAGGAACGCCAGCACGGAGATCAGCACGGCGAACCAGGGCCCGATGTAGGTGGACGCGAGCGCAGTGAGCGTGGATGACGCCCCGGCGAATGCCTCGATGCCCGCGGCGTCGGTGCCGAAGCCGATCGTCTGCGCGAACATCACGAGCACGTAGATGACGCCGGCGATCGCGACCGCGAGCAGCAGCGCGATGGGCACGACGCGCTTCGGGTTGCGCGTCTCCTCGCCCAGCGAGGTGCCGGATTCGAAGCCTGCCCAGGAGAGGAAGCCGAACACGGCGGCGGTCATCACCGCGCTGATGGGAGCATCTCCGGGAAGCAGCACCGAGAAGTCGACCCCGGTCGAGACCGGCGCGTCGCCCGACGCGACTCGCCCGATGATCACGAGCGAGAGCACGACCATCGCGGCGATGCCGACGAAGCCGATGCCCAGCAGCGTCCGCGCGGTGACGGTCGACTCGCGGATGTTCAGCAGCAGCACGAACACGGCGACGACGACGGGCACGAGCATCCACGTCCACGCCGGCATCGCGATGCCGAGCTCCGACATCATCGCTTCGAAGAAGACCGCGCAGGCGCCTGCGATGCACGCGGCGAAGAAGAGGTAGGTGCCCAGCAGCGCGAAGCCGCCGAAGAAGCCCGCGCGCGGACCGAGCGTCGTGCCGGCGAGGGCGTAGACGGAGCCAGCGTGCGTGATGTACCGCGTCAGACGGATGAACGCGTAGGCGACCAGCATCGTGCCGATGAACGAGACCACGAAGGTGAACGGCACCCCTGAGCCGACCAGTCCAGCCACGCCGATGCCGTTGAGCGACATCGCCATGACGGGACCCATGAAGCCGACGGAGATCGCCACGACCTCCCAGAGCCGCAGCTGCCTGCGTGGTGTCGTCGTTCCTGTGCTGCCGGGTGCATTCACCGTGGAAGTCATCGGTCAGGACCTTTCCCTCGAACGTCATCGTTGACGTTCATCAGACGGCGAGCCGCCATTCGGAGCAATATGTAACAGACATTACACACGTGAGGGTGCTCAGAACAACGCGGCTGCCGATCTTCACGGCGTGTGGACGCCGCTCGCAGCTGCCGCTACCCGCTGCTGCTGTCGGCTCCGCGACGGCCGACCACGATCGCCTGACCGATGAAGATCGCCGCCGCGACAGAGCCCGCGACCACGATCGTCCACGGGCTCGACTGCACCTTGAGCACGGTGAAGGGCACGAGGATCGCGATGTCGAAGGCAATCGTCAGTGCCGGCAGCCACCGGTTCGCCTCAAGCTTGGTCCGAAGGCGCCGGGCCACGCCCCACTGCACTGCGATGTCCATCGTCAGGTACAGCACCACGCCCATCGAGGCGATCTGGCTGAGGTCGAGGAATGCGGTGACGAGGATCGCGAGGCCCGCGGTGATGAGCAGCGGCTGCTGAGGCACCTTCGCCGGCAGCGTCGGCGCCTGCCGCATGTCCTGCAGCATCGCGTACAGCCTGGAGACCGAATAGAGGCTGGCCAGCAGACCCGAGAGCGTCGCGACGACCGCGACGACGACCGTCAGCGCGACACCCCACTGGCCGAAGAGCGGCCTCGCGGCTTCGGCGAGCGCATAGTCACGAGCCTCGACCGCGCCGTCAGCGCCGATGCTGGCGGCGACCGACAGGGTGATGAGGAAGTAGAGCACCGCACAGATCGCGAGCGAGATGACGATGGAGCGCGCGATGTTCTGCTTGGCGTCGCGGATGTCGTCGCCCTGATTCGTGATGGTCGTGAAGCCCTTGTACGCCAGCACGCACAGCGCGACACCGGCCAGCAGCCCGAAGGGCTGCACCGACTGACCGGACGCCTGAGCGAACAAGCCCGCGCCGGAGAGGGCCGCCGCCACCAGGCCCGCGATGGCGAGCGCCGCGATGCCGACGATCTTCAGGATCGCGGTCGCCATCGCTGAGCGCTCGACCAAGGAGTTGCCCACGAGGTTCACGACGGCTGCGGCGGCGATCGCAAGCACACCCAGCACCGGCACGAGCACCACCGAGTCCTGCATCCCGAACGGGCGCAGCAGGTAGGTGCCGAACGTGCGCGCCAGCAGGCTCTCAGCGATCACCATCGAGACGTACATGAAGAGGGTGAATGATCCGGCGGCCACGCCGGAGCCGTAGGCGTCCTTCAGGAGCATCGCGATGCCCCCGGCGGAAGGATTCACACTCGAGTAGCGCGCGTAGGCGTACGAGCTCGTCGCCGCGACCACTGCACCGGCTACGAATGCCGCGGGAAACCAGTCGCCCGCGACTTCTGCGACCTGACCGACCAGCGCAAAGATGCCAGCACCGATCATGACACCGGTGCCCAGCGACACCGATCCCGCAAGCGTGAGCTGTTTCTTGTCAGCGGGCATCCGTGCTCCATCTCGATCGTCCACGATCGGTGCCGCCTCCCACGACCGCACCGGAGGCGTGCGAGCGTAGCAGCGCGGACCGAAACCTGGCCCAGCAGGCAGACGGATCGCGGGCGTCCTGCGATGCCGCTGGAACCGGCTGATGCCGAGTTCGCGCTCCACCTGCGGTGTGCGGTCACCCAGCAGCAGGAAGGCGACGAGACCGCCGTTCGGGAACGCGAGGGTCGCGACCGCCCCGATCACCTTGGTGATGAGCGCTACGCCCATGCGCAGCAGCCTCTCCAGCGCCCAGGCGCACAGCACTCCCCACAGCACGATGAGCGCGGCGGGCACGATCCACCGCGGGACGCCTGCTGCGACGCCGCCCATACGTGTTCCGATGACCGCAGTACGACAGGCGATGCTGCGGCGAGCGGCAGTCGCCGCGGCGGAGGCCGCGAAGCGACCCGTCTACATGCACCCGCCGCGCGGTCGACGACCGCTGCGGACGCAGCAGTCTCGTCGTCGTCAATCAGGAGGACACACAAGATGCAGCGCTCGACCGAGCGGATGCGTTCGCATCGGACGATACTGCTGCCATCGGGCATGTGGGCGTTGAGCACGACGTCCGGCTCCATGGTCGCGACCATCCCGACCATGCCGCGCACTTCCGTCGATTCGCCTGCGACCACGAGTTCTGGATCGTTGGCGAGCACGTGGGCGTTGCCGCGCCGCACGATCTCCCGGTGATCACGAGCAGCACGCGGGAGCTTGCGTCGGCCATCGCTCCTCTCCGCGCTCGTCAAGAGGCATCTAGGAGGTGCGGGGAAGGGAAGCCGAATACGACAGAAGCCCCCGCGATGCGGGGGCTTCGAAGAGCTGGCGTACTTGACGTCTGCTCGAACCATGGCATAGCCGGGTTGAACCCTAGCCAGTTGCGGAAGCTGGCGGTGCTCGGTGATCGACAGGACGGTTCGAGCACTGCCAGTGCGTACCGGGCGCAGGCGTTGACGAAGCGATTCGCACACGCGACGCTTGCGGAGATTGTGCGCCGAGCAAAGGCAGGCGAGAGCGCACGGTCGCTGGCAAGAGCGTTCGAAGTTGCCCCGACCGCGATGTCGAAGCTCCTGCGCGACTATGGCGTGCCGACGACAAAGCGCATCGTGACCGACGACGAAACGGCTGCGTTGACACGCGGGTATGAGGCTGGAGCCACGATGCGCGAACTCGAAGCCAAGCACGGGTTGTCACACGGTGCGGTGTTCAGGGCACTGCATCGCTCGGGTGTGGAGACGCGGGCGAAGGCACCGCGGCGGAAGCTTCCGTAGCCCGATGAAATAACACCCTCGTCAAGCCTGCAACGCAAGCGGCAGGATCCGACGTTCAGCGCTTCGCGTCGTGAGATCTTTTGAGTCCTTCCAACTGGGACCAATGGGCCTCGAGCCCGGTGAGCGTCGGACTAACGCTCAAGGTGACGAGCGCCTGGGAGTGGCCGTCGATGTAGCGGCAGGCGATGTCGAAGATTTCACTGACCTTAGGAATGATCTCGCCGAGCTTGTCTAGGTCAATGCTAGACAGCGTCGACATCTGAACATTCGCCTGGTAACGCCTGGTCACACCTTTCAAGAGCTCCTCCTCCGTGAAGACCTCGCACCACGAACGGATGTGATTGTAGGTTGAACGCACGAGAGCATCGCGCACCTCGCCGTCCTGAGCCCGTGCGGCTTGTATGGAATTATTTATGCGCCCCTTGATCGCATTCAGTGAGTCGATCCGCGGGGCCGTTCCCCGGGTGACTCTCCCCTTGCCATTCTCATCAGTGATCTGGAAGTAGGCACACCGCCTGGACTTCTCAACGAGGTTGAGCAGTGTCGTCGCAAACAGGATGTCATGGGTGAATACAATTACTTGGTTGTGCTCTGAGAGGCGCACAATCCGCTCAGCGACCTCGTCGATCCTGCGGTGGTCCAGGCTCGAGACCGGGTCATCAAAGATCACCGGCGCCGATATACCCGCCAACCGAGCTTCGGCAAGGAAGTCGGCAAGCGCCAGCACCTTCTGTTCGCCCTCAGAAAGTACCTTCGAAGGCTTGTGTTTACCAGTCACAACCTTTCGACGATGAGCCCGACCATCGCGACCAACGAACTGCAGCTTCATCGCGGGCGTCCGCAACGCTTCGCACTCCTCGAGGAAAAGTGCGTCGAAACTCTGATTGATCAGTTCATTGCTGGCAGTCTTCGATAGTTCCGTCACTGCGCGCACGAGCCCTGGCAATGGACGCTTGAGAGTGCGGAGTCGGTCAGCTTCCTTTGCGCTCTTGACCCGTGCTTCGATGAGCGTCCAGGATTTGCCGAGCTCGACTTTTTCTTTCAGTTCGAGGAGCTCGGCTTGCTTTTCCGCTAAGGAGGCCGTCCGGTTCAGTTGCTGAGCTTCAAACTCTTCGATCTTGGTTCGAATCGCTGCCAGCGCGGAGTCTACTGCGGCCTTAGGAACCGTAACTGCATCGAGGTCACCAAGCCCGACGGGCTCACCCGCCGCTACTGCAGCAGTCACCGTGTTGCGCGTTTCGTCGACGAGCGCGACGTCCGCATAGAAGGCCGGTCGCTGATCGTCATCCTCGTACTGCTCGACAAAGGCAACGATATCGCTGTTTGAAATGTCCATGATCTGGTGCCTGAATTCCGACAAGGATGCGTCTGTGACTCCGATATCCGCAGAGATCTTGTCCTCGAGGTACGTCGAGTAACGCGCAATCAGCTCTCGCGCAGAGTCGAGGACTGGCTGGCGGCAGTAGAGGCATCGCTCTTCGTCGTGGGCCCCAACCTCGACGAGGTGCTGGCGGTACGATTCGCCAGCCTCAATGAATTTACTCCAGGTTCCTTCTGGTTCTGCAGGCAGGTCTGCAGCGGCAAACAGTTCCTTTCGGAACGTCTCGTAGTCTTTACCCAGCTGCGCGCGTCGGGCGATGCCTTCATTGTACGCTGTCGCGTCAAACACGAGAAGGATATTACCTATAGCACTCGCTTGAGTAAGGACCCGCTGTTCGCTCTTAAGCGCAGTGACCTGTGCACCGATCGTGTTAGAACGCAGCGCGGCTACGCCTTCAGTTAGGGACTCCAGTTCGGCGTCAACAACTTTCCCGCTCTTGGCGCTAGCCTTAAGGCTTGCGAGATCAGTCGACGCTCCGAGCGCCTCGATCTGCGGGTAGAGTTCCGATCCACGCTGAAACCGTGTCAACAGCCCAGAATTCTCCGAACCCAATGCTGAAAGCGCCGCGTCGACGCGACTCGTAACCGCTTGGATTGCCGCGGTGACGTGTTTGAACAATGCGAGCGCGGTGGGGACGTAGACATAGTCCAGGTCTTCATCGACGTGTGTCGTGACGGCAGGGCTATCGAAGATGGACATCCGCGTAAACGGGGAAACTCCTCGGTCTCCGTTCCAAGCAAAACTCTGTGCCTGGTCACCGAGCATATAGTCGAGGCTGGCACTCTGGCCCTCGACCGCGTCAGCGTCGATATTTCCGAGAATCGTATCGGCCGTGCGGCTGTTGGCGAGTGCCTTGAGAATGCGGGAGTATCCGGTCTTACCCGTTCCGTTTTCACCGTAGAGGACCGTCAGACCCTCATGAGGCTCAATTGCCGAGTCAGGCACCAGCGCGTTTACACCACGAACATTTGACAGCCGCGTCAACGTCAGAGGCGGCGCAGCTTCGTCCTGACGCGCTTCGACGCTGAGAGGAGAAACGACCGGCAGCGTCCGCTCGTCGAGCGCCTTCTCCTGGCGAAACAGCGTGTAGGCCGTCTCGACAGTCGAGTCACCGGCCGGGCGTCCGCTGGCCAGAACCTCAGCCACGAGCAAGCGCACCCACTCGTCGCTCTCATTCGCCCAATCAGCAAGCAATGCGCGTGGGTCGAGCAACGCCGTTGCTTTCGTCTCCGTATTGCCGCCGTCCGCACTTGACACGACGTCGGTGGTTGTCGAGTCGTCGCTCTTCGTCACAGTCGCCACGTTCCCGGCGCAGAACGCGCGTAGTCCTCGACACCGATTGCCTTGAAGTGCTCTGTGGCGGACTTAATTTTCGCCAGTTCACTCGGTCGGAGCTTCGAATCGTCCATCGTGCTCTTCGTCTCGCGGATCATGTAGATCCGGTCCTGCCCATCCTCGTGCTTGATGATCGCCCAGTCGGGGTTGTACGGGCCGACTGGCGTGTCGATCTTGAACTTCGATGGCAACTTCATAAACATTTTGATGTCCTCGCGGGAGTCGAGCAGTGCGGCGAACTGGCGTTCGACATCGGAGTCGTAAACGACGTAGTCAAAGTCAGTCTTCTGTTTGTTCTGCACCTGGTACATCTGGTCGAGGAAGCGTTCCTTCTCCTCCAGGCCGTCAGCCTGCAAATCACGCAACTCGTAGACCGAGCCAGCGATCTTCTCGTACTGGATCCCCTCGACAACGATCTTGGCGAGCTCTGTTTTCAGGGCACGCTTGACCATGGCGATGAAATCGTTCGGGTTGTTGATGAACTCGTCGAGTCGGCCCGAACCGATCAGAATGTCCACGATGGTCTTGCGGGTGAGGGAAGTCGCGTCTTGCAGTTCAGTGATGATGTCCGGCAAGTCGTAGCTGCCCTTGAGGTCAGCTGACCGGGTGCCGAGCTCTTCGCCTTTCGCACCGCCACGCAGCACCTTCACCCCGGCTCGAGTGACCTGGATACGAAGTGCGTCGATCTTCGGGGACTCCTGGATCACCTTCAGCGAGTTATCGATGATCTCGTCTCGCTTGACGTTGACCCGGTAGGTCGTCTTGCGACTGATAGCGTGCCAGAACTCTTCGAACTCTGGACTCTCGTAGAGCTGCTTGTTGAGTGCACGCGGGTGGCGATTGCTCTTGGGTTTCACGTACCGTTCGATGCTCGTTCGTCCGACGAGGTCGATGATCTGGTCTTCGTACTCGCCCAGATACACCGGCAGGTCGAGCGAGAACTCGAAAGTATTCGGCAGGAACTTCGACGTCACCTGACCATCGGCCAGGAACCCATTCATGGTGAGGTGGTCGAAGACTTCCTTCGACCTGGTGAACCCAAACAGCTCGTCGGTGACGGAGCCATCTTGAGCATGGCGAGGGATCTTGGCGAACTCGCTCAGACGCACGCGGCCGATCTCCACACCTGCCGACTTGTACTCGTTCTGCAGACTCTTGGCGAATGCGAGGTACGACTCGTTGGCGATCACTGTCAGGGTCGCGATGCCGCGGTCGGCCACACGAGTGAAGCCGTCGACGGTCTTGGTGACAGGCAATCGAAGTCCACGACCAATGGTCTGTCGCCGGTCAACCTCGGCACCCATTTCACGGAGGGTGCAGATCTGGAAGACGTTCGGGTTGTCCCAACCTTCGCGAAGTGCGGAGTGGCTGAAGATGAAACGCACTGGCTCGGCCTCATCGAGCAGTCGTTCCTTAGCTTGCATGATCAGTTCATATGCATCGTCGTCTGCCTTCGTGACACCAGTGCTGTCCTGGAAGCTCGTGGTCTTGCCACGTTTGATCTGCGAAAAGTAGGCCCGCCGCAGTTCGCTCGGTGCCTGCGGCAGCAGCTCCTGGTAACGAGCAGACTTGGCGCGTTCCTCAATGAACACCTCATCGAACCACTTCACAAAGTCACCGTTGGCATCGTCGTTGCTGGCACCGTCGCCGAGGAAGCTGGCCACCTTGTCGACGAAGAACAGACTGAGCACCTTGATGCCCTTGTCCCGCAACATCGATTCTTTACGCAGATGCTCGCGAACAGTCTCGCGAATCATCTCCTTGTAGATCGCACCGCTGGAGCCGCCGATGCTCTCGCCTTCGTAAAGGAAGCCGTGTGTCGTCAGATCGACGTAGGCCGGCTCGATGCTCATCTCGTTGATACGCCAACCCTCGTAGATCGGGTTGTTGGTCAAACGCTCGTCGGACAGCTCCTGATGGGGCTTCACGCTGACAACGCGACGCTCCAGTGACCCGTCGGCCTTCCGGCACGACAGTTCCAAACGGGCAGTCCACGTCGGCTCCCGCTTCACCTCAACTAGCTTGATATACGGAGTGGCATCCGCACCTTGCTGCTGAACTTCGGCCACCACGATCTGCTTAACCAGGCCAAGGTCGTGAGCATCCACCGGGTCGAGCCGGTAGACAACGTTTCGCTGCTTCTTGTGCGTCGCACTGTAGCGAAGGGTGAAGGCTGGGTCGAGTTCACCGATGGCCGACTGCGAGAGCTGCGATTCCATGTTCTGCGGCTCGTCCATGATGACCACGGGGTGCGTAGCCTTCAGATAATCGATCGGACGTAAACCGTTCAGCTTGTCACGGGTCTGGTGAATGATGCGAGTGTTCGCGTTGCCACGGATCGAGTCGATCGTCATGATCATGATCTGCACGTTCGTTGACGTGGCGAATGACTGCACCTCTTCGGCACTCTTACCGCTGTACACAGACGCATCGAATGGGTAGCTCGGGTAGAGATCTTTGAAGTGCTGACGCATCAGTCGAATACTGGTGCTGACACCTTCGCGAATGGCGACGCTCGGCACCAGGATCACGAACTTGGTGAAGTTGTACTTCTGTGCCAGCTCGAAGATGGTACGGAGGTAGACGTAGGTCTTGCCGGTTCCGGTCTCCATCTCAACGTCGAAGTCGAGTGCGTCACTGAACAGCTCGCCCCCAACCTCCAGGCCGTTTCGATCCTGCACACGTTGCAGATTGGCCAGGATCGTGAACTTGTCGAGAACGACGTTGTTTCCCACCGCTCCCACTTCTTGGGTCAGATCGAGGTCGAGTGCAGCCTGATCGGTCTCCTTCACAGCCGCCTGTCCGCGAAGCGCCATCACCAGCTTGTCGGCGTCCTTCGGTTGCCCGTCGAAGAGGTCAACAACAGAATCGATGGCCGTGAGCTGAAACGGCTGACTCGGGTCGAATTGAAATCCTGAGCCGCTCATCACGCCGTCCACAGTTCAATGTTTTTAGACTTCGCCAACTGAACCAGGTTGGTCTTCAGTTCATCGTCGCCCTGGAACGCATCCTCAAGGATCACGATCCGTGAAGGATCGGCTTCTACAATCGCACGCAACTGCTCGAGCGTTGGTTTGACGTGCTCGTCCAGGTAGGCAAGTACGGCAACGTCACCATCTGGCTGACGCACGGAACGAAGGTCAAGGCCGGCGATCTCGACCGGGGAGATCTTCTCGGTCAGTGAGTAGCCCTGCTTGAGCAGAATCTCGGTGAGCAGGTCGTCGGGCGTAGCGTCGTCAGTGCTGCTGCTGTCGCGCAGGCCAAGTAGCCGCTGCTGCAGCGCGTTCTCTTCGATCTCACTCGTCACGCGCCACTTCGAAAAACTCGTGTCGCTGAGTTTATAGACGCGGAGGCCAAAGTCTGCCGAACTGCCTTCGTTGATGCGACCATCGAGGTCTGCCTCGGCGCTCGCTGCAGCAGCACGAATTCGGGCCACAGCTACATCCGCGATCGAACGGTGCCCGGCCAAGCGAGCTTCATGATCATCTGCCAATGGTTCGGGAAGTTGCACCTGAATAAATCGTCGCGAACCACCGTCCTCGGCGTTACTTTTCAGAACAGCGTGAGCCGTTGTGCCCGATCCCGCGAAGAAGTCAAGGACGATGGCGTTCTTATCGGCCGCCGCATCGATCAAGAGCTTGATCAAGTTAACGGGCTTCGGATAGTCGAACCACGCCGGTTCGAGTCCCAGCTTCTTTATGTCCGCAGATCCTTCATTCGTCGTGATATCCATCACGAGATCCTTGAGGGCAGCAGAATCGATATCGCGAACTTTGGTGGATACCTTCCACCCTGACGATGATTCATGGAACGCAAGATTATATGATTCGGACTCAACCTTCGGCCTTCCCCAGCGGAACGCATGGTACTTGTTCGTGCCGTTGTTGTTCCGCTTGGGTGAAATCTTCACATACTCACGATGGATATGCTCGTCCGAAACCGAGGCCGTCTTCACATCACCGGTTGCAGGATTGTAGTAGATGTCGAACACGAGGTTCGGGCGAGTTACCTCGTTGAAGGCCGAGTTCGTATTGTAAAGCTCATTCTTGAGAACGTAAGGGCCCCGCGCGTCACTCTGAGCTGTGTAGTTGAAACCTTTGTAAATTGTCGGCATCAGCGCTTTGAGTCGTGCTCCCGAGGTACGAAACTCACCAACTTCATCGCCACGCCGAGCGTAGCTCAGGATATATTCTTTGGTACCGACGGCACCGCTCCCGGATATCTGTCGACCCTTCAGATTGCTTACCCAAACGAAGGTATTCAAGTAATTTGACTCGCCGAAGACAGAGTCAGCGAGCTTCTTGAGGTTGTCGTATTCATGGTCATCGATTGACATGAAAATGACGCCATCGTCAGCCAGCAGGTTCCGTGCAAGCTTGAGTCGCGGGTACATCATATTTAGCCAGTTCGAGTGGTAACGGCCCTCGGTATCGGCATTGCTTGAGAGCTTCTTGCCCTCTTCATTGACCTGACGTGTCCACTCCAGGTAGGTGTCAAGACCTTCCTTGAAGTTGTCAGGGTAGACGAAGTCTTTGCCGGTGTTGTACGGAGGATCGATGTAGATCATCTTGATCTTGGCGTGATAGTGCTTCTGCAAGACCTTGAGCACTTCGAGGTTGTCACCCTCGATGAAGACGTTCTTGGTGTTGTCCCAGTCTTTGCTGTTCTCGAAGTCTGGCTTCAGCGTCGCGGTGGTCGGCTCCTGGGCTGCACGCAGGGCTCGCTTCTTGCCGGGCCAGAACAGTCCGAATCGTTCGGTCGGATCGGCGACATCGGTGCTGAGCAACTCCTGCAGCTTGGCAACATCCACCTTGCCGTCGGCGATGGCCTCCGGGATCAAATCGGCCAACTGTGCGGCCAGCTCAGTCTGGAAGTTTGGTGTGGTTGATGGTGTTTCGTAGATGTCGTCGCTCATTCGTCGTTCTCCGTCATTGCGTTAGTAATTCTTGTTGTGATCGCTCGTGCACTGCTCATGTGCCAACCCTCCATCTGATCGTGAATAGCTGTTCCGTGTGTTGGGTGCCCTTCAGCGACTGCTCGATGAGGTCGAGGTACTTGTCGGCTTCAGCACGGAGCTTCTGGCGGGTCTCTCGGAAGCCTTCGTCGGCATCCTCGGCCCGCTGTTCCCACCTGCGAGCGTCCTTCTTAAGCCGCAGTTGCTCCATCGGGTCATCGGCCTGGCGCGCAAGCTTGCGGGCCTCTTTCTCCTTAGCCCGATAGTCACGGATCGCTCCTTCGTGCTCCGCTTTCCGGTCCTGCTGGTTGCGGTAGATCAGTTCTTCCTGCTGGTCGTAGTAGCGGGAGTTACGCCCCTGGACTTCCTTCTCCAACTCTGATCGGCGGGCATCCAGATGCGGCACGAACTTCGCCTCGTCTACCGCGACGGGTGCATCGCTGACGCTCACGCAGGCCAGATCCAGGATGTCGGCCACATACTCGTGATCGAGCCAGTCCCCGTCATCGGTGATGGCCCCGGCCAGCATGTACGACTCAGACACGTCGTCGTGTTTGGCTTTCATGCTGAACGTCGTCAAGCCGACGGTCAGCTCGCCACTTCGTCCTGCGAGTGCCTTTACGGCAGCAGTAGCTCGAGCCGAGGCACCGAGACTGAAGACCAGCTCCCGGCTCGGCGTATTCCGTCCCTTGGCCTCCTGGAGCAGGTGCTGGGCGAGCGGGCTGGCGTACCGATACTGGTGTGCGTTATCTAGCGGCTGCGACTTGAAGTAGTAGCGGCCGGTCGGAGCATCCTCGACAGGTGAGTCATGCAGCACAAAGTGACGCCCATCACCCTCAAACGTGGCAAGCCCGTCCAGCTCGTGCCTGGTGACAGCAAGGAGTAGTCGCTCGAACTTGTTGAGCACCTCACCCGACTCGGTGTCATAGGCCTTCAGCCGGTCTTGGACGTGCGGGTCGAGGTTGTCGAAGACCTTCGCCTTCGCCCGTGCCATCTCGCTAGAGATCTCACCGGAGTACTCGGTCTCAAGTTGCTTGAACGCTTCGTTAAGTTCATCAGCCGTCCGGCAACTGGTCAGAATGTTGCTGATCGTCTTCTCGAAGTCGAGACCGTCTTCGATGGCACCGAGTACTTCGTCACTGGCACCGAACACGCTCTCGAACAGGTGGAACTTGTTCGCCAAGAGCTCCAGGATCCGCTGCTCGGCGATGTTGCCCTTGTTCGAGAAGTTCACAACCACCACGTTGTGCTTCTGCCCGAACCGGTGTGCCCGGCCGATGCGTTGCTCAACTCGCTGTGGGTTCCACGGCAGGTCGTAGTTAACGACCATGGAGCAGAACTGCAGGTTTATGCCTTCCGCTGCCGCCTCGGTGGCGATCATGATCGTGCCCTCGGTGCGGAAGTAGTCCACCAGGGCCTTACGCCGGTCAGCAGCAGGGATGCCGGTGATCAGATCGCCGTCTTTGTTGGCCGCGAGCCACCTCTGGTATATCGCGGACACTTCAGGCGAGTTATTGGACCCATTGAACAGCACCAGCCCATCACCGCGCCCGATGTCTCGCAGATGACGGGCGATGTACTCCTGCGTCTTGGTGCTATCGGTGAAGATGATCGCCTTCTGAGGCGCACCAATTTCGGCCAGCCGCGCGAAGCCCTGATCGAGTGCGTCTCCAAGTTTTGCGGCTTTCTGGTTGACCGTGATGGAACGTGCCAAACCAGCGAAGCCTCGAAGCTCAGCGACCTCCGCTTCGATCCTTTGCCGCAGGGTGGGATCGGCCACGACATCAGAGCCGGGTCCGAACGCTTCGGCCTGGATCTCCTCGACTTCTTCGACTTCGTCGCTAGTCAGATCATCGTCAAGGAACAGCCCGCCACGGCCGTCGCGTCGCTGGCCAGCCTCGAGTTCACCAGCGAGTCGGTTGGCGATGTTCTCCAAAGTGCTCGCCACCGCATAGGTCGACGAACCGAGCCGCTTGCGGATGATCAAGGCTGAAAGATGACGTTGCGAGCCGGCGAAGGCCAGTACCTCATCACGCTGCAGGTAATCGTTAACCAAGTCGTACAACCGCACCTCGTCCGGCGACGGCTCAAACTCCACAGTTAGCGGCAGACGCTTAGTGAAATGAATGTACTTGTCTGCGTCTCGACGCAATGTACGTTTCGAAATCGTCGCCACGCGGTCAGCCAGATCATCACCGGAGTGATCGCGGTTCTTTATATACCGCTCGCGGAAAGCATCGAGCGAGTAAAAGTAGTCCGGGCTGAACACCGAGACGAGGCCATACAACTCTTCCAGCCGGTTCTGCAGCGGAGTCGCCGTCAGCAGAATCGTCTTCGACGCACCCGCTACCAGGTGCGAGACTGCCTCAGAGACTTTCGCCTTACCGTTCCAGTAGTTGCGCAACCGGTGAGCTTCGTCCGCAACTACCAGATCCCAGGCCTTCAGCAGCGATTGCTCCTGACGCAGCACAAACTCATACGAACAGATCAACACCACGGGCGAGCGTTGCCCCGCAGGCGAGAGCAGCGCATCTTTGGACTTGGCATCCAAGAGGGCAGACGGAATCAGGAACTTCTCGTGCAGCTCCTGCTGCCACTGCTGCCGCAAGCTCGAGGGTGCAATGATCAAAATGTCACGCTTGCGTTCGGCCCAGTACTGCGAGATGACGATGCCAGCTTCGATCGTCTTCCCAAGACCGACTTCGTCGGCGAGAATCACACCAGGCAGAAACGGGGTCTGAAGCGCAAAAAGAGCCGCATCGATCTGATGTGGCTTCGGCTCTACCTGTGCGTCGAATAGAAGCCCCGCCAGTTTCCCGACGTGGTCGTTGGCGTAACTCCGCTGCAGCTCATGCGCAAAGTACTTCGCCTGGTAGTCGCTGAGTGGAGCCACCACTAGACGGAGCTCCTGACGACCGAAGCGCTCAAAGCGTGCTTCAGCTGCTCAAACGTGATCTGGGGCGTGGGCTTCACTGTCCGTGCCATCTGTTGTTGTCTCCTTCACGCCGAGGGCGCGCGTTAGGTGGTGCTGGGGGCTCCACCCTCACCGTAGCCGTCAGCGCTGACACAACGTCAGTTCGGCGCGCGGGAGGGTCGAGCGGATGCAACCGGGAGCGACACACTCAGAACCGGCAATTGCAATCTGTCGCAATTATCGCACAATTGCCGACATTGGTGAATAGCCAACCGGTCCGAATTGGATAGTCGCTGCAATATGTTGAAAGGCGGCGACCGCTCCAGCCGAGCGCACGAGGCACTCAAGGCTGGGCAGTCGCCGCCGTATAGGGCAGACGGGGTAGGTGAGTAGGGCTACGTCGTGCGCTGCTCAGCCCCTTCAGGGTCGACCGGCACCACGCGCACTTCCTCGACATCGTCCAGACGCTCCAGCAGCACCATCGCCCAGATGATCGCTTCCCAATAGTCGGGATACGTCACCGGGCTAGTGTGCCACTTCGAATCGACTCCACGGCAGACTTCGACGCCGTAGGCGACCGGCGCGAGCAGGAGCTCGCGCACGGCATCCGGGAGGTCAGTGTCCTTACCGTCGCGGCCTGGGAGGCCGACAAGCACGGCGTTGCCGACGAGCATCGCCTGTTGACGGGTTCGCGGCACGTGGTACCACCACAGGAACGAGGCGCGGCTGTTGAACGGCAGGTGCCGCAGCAACCCCTCCTCGTTGACGTAAATGGTGACGCCGAGGTCGAGCAGGTCGACCGTCGTTGTCCACCCGTCGACAGCCGCAGCCAAGTCATCGAACGTCGCGAACTCGCGTTGCTCGAGTGGTTGGTCCGCATCTGCCGGGACATAGATTCCGCTCACCATCAGTCCTCCTCCAGCAACGCTTCGGTACCCGAGGGCGCCTCGGCTTGGACGCGGAAGGCAGGACCATGCTCAAACGAGCGGGCGAGGAGCATGCACCAGAGCGTGGCGTCGTAGATGTAGTCGAAGCGCGCGAACGTGTTCTGCCAGTGCTCGTCATCGTCCGGGCTGACCTGCACCACAAAGCGGTGCGGGGCTACCAGGCCAAAGACAAGCTCTTCTGGAACATCGCCGCCGCTCCGGCATGAGCCGTTGCCAGACACCACCACGTCTCCGAGCATAAAGTTCGGTAGTCCGTGTCCTGCGTTGTAGTACCAATACAGGGCCGTGGCGCGAGCATTCAGCCCGCCGCGCTCACGGGCGGCCGCCTCGTTCACCCAGAAGGTGATGCCGAGCGGAGCCACTTCAAATGGCTCCAAGAACCCGCCCGTGACCTTCTGGAAGTCATCGAGGCCGGCGAGCTCCTGAACATGCGGCTCGCCTATGGCGTCTTGCGGGATGACGATCGTCGTAACCATCGTTCCCACCTCCTTAGTGTTGTCGCGGCCGAGAACCATCTGGTTCTCTGACAAGCCGCGGGGCAGCAACGAGGTCCGCGAGTGTTGGTGGTGCCTGTGACGCTCCTTTCGTGACCATTTGCCACAAGACGCGCTACCGCGATCGCATCGCCGCGCTGATGGCACTGGCCAAGATTCAGAACGCGGACAATTCGCATCGGCCAAAGCAAGAGGCGAGGGTCTATTTCTGCGGCAGCTGCCGCGGATGGCATCTCACATCTCGTCGCCGGTGACGTCGGTAGATTCGGCAGCTGCCCGGAGGGAGTGCGCAATGGCACTCAACCTCCGGAACAGCCGCCACTCCCCCGAGCCAGGCTCGGCGTCAGGCAGAGCCCGACTTGGCACGCGGAGCCTTCGCTCCGGCGCCTCCGAAGATGGCCTCGATCGCGCTCTGCTTGGTCTTCGCCTCGCGCTCGATCTCGGCCCGCACCGTCTCGGCCCTGGCGAGCACCTTGGGATCCGACTTGCTGGTCTGGACCCAGGCCTAGAGGGCGAGACGGATCTCTTCGGTCACGGAGCGATCGTTGAGCTGGGCGATGACTTCCAACTGCGCTCGCAGACCGTCGGTCATCCGCACCGAAAGCGGGCGGATGGGGCCGAGTGCCGTGGCTGGCACTTCGGCGGGTGATGTCTCACTCATGGTGAGCCTCCTCCTTGGAAGCGGCCGACGAACCCAGGATGGGTTCCTCTCGTTAGCCGCAGGCCTCGGAGGAGTGCTGATGATTATGAACACAATTGACAGGGCGTCAATATTCTGTTCGGAAGTGTTGTCGATTACACACCAATCAGAGCTGTACTACGCGTGCCACGTATCGTACAATTCAGAGCATATGCCGCTATCGCTATCATCGCTACTGGCTTCATTAGTCTTAACAATTGTTCTATTCGTCGCAGCCGGTTGCTTGTTTCTGGCAATGCGGTTGATTAGCGGTTGGATTAATGACCAGGTCTATTACCTGCCCACGCTGGCCGCGAAGCGATCGTTTCTTCGTCGCGCAGCTCTGATCGGCCTCTTCGTCCCATTCGCGGGCTCGGCAGTCACAATCTACTTTTCAACGTTCGGTGGCCAGACCCCCGTAGGGCTGATCGCAATCGCCCTTGCACTTCTAAGCGTCGGGACACAAGTTCAAGTCACCCGAGAATCTCGATCTGTACGAGAGACCGCAGATCCCGAATAGGAGTTTGAACCGGCGGCGACTACGCGCAACCCGCAAGCCTTGCGTCGGGGCCCGCTGACCCGTTCCCCGCGCCTTGCCTCAGCCGGTACAGGTTGTCCGGCCCGAAATGGTCGGCGTAGAAGAAGGTGCGCGGCTTAGTGCCGTCATGATCGGTCGGGGGCTCTCGCCGATAAGAAGCAACCGAACGTGGTTAGACCGATATCGCTCACGAAGCTCCTGATACCAAAGGTCCTCAGTCACCAGCTGCGGCTCCTGCCTCGGTCACCTCGAGCACCCAGTTCGGCAGCGCGAGATGCCACGGGTGCTCGGGCGGCAACTTGATGCCTTCTTGGAGCCAGGAACCGGACGCACGAGCAGAGTTCGTCAGGCTTCTCTTCCAGCTGCAAACGAGTTCCGGCCGCGTTCGTCGATCAAATGCCAGGAGTCCTCTCGTTCGAGATTCAGCGCAACACGCGCGAGAAGCAAGGCGCTGGCTGAGATGACGTCTTCCACTGTGCTCGCACTCAACGGCGATGGAAGAAGACGTGCGGAATACGGATTGACCAGCATCTTGCCGTAGTCACGCCGGTCCGAATAAACCGTTAACAGATGCCGTGATACTGCAGTACCGTTAGCGCCACGTTGCAGCATTTGAGTCAACAATTGAGGGGCTAGACGCGGGCCCACTCCTCGAGTCAGCGCGACTTGCTCGGGATACAGACGGTTGACAACCAGCAGCAAAATTCTTCGAAGCGTCTCAACCTGAGGCTCCTCGTCGACCGACAATCGCTGCAACCCGGTAGGCAAAAGTTCAATCAACGGTCGCAGCTTTTCTGCCAGATCCTTGCTCCCGTTACCGAGCAAGTATTGGTCGAGACCGGCTCTAATCAGGTTGATACCTGTACTCCGATGCAACCGATCTGCCTCGATTCTCGAAAGTGGTGCGGGCTCCAGAGCTCGACATGGATCTGATTGCAACTCGCACAGGCTCTTTGCGACTCGCTTGTAACTTTCCTCTTCAACGCCCTGGTATTTGGTGTCGCCGATTTTCAGTCTCACCATGACCTCATTGCGACGATCTTGTAGAGTCGGACTGCCGCCGTGAAGGTTCAAAGTTGATCTCACTACGTCGCCGTATATGCCGATCGGCACTCTCTGCGCCACACAGGTGAGGACATCAACGGCTACGAACGCCCGGTCTTCCTCCGTCCGACCTTCTGTCTGAAGGATGCTCGTCACCACTTCAAGCCACTGCACAGTCACGGTCTCGGCCATCTTGGCGAAGGTGAGGCCCTCACGCCGCCGAAGTACCGACAGATCTTCAATGACCGCAGAGATCAACTCGCTACTCGCCACGGCGGCTCCCGTCTCAAGACACTGTCTCATGCACTCTAGCCGGGCAGGCGCTACCCCGATTAGCACCCCATTTACCTGCCATCGTCGAATGGAATCAGGGTACTAACCGACCTAGGCCTCGCGTGAGCAGAAGTCCAGCCTTAGAGCACGACAGATCACCGGTCGGCCATGCGGCACTCGAGCCGCAACGGAAGACGGGTTCAATATCTCGTCGCCACCAAATCAGGTGGCGCCTTCCTCGGTGCTGCCTGCTGTCCGAAAGGAAGTGTGTCGTGTCCGAACTCACACCGATCCGCCAGGGTCTCTTCGGTTCCGCAAGGGCCGATGGCCGCCCAAGTTCAGGGTTGGCTCGTCAAACGAAGCGCGAGCTCGAGCACATCACAGCTCGCGCCGAGATCGAAGCCGTTGCCGAGCAGACGAGGGCGTTTGCCACAGCGCAAGCCTTGAACAACGTGGCCACCCTCATCGCACAAGCCGAGGCTCACATGAAGACCGCTCCCGCCGGAGCCGAGTACTACGAAGCGCTCATCGCGTCCTATGCGATCAACGCGGGCGCCCGCATCGGAAGGCTGTGATCACCGTGGACTGGCGTCAGTGGTACCTCGAGTTCACAATCTGGCTCGCGGTGCTGTACGTCTTCGTCGTGGCCACCGTCTGGACGGCTGCCTGCGTCAAGCGACTCTCGACGGTCGCTCGCAAGCGGCTTGAAGCGATGCGACGCTATCGTGCCGAACGCCGACTCGAAGCACAGTCCGCACAGCTCAAGCGGTCAGTGCTGGAACTTGCCCGGGTGCTGGCTGCCGAGCGCGATGTCATCAGCGACAGCATGCTGCGCGCCCATTTCATGACGACCGGACGTCTGCCGGATGCCAAGCCGGAGCGTTCGTCATGACGTGGCGTTGTTCATTTCACATCACCGGAGACGCGTCCCTCGGTGCGTCGCATCGATCTCCATCGCCGGCCGTCCGTTCGGACGTCGCCTCGCTCGGACTGAGTCCCGAACGGACGGTTGACGGCCTCACCGCGATGGCCCATAACCGACGGTCACTGCCCGGACGCACCGCGATCCGGACGAAGAAAGGAGCTTGACATGACCGACATCACCAAACCCGACCAAGCCGCTGGGCTGGCGGCCGGCCGGGCCGCCGACGATCGCTTGGAGCGCTTCGGAACGCCGAAACTGATCCAGACCTGGTATGCCGACCCGCCATGGGACATCGCCCAGAAGGGGCGTCTGGGAGCAATCCAGCACTACGACCTGATGACCCTCGAGGGCATCAAACAGATGGGGCCGCTCATCCAGGAGTTGTCGGCTCCGAACGCCACGTTGCTCCTCTGGGTGACCAACGCCTCGCTCCCGGCTGGCTTCGAGGTGATGAAGGCCTGGGGCTTCGACTACAAGTCACACGCAGTGTGGGACAAGTACTACCTCGGACTCGGCCACTACTTCCGCTCCAGCCACGAGACGCTGCTGCACGGAGTGCGTGGCAAGGCACCGTTCAAGTTCCGTGGCCAGCGCTCGACGCTGCATTACCCGCGCACCGAGCACTCCCGCAAGCCCGACGAGATGATCCCGATGATCGAGCGTGTTCTCGAAGGCCCCTACGCCGAGCTCTTCGCCCGTCGCCGGCCGAACTCCCGCTCGGACTGGTCGGTCTGGGGCAACGAGATCGACAGTGACTTCATCCTGCCCGGCTACCCGGTGCCGAGCGACCGTGCTGTCCGTGAGCGAGCGCGAGAGCGACTCGCTAAAGAGGGAGGCGGTGATGAGTGATGTTCACCCCTGGAAACCCAGACAAGGAGCTGCCGTCCATGGCAAATCGCATTCTTGGATTCTGCTTCGCCGTACTGGTGAGCGTCATCCTGATCTCCCTCGCGCTGGAGCTCTTGGCGCAAATCTGGGGCTGGCTCCTGCTCATCGCCCTCATCGTGCTGGCCGTCGTCGCTGGCGTTTGGATCTACCGCTGGCGGAGCTCCCGATGGTGAGATCGCTGCGCCTCCTGACCTCTATTCGTCTGCATTTCGCAAGCGCAAGGGTATTGACAAAATGTCAACTAAAGCGCATAACCATCAAAAACGCCTGCATGGTGTCACCCGAACGGCTGTCTTCGACTGCATGTGAACGTCACCCGGATCTAGTCCGGAAGGAGATGTGCGCATGAGCAACCAACGACAAAACAAGGGCTGGAACCCGGATCGAAAGGCCCGGGCGATGGAGCCCGACAACAGCTACAGCAACGACCCGCGGATCGCGCGCCTGCTCTCAAGCCTTGGCCTCGACGATGCCCAGCGCGAGACGGACGCGATGCGGATGGTCCCTCTAGAACTGGCCCCGCCCGAAGCAGCGGAGGTGCGCCATGAGTGACGAACTCTTTTTTGCCCGGCTCCTCCCTGGACTCAATCAGTCGAGCCAGCAAGTGCAGCGCCTGCTCGAGATCCTGAGTAGCGGCGATGCCCCGAGACCGCTGATCTTCGAGACCTGGGCAACCGATGAAGGTGTGCAGCATTTCGTGGGCCGGACGGCATCTTCACGCTCCGGCGTGAGGTCGCTCGTGCGGTCACATCTACCAGGCAGCCAGTTGGTTCGCCAAGCTCGACCGAGCGCGCCGGAGCTGGTGGCACGACTACGGCAACGCAACCCCGGGCTCCCGCTTAGCAGCAGCTCAATCGACGTGACTCTCTTCGCACTCCACGGCGTCCTGGCACAGCGCAGGAAAGGTGAGACGATCGCGATTCAAGTCGTCATTGGTACGGGCCTGAATCCCGAGCGAGTAGCGACGAAGATCGTCGACCCAGGACGGAACGGGTTGATCGCCTGGCTATCGGGCGAAGTTCAAGCGGCCTCTGCCGAAACCCGTCACCGCTTAGCCGATTGGGCAGCCCAGCCGCGGTTGGCTGTCACCATCCGCATCGGCGTCACGGCTGCCGTCCGCGAACGCAGCATGCAGATTCGCCATCAACTCCTCGCGGCATTCCGTCAGCTCAACGCGCCCGATACGAGGCTGGAATTGGCGACGGAACCTGTCCGCCGCTGGCAACGCGCCTCGGCGAACGGGGCTGGCGGGCTGGTACTCAGCGCGGCACAACTGGTGCCGTTCCTTGGCTGGCCAATCGACGAGCTCGAACTACCGGGCCTGCCGCCGCTCCATCCTCGGCAACTGCCGCCTCCAGCCGGTGTCACCGACGACGGTGCGGTGCTCGCAATTGCCACTGCTCCAGGCAGAGAGAAGCCGATTGGTTTGGAGCCCGAAGCTCGCCTCCAGCACCTGGTCGTTACCGGAGGCACGGGTTCTGGCAAGAGCCAGCTTCTCGCAGCCTTGGCGCTCGACGACATCAAGGAAGGCCGGCCGCTGATCCTGATCGAGCCGAAGCGCCAACTGGTCGACACGATCGTCGCCCGCGCTCCGAAGAAGGCAGCGGGCCGGATTGTCATCATCGACGCAGCTGACCCTGTACCCGTCGGCTTCAACCCGCTCGATCTCGGTGAGCGCGATCCTGGCCCCGTCGTCGACGGCATCCTCGAGGTGTTCAAGGCCGTCTTCAAGGAAGGCTGGGGGCCGCGCACCGAAGACCTCCTCCACGCCGGACTGCTCACCCTCGTCGCCGATGGCCAGAGAAGGGGTCGACCGCATACGTTGCTCGATCTGCCGCCCCTGCTTGCCGACGATGGTTACCGCCGATCTGTCGTCGGTGCCGTCGCCTCCGACCCGACGCTTGCTGCGTACTGGGCTGCGTACAACGGCCTGAGCCCTGCCCACCGCGCCAATATCGCAGCCGCACCGCTGAACAAGCTGCGCAAGTACGTGCTCCGACGAAACGTGGCTGCCGTACTCGGTCAGTCTCGTCCTCGGTTCCGGCTACGCGATGTCTTCAAGGACGGCAACCGGGCTGTGCTCGTGCCGCTCAACGACGCCCTCATCGGGCCGGGTGCCGCTCAGCTGCTCGGTGGGTTGATCGTCGCCGAGGCCTGGCTCGCCACTCAAGAACGCGCCGTCGAGTCCGAGCCCATGAAGCGTCCGGCCATGGTCTTCATCGATGAGGTGCAGCGCTATGCACATCTGCCCACCTCGATCGAGGATGCCCTCGCGACTTCGCGTTCCTACGGAGTCGCGTGGCATGTGGCGCTTCAGGGTCGTTCGCAGGTATCGACCAACCTCGCGCTGGCGCTTGAACTCAACGCTCGCAACCAGATCAGCTTCGCGGCCAGCCCGAACGACGCGCGGGCTCTCGCGAGGACGACCAGCCAGCTGTCCGCCGAGGACTTCCAGAGCCTGGGCCGCTTCGCCATCTACGCCAACCTCGTCGTCGACGGAGCTCCGGCTGGTTGGTTCGCTGCACGCACGCTGCCGCCAGTAGCCGAGGCCGGTAATGCGGATCTCATCCGACGCCGCAATCAAGAAGCCTTCGCAGGCGACGCCGCTCCGACGCCGACGGCACCAGACTCCCCGAAGCCTTCAACCCCCGCACCTGCCGATTCCGACGCGGCGCCTGGCCTCCGCCCCAACCAGAAGCGGAGGCGAGTATGAGCGCCGTCGACCGTCTGCAGCTGGGGGCCACACGGGGCCGATCTGGCCATCCGGCCGGTCGTCCGTCCGGTCGTCCTTCCGAAGCCGTCACAAACGGCCACGTGGCCCGCTGTGCCGCCCAACAGGGGTCGCTCAGGGATGGGACTCCCGCTCTATCGAGCGGTGTTTGGCCGCTAGCGGCGCGCTGTGGAGGTCAGGCATGATTGCCGCTCCCCGCAGCCCGAGCTTTGACGAGCTGGCACTGCTGCTCTCAGACCGCGACATCCGCATACTGGAACGCCTCGAGCAGTTCCGACTACTCGACACCCGGCTGATCCAGCGACTGGAGTTCCCAGTCGGTGAAGGCGGCCAGCACGCCAGCAGCGCTGCCGCCACCCGCGCCACCACCCGAGTCCTGGGCAGGCTCGAATCGCACGGCTGCCTCGACCGGGTAGGTAGACGCGTCGGCGGCACCGAACGCGGCTCCTCGCAGACAATCTGGCAGCTGGGCGCAACCGGCGAACGGTTCCTCCGCGCCCGTCGCGGCGACACTAGCCGCCGACGCTACGTCACCCCCAGCCACGCGTTCCTGGCCCACACGCTGGCCGTCGCAAGCTACGCGGCCCGGCTCACCGAGCTCGCCCGAGTTACCGGCTTCGAGCTGCTGGCACTCGGCACCGAACCGGATAGCTGGCGACGCTTCCAAACGGCCAGTGGGCCGCAGATCCTGAAACCAGACCTGACCGCCATCACCGCCGATGCCGATCACGAGACGCACTCGTTCATCGAGATCGATCGCAGCACCGAGCATCTGCCAGCCGTCCTGCGCAAGTGCCACGCCTATCAGGCGTACTGGCAGAGCGGGGCAGAACAAGCTTCGCAAGGTCTGTTCCCGACCGTCATCTGGGTCACGCTCGATGCCGCCCGGACCAAGAGCATCAAGACCGCCATCGCCGGCGATCACCAACTGGATTCGCATCTATTTCACGTCGCCACCGCCGAGCCATCACTGGCCGTGGTCGCGCCGTACACATCACTCATCTCGAAAGGAGGTACCCCATGACAACACCAACCATCACCATCACTGCGCCGGATCAATCCGATCGCGCCTCGCAGATCATCGAGCTCCTGTTGGCGCTCGATCCCGAAGCACAGCAAACGACAATGGCCCGCCTGATCGCAGCCACCGTTCACGGGGGCTCCGGAACCGCCCTCGAGCGCTTTGCTTCGACCGGGCGGCTCGACCAATCCGCTGCCCTTGATGAGATCGACGATCTCCGGGTGCCGTTCGAGCAAGAGGCCTGGGTCGACGCCCTCAGCCGCTACATCATCTTCGCCAAAGGAGGCAGGTCATGAACGAGCACAAGCCACTGGACTCCGAGCGCATGATGCGCTCGGGCAAGAATTTCGAGCGGGACATCACAGCGGGCATCTCGACTGCACAGTTCGAGGCACGCGAGATCAGCACCGGCATCGCTCGCATGATCGCTCACGTCCTCGGCCGCGCGCTTGGTACCCACTCCGAGTTGGCAGCCTTTGGGCGGATGGGCGAGGCGAACCACGAACTGATGCGCGCCGAGTACTTGGAGCTGTACAACGATTCGAATACCCCCTCCTCGATCCGGCACTGGATCGATTGGTTCGGCACCTACTTGGTCGAGCGAGAAGATCTCGAAGCGCTGGCGGAGGCCGAGGCCGCCCGCGAGCAAGAGCCCGAGAAAGCGGAGTTCGGCGACGCCGATGCGTATCGCGTGTTCCTGACGCTCGGCATCGTCGAACCGGACGCGCCGGACGCCATGCAGCGATTCAGCGACCTGTTCGCCGGAGAGTTCGCGACGCTCGCCGAGGCTGTGCGTGGCCTCAGCCCACTCGAGGACTGGCAAGCCGATCTCGACAAGTGGCGCGCTGAGCGCGGCATCGACCCGGACGTCATTCGATTCAACCTCAAACCGCTACTTGGCCAGCTCGAGTACGGCTACCAACTGGTCGAAAGGAATGACCGTGTCTACGCCTTCGTCAAGTAGTCATGACCAGCTGCCCAAGCGCAACCGCGCACCGAGCACCGCTCGGCGCGCCGGCGCCGTGCTGACGTCGCGGCAGATAACGGTGACACCGTCCCGGCGCGAGCGATCAGACCTCCACCGACTGGCGCGGGCACTGCTGCGTCTCGCGCAGGACCAGTACGAAACGACAGCGGGCCGGCGTTCACGAGAAAACGAACGCACCCCGGTCGATCCGGATTAATGCGCTGATTGATCATGACGCCGAGAGGAGGTAAGGCATGACAGCTCCCGATTCCCGTGGCGAAAAATACAACGTCGACGGCACCCCAGTAAACGAACCGCCCAGTGGTGGGAAAGCGGCGGACGGACTGGACTTCCTGGCCGAAGAGAGCGTCAATGCGGAGGACCTAAACGGAGGTACCAACGCCATGGCCCTTGAAAGCGCCCAACCCGCTCGGCAAACGCCGATGCCCAACTCACTCGATGGACTCGAGCACATGCTGTCGTCACCAGCAATTGCCTCAGCAGAGGACCTGCAGCTCGGAGTGCCGCAAGCCGTCATCTATCTGCGGGTCTCGACCCCGCGCCAGCTCCACACCGCTGCCGACCTCGACGAAGATGGCAACAGCATCGCCACGCAACGCGTCGAGGCGATGCGCAAGGTTCGGGAGCTGCACGCCACAGTCGCGAAGGAGTTCGTCGAGCCGGGACAGTCCGCACAGACGATCTCCAAGCGTGCCGAGTTCAAGAAGTTGCTGCGCTACGTCGAAGAAAATCCGCAGGTGAAGTACCTGGTCATCTACATGCGTTCGCGCGTCTTCCGAAACTTCACCGATGCGGCCATCACCAAACGGGAGCTCCTGGAGAAGGGCGTCCGACTTATCTCCGCGAAGGAGGAGTTCGGGTCGGGCTACATGGCGGACGCCATGGAAGCGATCACCGATGTCATGAACGAAGTCCAAGTCCGGATGAACGGCGAGGACGTCAAGGTCAAGATGGCGCACAAGGTGGAGCAGGGCGGCACCGTCGGCCGCGCGAAGCTCGGCTACCTGAACGTGCGCAAGGAGTTCAGCGGCAGGCTCGTCAACACCATCGACATCGACCTAGAGCGAGCGCCACTCGTGACGTTCGCCTTCGAGCAGTATGCGACGGGGCGGTACTCGATCGCACAGCTACGCGACCTGCTCACCGAACATGGCCTCACGACGCGCCCGTCGCCGTCGAGGCCAGCCCAAGCAGTGAGCATCAGCCGCCTGGCGCTCATCCTGCGCAACCCCTATTACACGGGAGTGATGCGGTACAAGGGCGCGCTCTACGTTGGCCGTCACGAGCCGCTAGTCACAAAAGAGATCTTCCTCAAGGTGCAGGAGATCCTGGATCAGCGAAAGCGGCAGGGCGATCGGGACATCACACACCACCACTACCTCAAGGGGATGCTGCGGTGCGGACACTGTGCGGAGGCAGGCCGGACGAGCCGCCTGATCTACAGCCAGGCCAACGGCAACGGCGGCACCTACGAGTACCTCGTCTGTGCGGCCAAGCAGCGCAAACAGTGCTCGATGCCGTGGATCCGCGTCGAACAGATTGAAGATCAACTTGCTGGGGTGGTGGCGCGCGAGCGAATGAGCTCAGCGGCCCTCGACGATATGCGCGAGGCGCTGACAGGAGCTGTTGAGAACTTGCTCGCGGAAGACCGCGATGCCAAGGCCCAACTGCGGAAGCAGCTCGCGAAGCTCGAACGGCAGGAAGAGCGCCTGATTGATCTGGCGGCGTCGGGAACGCTGCCGATCGCCAAGATCCGTGAGCGCATCGAACACACGACACTGGCGAAAGAAGCGGTCATGGAGAAGCTCGACCAGACCGCCGAACGGCTGCAATACGGAGCCGATACCGCGCTCGCATTCATCGACCTGCTGGCGCATCCAGACGAGCTCTACAAACGCGCATCGGACACTGTGCGCCGAGACCTCCTGCTGGCCTACTTCGAGCACCTGGCCGTGTTCGTGCGCGACGAGCGCACAGAGGTGGCCGCAGAGCGCAACGAGGCTAACCGTGCCGTCCGAGCGCTGAACAACGCCACGCAAGGCGGCAACGCGGGCCACACGGCACAAAAGAAAAGAACTCCCCGCTCGAAAGCGGAGAGTTCTGCAAGACCCATGGTCAGTTCATTTGACCATGGTTCGAGTAACGTTCATCTGGCTGGGGTACCTGGACTCGAACCAAGAACAAAGGTACCAGAAACCTCCGTGTTGCCAATTACACCATACCCCAATGGTCGCAGCCGAGGCGAGCGAACCAAGAGTCGAGCATAGCAACTCGCGGGCCGGAGCGCCAATCACCGCAGGCTCGGGCAGCCGGTTCCGCTGCCCTGCGACGACGCCCCGAGCGCTATCGTCGCGGCATGGATGTCGATGCTGCAACCCAGACGATGATCGACAATCTGCCGGCCAAGACCGGCAGGAATCTCGAGGCATGGTTCGAGGTGCTCGACGCGGCAGGGCTCGAGAAGCACGGCCAGGCAATGGCTCTGCTGAAGGGCGAGCACGGCATGACCCACGGCTTCGCGAATCTGGTGGTGCTGCAGCACCGCGCGCGGAGCGCGGGACCGGTGACCGGCGACGACCTGATCGACGCGCAGTACTCCGGCGCCAAAGCACCGCTGCGTCCCATCCTCGATCGACTCCTCGCGGCGGTCGCCGATCTCGGCGCCGATGTCGAGGTGGCACCGAAGAAGACGAGCGTCTCGTTGCGTCGCCACAAGCAGTTCGCCGTGGTCGAGGCCGCGAGCGCTCGGCGCGTGCAGCTCGGCATCAACCTCGTTGACGCATCGCCGACCGAGCGGCTCAGGCTCGCGGGCGGCATGTGCACCCATCGCGTGGATCTCGGCTCTCCGGATGACGTCGATGCCGAGCTCATCGACTGGCTGCGCGCCGCCTACGCGATCGCCTGAAACGGACGGCCGCTGCCCGGGGCATCTCGTGACGGGCCTGCGGCCCTCCTCGATGCGCGGAGGAGGAACCTGGTGGCATCTCGTGACGGGCCTGCGGCCCTCCTCGATGCGCAGAAGGGCGAGGGATCAGCGGCCGCGCGCGATGAGGTCGCGGTTGATCACCGATGCCGCGATGGTGCCGGCCCCGGCGGCGACGGCCAGCTGCCGGAAGCCGGGCGTGATGTCGCCGGCGGCGTAGACGCCCTCGACGGAGGAGCGCTGCGCGCGGTCGACGATCACGAGGCCGTCCTCGTCGGTCTCGAGCCCGAGCGACGCGGCGAACTCGATCTGCGCGTGCCACCACGGGCGAACGAATCCGCCGGTGCGCACGCTGCGCGACCCGTCCTCGAGCACGATCGCCTGCATGCCGTCGCGGTCTCCTTCGATCGCCGCGATCGGCGTGCGCACCAGCGTGACGCCGTGCTCGGCGAGCCGTGCCTCACCGGCCGCGTCCACCGCATCCGACCCGTTCGTGAACACCGCGAGGTCGTCGGTGTGTCGTCGGATGACCATGGCGCGGTCAGCGAGATCATCGGTCTCGCCGATGAGGGCGAGCGGCTGGCCCCGCTTGTCGTAGCCATCGCAGTCCATGCAGGAGTGCAGGCTCGTGCCGTACCAGGGGCGCACCTGCTGCGAGACCGGCAGCGTCTCGCTCAGCCCCGTCGCGATGAGCACGGCCGCGGCGCGCGTCTCGCTCTCGGCGCGCGAGCCTGGCTGCTCCGCCTGCACCGAGAATCCGCCGTCGACTGCGGCGATCTGCGTCACCCGGGTGCGCTCGTGCGTGACGGTCGGGTACCGCAGCACCTCATCGCGACCCTGCGTGCGCAGCTCGAGCGGCGAGATCCCGTCGCGGGTGATGAATCCGTGCGACTGCAGCGTCGCCGCGTGGCGAGGACGGTTGGAGTCGAGCATCACTACGGTGCGCTGCTGCCGCGCGAGGTTCAGCGTCGCGGCGAGACCCGCTGGACCTGCGCCGATGACGACGACATCCGCGTCCATCAGATGCTCGATGCCAGCCGGTCGATGCGTGCGAGGGTGGCGGCTCGACCCAGCAGCTCCATCGACTCGAACAGCGGCGGCGAGACGCGGCGCCCCGTGACCGCCACGCGCAGCGGCGTGAAGGCGAGGCGCGGCTTGAGGCCCAGCCCGTCGATGAGCACCTCGCGCAGCACCTGCTCGATCGACGCCGTCTCGAACGCCTCGACCTCTGCGAGCACCCGTCTCGAGGCCTCCAGGACCGCGAGCGCGTCATCGCCGAGCTTGGCCACCGCATCCGCGTCGTGGTGGATGTCCTCGTCGTCGAGGAAGAGGAAGCCGAGCATGTCCTCCGCCTGGCCGATGAGCTGCATGCGCTCCTGCACGAGGGGCGCCGCCTGCTGCAGCAGCGTGCGCTGCGCATCACTGGGCTTGCCCTCGAAGATGCGGCCCAGGTAGGGCTCGAGCCGCGCGGCGAAGTCGTCCGGGGCGAGCATGCGCACGTGGTCGCCGTTGATCGACTCGGCCTTCTTCGGATCGAAGCGGCTCGGGTTGGGGTTGACGTCGGCGACGTCGAAAGCTGCGACCAGCTCATCGCGGGTGAAGACGTCGCGGTCGGCGGCGATCGACCAGCCCAGCAGCGAGAGATAGTTCACGAGGCCCTCGGGGATGAAGCCCGCCTCCCGCAGCAGGAAGAGGTTCGACTGCGGATCGCGCTTCGAGAGCTTCTTGTTGCCGTCGCCCATGACGTAGGGCAGGTGTCCGAAGCGCGGGATCTCGCTCGCGATGCCGACGTCGCCGAGCGCGCGATAGAGCGCGATCTGACGCGGGGTCGACGACAGCAGGTCCTCGCCGCGCAGCACATGGGTGACGCCCATGAGCGCGTCGTCGACGGGGTTCACGAACGTGTAGAGCGGTGCCCCGTTCGGGCGCACCACCACGAAGTCGGTGAAGGAGCCGGCGGGGAAGGTGATCTCGCCGCGCACGAGGTCGTCGAAGGAGAGATCCTCGTCGGGCACGCGCAGGCGCAGGCTCGGCCGGCGCCCTTCGGCGCGATGCGCCTGGCGCTGCTCCTCGGTGAGGTCACGCTCGAAGTTGTCGTACCCCTGGCGCGGGTCGCGCCCCTGCGCGACGTTGCGCGCCTCGATCTCCTCGGCGGTCGCGAACGACTCGTAGAGGTGGCCCGATGCCGTGAGCCGCTCGATCACGTCGGCATAGATCTCGCCGCGCTGCGACTGCCGGTAGGGGGCGTGCGGGCCGCCGGTCTCGACGCCCTCGTCCCAGTCGATGCCGAGCCACGCCATCGCCTCGAGCAGCTGCTCGTACGACTCCTGGCTGTCGCGAGCCGTGTCGGTGTCCTCGATGCGGAACACGAGCTTGCCGCCGTGGTGACGCGCGTAGGCCCAGTTGAACAGGGCGGTGCGGATCAATCCGACGTGCGGCGTGCCGGTGGGCGATGGGCAGAAGCGGACGACGACATCGCTGCCGGTCGCGACCGAGAAGGGGACGCTCATGATGGTTCCATCCTAGGCGTGGGAGCATAGGGGGCGATGCCCGCTCACGACCCCGTCACCGAACTGATCGGTCGCCTCGACCGCTCCGTGGTGGGGAGCGCGCGTCGGCGGCGCGAGGTGGTCGCCGAGATCGAGGGCGACCTGCGGGAGGCCGTCGCCGGCCGGACCGCCGCTGGCCAACCCGCCTCCGCAGCCGCGGCGGCCGTCGCCGCCGAGTTCGGCGATCCGCGCAACGTCGCGGCGGCGCTCTCGCTCGAACTGCTCGCCGCCAGGGGACGCCGCTTCACGACGCTCACGGCCATCGGCGTGGTCGCGTTGCTGATCGCGTGGTACGTCGGCATGACGACGATCGTGGGCCTCCCCGGATTCCGACTGCCCGCGGAATCCGGCTGGATGCTGCAGGTCTCGACGGCGCTCGACGTCGCGGGCCCCCTGCTGGTCGGCACCGCTGTCGTCGCGTGGTTCGCGATCCGCCGGTGGGGCTCGCCGGCTGCGCTCGCGGCCGTCGCCGTGCTGCAGCTGGGCTTCACGCTCGTGCTGGTCGCCGGTGCCGTCGCGATGGCGGCGACGCTGGCAGTGCCTGCCGCCGGCATGACGGCGCTCGTCGTGCTCGTCGCCTTCACAGTGGTGCTGGGAGCCGCCATGACGGCGTCGTCCACCAGCGTGCTGCTGCGGTGGGTGGCCGTCAGCCGCGAGCCGCGCCGAGCACGCTCGTGATCAGCGACGCGGTGGTCGTCCAGTCGCTGCGCTCGGTCTCGAGTGCCGCCAGGCCCGCGCTCGTCAGCCGGTAGACGCGCTTCGATCGTCCGCCGGTCTCCCACTCGCCCTCGATCAGGCCCCGTCGCTCGAGCCGCTTCAGCGCCGGGTAGACCGTGCCGCTCGGGAAGTCGAGCACGCCCCCGGAGCGCTCCCTGATGCGTTCGACCGCGCCGTAGCCGTGCACCGGTCCGGCGGAGAGCACCGCGAGCAGCATTGCATCGACATGGCCGCGAAGGGCGTCGGGGGAAGCCATGCCACCACTGTAGCGGGAGGCTGTCTGCATATGCAGACAGCCTCCGGCAGGACGCCGCAGGCTGTCGCTGGTCGGGTCGTCAGCGGCCTCCGCCGCCGAGCAAGCCGCCGAGCAGGTCGCCGAGGCCACCGCCCTGCTTCGAGCCGCTGCCGCCGCCGAGGATGCCGCCCAACAGGTCGTCGAGGCCGAATCCGGAATCCTGCTGCGGCGCCTGGTCCTGCTGCGGCGCTGGGGCGCCGCCCTGGCCGAAGAACCTGTTCGCGATCCAGGCGATCACCATCGGCGCCACGATCGGCAGGATCTTCTGGATGATGCCGCTGAGCGCCGATCCGCCGCCGGCCGCCTGCGCGATCCGGTCGGTGTTGTCACCGAAGACGTTGTGCACGATCTTCTGACCATCCGCGGGATCGACGTTGCCGGCGAGCCGCTCGTCCAGACGACCCTGGTGCTGGCCGAGCGCCCCAGCGAGCGACTGCGCCCCCGACGGGTCGTGCGCGTTCGCCTGCATGCCACCGACGAGCGCGGGCACAATGGCTTCGATCGCCCGGCGTGCATCCGACTCGTCGACACCCGCCTGCTGCGCGACCTGCTGCACGGGTATCCGACCGATCAGCTGCTGGATCTCCGACATGGCTCCTCCTCGAGTCTCAGCGGCGGGTGCCGCGTGTGCTCGCGATGCTACTCAGACGATCTGCTGAGCGACCACGGGGTTGCGCAGCGTGCCGATGCCGGGGATCTCGACCTCGACCGTCTGGCCGGCCGCCAACGGGCCGACCCCCTCGGGCGTGCCCATGAGCACCACGTCGCCCGGCAGCAGCGTCATCGACGCGGTGATCCAGCTCAGCACCGTCGGCACATCGAAGATCCAATCGGTCGAGTTGCCGTCCTGCCGCACGTCGCCATCGATCCTCGTCAGGATGCGCAGCGCATCCCAGTCGGGCTCGGTCTCGATCGCCGGGCCGATGGGGCAGAAGGTGTCGAAGCCCTTGGCCCTGGCCCACTGCGGCTCGCGCTGCTGCAGGTCGCGCGCCGTGACGTCATTGGCGATCGTCACGCCGAAGACCGCCCCCAGCGCGTTGCTCGGCGTGAGCCGGCGAGCAACCCGCCCGATGACGAGCGCGACCTCACCCTCGAAGTGCACATCCTGCGATTCGGGCGGCAGCACGATCGCATCGCCGGGGCCGATGACGGAGGTATTGGGCTTCAGGAACACCAGCGGCTCCGTCGGCACGTCGTTGCCCAGCTCTGCGGCATGCTTCGCGTAGTTGCGACCCACCCCGACGATCTTCGAGCGCGGGATCACCGGCGCGAGCAGCCGCACCTCGCTCAGGGCGAGGCGTTGGCCCGTAGTGTCGAACCCGTTGATGATCGGATCCCCGACGAGCTCGACCAGGGCGTCGTCGTCGAGCACGCCGTATCCGATGCGGTCGCCGTGCGAGAAGCGGATGACGCGCATCAGCGGGCTGCCGTGAGCTGCAGCATCCAGCCGTGCTCGTCTGCGGCGCGGCCGTACTGGATGTCGGTGAGCTGCTTCCGCAGCGCGACGGCCACGGGCCCCGCGGGAGCATGCTCGTCGCCGATCGTCTCGTCCGGGCTCTTCAGCGCGGCGATGGGCGTCAGCACAGCAGCGGTGCCGCAGGCGAACGCCTCGGTGATGGAGCCGTCGGCGACGCCGTCTCGCCACTCGGCGAGCGTGACCGGGCGTCGCTCGACGCGGTGGCCGGCGTCCTCTGCGAGCTGCAGCAGTGAGTTGCGCGTGACCCCGTCGAGGATCGACTCCGACTCGGGCGTGACGAGTGTGCCGTCGGCCTTGACGAGCACGACGTTCATGCCGCCGAGCTCCTCGAGATCGGTGCCTGCCTCGTTGAGGAACAGCACCTGTGCGCAGCCGTTCGCGAGTGCCTGCTGGGTCGGCAGCAGGCTCGCGGCGTAGTTGCCGCCGCACTTGGCCGCGCCCGTGCCGCCGCGGCCCGCGCGGTTGTACTCCCGCGAGAGCCAGATGGAGACGGGCTTGACGCCGCCCGCGAAGTAGGGGCCCGCCGGGCTGGCGATCACCATGAAGCGCACCGTCTGCGCTGCGCGCACGCCGAGGAAGACCTCGTTCGCGATCATGAACGGGCGCAGATAGAGCGAGTTCTCGCCGCCGCCGGGCACCCATGCCTCGTCGATCTCCACGAGCTGGCGCACGGCCTCGACGAAGTCCTCCTCCGGCAGCTGCGGCAGCGCCAGGCGATCCGCCGAACGCTGCATGCGCTGCGCGTTCTGATCGGGTCGGAAGGTCCACACCGAGCCGTCGGCGCGCCGGTAGGCCTTCATGCCCTCGAAGATCTCCTGGCCGTAGTGCAGCACCGCCGAGGCCGGATCCATCTGCAGCGGGCCGTAGGGCTCGACGCGCGCGTTCGCCCAGCCGCCCTCGAGCGTCCAGTCGATCGAGACCATGTGGTCGGTGAAGTGCCGCCCGAAGCCGGGCTCGGCCAGCACGCCCTCGCGGACATCGTCCGCTGCGGGCTGCTCGTTGCGCGTCAGCGTGAAGTCGAGAGTCATGCGTGCTCCTTCGAGGCGGTGATGCGGTCGACGATAGCGGCGCCGATCTCGCTGGTGGTGCGGCGGGTCGCGTCGCGCGCGTCGATGTCCGCGTCGACAGCGGTGCGGACGCGCGCGCCGGCTTCCGGGTGCCCGGAGTGCTCGAGCAGCAGGGCTGCGGAGAGGATCGCGGCGGTCGGGTCGGCGATGCCGCGCCCGGCGATGTCGGGCGCGGAGCCGTGCACGGGCTCGAACATGCTCGGGAAGGCACCGGAGGGGTTGAGGTTGCCGGATGCCGCCAGGCCGATGCCGCCGCCGACGGCACCCGCGAGGTCGGTGAGGATGTCGCCGAACAGGTTGTCGGTGACGATCACGTCGAAGCGGCTCGGATCGTCGACCAGGAAGATGGTCGCCGCGTCGACGTGCAGGTAGTCGACGGTGACATCCGGGTGCTCGGCTGCGACCGCGTCGACGACGCGCTGCCACAGCCCACCGGCGTGCACGAGCACGTTCTTCTTGTGCACGAGGGTGAGCTTGCGGCGACGCTGCTCGGCGAGCTCGAAGGCGAAGCGCACGACGCGCTCGACGCCGAACGCGGTGTTGACGCTCGTCTCGTTGGCGATCTCGTGCTCCGTGCCGGTCCGCAGCGAACCGCCGTTGCCGACGTACGGCCCCTCGGTGCCCTCGCGCACGACGACGAAGTCGATGTCGCCCGGATTGCGCAGCGGGCTCTCCACCTTCGGGTGGAGCCGAGTGGGGCGCAGGTTCACGTGATGGTCGAAGGCGAATCGGAGGCGCAGCAGCAGCCCGCGCTCGATGATGCCGCCAGCGAGCCGTGGATCTGCGGGATCGCCGCCGACGGCGCCGAGCAGGATCGCGTCGTGCTGCGCGAGCGCGGCGAGCGTCGCGTCGTCGAGGATCTCGCCGGTCTCGAGGAAGTGGGCCGCGCCCAGGTCGTACTCGCTCTCGACCAGGTCGACGCCATCGAGCGCGGCACGCATGGCGCGCCTGGCCTCGAGCGTCACCTCCGGCCCGATCCCGTCCCCTGCGATGACCGCGAGCCGCAGCTGCTCCACGCTTCCTCCTTGTGGCGCTTCGCGCCCGTCGACTGGCGGCCCTGCACCCGCGCACACCGCGGTGCAAGCCTAGTCGCGTGCGATTCCCACGCGGTGTCCAGGCGGGTCTGCGTTAAATTGCCTGCAGCGACGGCTCCCCGGCCGTCCCGACGAATGGAGAGCACCTTGAGCATCGGCTTCGGCATCTTCCTCATGGCCGCTGGCGCGATCGTCGCGTGGGCGGTGCCGGGACTCTGGCAGGTCGAGGGCGCCAACTGGGCGCTGATCGGCTACATCCTGCTGGGTGCGGGCGCACTCGTGACCCTCATCGGCATCAT
Organism: Agrococcus sp. Ld7; assembly: GCF_045064095.1. Taxonomy (NCBI): domain Bacteria; kingdom Bacillati; phylum Actinomycetota; class Actinomycetes; order Micrococcales; family Microbacteriaceae; genus Agrococcus; species Agrococcus sp. Ld7. The sequence goes on along the minus strand of NZ_JBISGY010000027.1, from coordinate 183,730 downwards.
CATGAACGCACGGGCGGGCCGCACCTCGCAGGTGTCGCGCGCGAGCGTCGACCCTGAGACGGGCACCCGCGTCGAGCGCACCGAGCGTCGCGACGACGTGCTCTGACACGGAACAACCGGCAACAGCCGGCTCACGGGGGCGTCGCTTCGGCGGCGCCCCCGTTGCGTGCACCGGCGACCTCGCATCGGCTCGGCCGCGACCGTGGCCGTCGCGCTCAGGCGGCGCGTGCCACCGTGTCGATGATCGCGGCCAGATCCTCTGGCTTCGACCACATCGGCCAGTGGCCGGTCGGCAGGTCGAGCATCGTGAGGGCCCGGTGCTCGAGGACGCCCGCGAGGAATGGCATGCCCTCCTCCGCGTACGACCGGTACTCGGCGGCCGAGAACGCCGTGCAGACGATGGTCGCGGGCACGAGGAGGCGGCGCGGATCGGTCAGTCGCGCGGCATCGCGCACGGTGCCGGCCGGCTGCGGGACTGCGCGTCGGCGGAACTCGTCGAGCTGCGCATCGCTCAGATCGCGCATCGAGCCCTGCTCGAACTCGTCGTCCCAGTTCGTCTCGATCAGCAGCGCGTCTCCGTCGAAGGACGCATCCATCGCCGCGCCGTCGACTACCGGTGCGGTGTCGACCCAGACCGAGTGGAGGACGCGCTCGACGTTCCGGTCGATCGCAACCGTGGCGGGGAAGGCGGCTCCGCTGTGGGCGACCAGCACCACCGGGCCCTCACCGATCGCCGCCTCGATCGCCGCGGCGTGGTCTTCGAGCGACACATCCCCCGGCGCGCTCGAGTCCGACTCGAGCCCCGGGAGCGTCAGTGCGGTCACGTCGTGGCCGAGCGCTCGCAGCCGCTCCGCCACGTCGCCCCAGGCCCAGGCCCCCAACCAGAAGCCGGGGACGAGGATGATGCGCGCAGTCGTGGTCTCCATGCGGGAGACGCTAATCGAACCCACCCACGCGCGACAGGACTCAGTCGTCGGAGCCGCGCAGCGTCCACCACGCGACAGCCATCGCGGCGAGCATGAGCACGGCGCCCGACACGCTCGTGGCGATCACGCCGTGGTCGAACGCGATGCGCGCCGCCTCCAGCAGCCGCTCCCCCGTGGGCCCCGCGCCCTCGGTCGCGGCGACCGCGCCGCCGAGCGTCTCGCGGGCGGCCGCGGCCATCGCCGCGTCCGTGCCCACGGGTACGACGAGCGTCGCCCGGTAGACCGCGGTGAGCAGCCCACCCAGCAGCGTCGTGCCGAGCACCGCACCGAACTCGTACGCGGTCTCGGACAGCGCGGATGCCGCACCCGCCTTGGCCGGCGGCACGGCCGTGAGGATGAGGTCGTTCGAGATCGTCTCCGCCGCGCCGATGCCGACGCCGAGCAGCGCGAAGGCGATCGCGATGCCGACGATCGTGACATCCTCGCCGAGCACCGCGAGCATCCCGTACGCGGCCATGGAGGAGGCGAGCGCGACGACCACGACCACGCCCGGGTCGACGCGGCGCACGACGCGCACCACCAGCAGCCCCGCGAGGATCATGGCGACGACGCCAGGCACGAGCACGAGCGCAGCATCGAGCACGGGCATCGACTCCACGAGCTGCAGGTGCTGCGTGACGAAGAAGAGGAAGCCGGTGAGCGCGACGACGCTCAGCAGGTTGACGAGCAGTGCGCCGCTGAACTGCGGCAGCCGGAACAGCCCCACGTCGAGCATCGGCTGCGCGACCCGCCGCATCCGTCGCACGAACACCCACCCGGCCAGCACCGCGAGCAGCACGAGGCCGATGCCGAGCGGGTCGAGCCCGGCCACTGCGATCTCCTTGATGCCGGCCGCGAGCCCACCGAGCGCGAGCATCGACAGCGCGATGCCGATCGCGTCGATCGGGCCCGGCGCGGGGTCGCGCGACTCGTCGACCAGCAGCGGGGCGAACACGAGCAGCGGCAGCAGCACCGGCACCGCGATCAGGAAGATCGCGCCCCAGTGGAAGTGCGCGAGCAGCGCGCCGCCGACGATCGGGCCGGCCGCAGAGCCGACCGAGAACGCGGTGGCCCAGATCGCGACCGCGAGGCGACGCTGCTGGCGGTCGAGGAAGATCGTGCGCAGCAGTGCAAGGGTCGCGGGCATGAGCGTGGCGCCGAAGAAGCCGATCGCGGCACGAGCGGCGATGAGCAGCTCGGCGGTGGGCGCGAAGGCGGCGAGCACCGAGAAGACGGCGAAGCCCGACGCGCCGATCAGCAGGATGCGACGCCGGCCGATGCGGTCGCCGAGGTTGCCCATCGCCACCAGCAGCGTTGCCAGCACGAGCGAATAGGCGTCCACGATCCACAGCTGCTGCGCAGAGGTCGGCTGCAGAGCGACAGCGATCTCGGGCAGCGCGAAGTTCAGTGCCGTGATGTCGATGGAGACGAGCAGCACCGGCAGCATCAGCACGGCGAGCGCCGCCCACGCTCGCGCGCCGGCGCGCGTCGGGGCCGGTGTCACGGTGGCTGCGGGGGGCTGGGTCGGGCTCATCACCGAATCACTGTACCGTCTGGACGGTTTGTTGTCGAGGTAGACTCGTGGCATGAGCAAGGCGGAGGAGACCCGAGACCGCATCCTGGACGCGTTCGAGCAGCTGGTGCTGGAACTGGGCGAGCGCGCGGGCACCATCGCGGCGACTGCAGACGCCGCCGGCGTGTCGAAAGGGGGCCTGCTCTACCACTTCGGCTCGAAGGCAGCGCTCGTCGAGGGTCTCGCCGACCGGCTGGAGGTGTTCGGGCGGGCCGAGGAGGAGCGGCTGGCGCCCATGGCCGACGCCGTGAGCGTGTTCCTGCATGAATCGGTGGCGGCCGAGCATCCGATCGACCGCACGCTGATCGCATTGCTGAAGCTCGGGCAGCACGACGAGCATCAGGCGGCGCGCGACGCCCTCACACGGCTCGACGAGCACTACCTCGCGGCGCTCACGGCGAGCCTCGGCGATCGCGACCTGGCGCTGCTGGTCGTGCGGCTGAGCGACGGCATCTACCTGCGGTCGGCGTTCGGCGGCACCGCCTCGCTGCCGCCCGACTCGGTCGACCGGGTGGTCGCGCGGCTGGAGCGGCTGCTCGAGGGCTGAGCGCCACGCGCGCACCCGCGGCCGGTCGCGCTGCGGTTGACTAGATCGGGCGGATGTCGATCTGGCGGATCGCGGTCGCCTCGATGCTCTCGCCGAGCCGCTCGATGAGCGCATCCGGCGCCGCCTGATCGATCGTGACGATCGAGAGCGCGTCTCCCCCGGCCTCCGTGCGGGCGATCTGCATGCCGGCGATGTTGATGCCGGCCTCGCCGAACGCCGCACCGTAGGTCGCGACGATGCCCGGGCGGTCGGTGTACTCCATCACCACGAAGTGCTCCGCGAGCGGCACCTCCACCGACTGGCCGTTGACGCCCACGATCTTCTCGATCTGCTTCGGTCCGGTCAGCGTGCCCTCGACGCTCACCCGGCGGCCGTCGCTCGTGGCCAGCACGACCTCGACGACGTTGCGGTACTCATCGCTGCGCTCGTCGGCGGTCAGCGTGCTCGTCACGCCGCGCGACTCCGCCAGCACGGGCGCGTTGACGAACGTCACCTGCTCGCTGACTATCGACGAGAAGAAGCCCTTCAGCGCAGCCAGGCGCAGCACCTTGACGTCGAACGCGGCGAGCTCGCCGTGCACCGCGACATCCACCGCCTCGACCGGGCCACCCGCGAGGCCGGCCGCGAACTGGCCCAGCCGTTCCGCCAGCGGAATGCCGGGGCGCACGTACTCGTCGATGATGCCGCCCGCGACGTTCACGGCATCCGGCACCAGGTCGCCCGCGAGCGCGAGCCGCACCGAGCGGGCGACGGCGACGCCGGCCTTCTCCTGCGCCTCGTCGGTCGAGGCGCCCAGGTGCGGTGTGACCTGGATGTTCGGCGCGCTGGTGAGCGCATCGTCCTTCGGCGGCTCCGAGACGAAGACGTCGATGCCGGCGCCGGCGATCGTGCCGGCGTGCAGCGCCTCGGCGAGCGCGGCCTCGTCGATGATGCCGCCGCGCGAGGCGTTGACGATGCGCAGCGTCGGCTTCGCGAGCGCGAACTGCTCGGCGCCGATCAACCCGACGGTCTCTGGCGTGCGCGGGATGTGGATGGTGATGAAGTCGCTCTCGGCCATCAGCTCGGAGAGCTCTCGCAGCTCGACGCCGAGCTGCGCGGCGCGGGCGGGGCTCACGAAGGGGTCGTAGGCGATCAGCTTGGTGCCGAAGGCCGCCAGCCGCTCCGCGACCAGCACGCCGATCCGGCCGAGGCCGACGATGCCGACCGTCTTCTCGTACAGCTCGACGCCCGTGTACGCCGACCGCTTCCATTCGCCGCGCTTGAGCGACGCATCGGCGGCCGGGATGTGCCGGGCGAGCCCCAGCAGGTGGGCGATCGCGAGCTCGGCTGCGGAGACGATGTTCGAGGTGGGCGCGTTGACGACCATGACGCCGGCCTTGGTGGCCGCAGGGATCTCCACGTTGTCAAGGCCGACGCCCGCGCGGGCGACGATCTTCAGCTGCGGCGCGTGCGCGAGCGCCTCCGCGTCGATCTGCGTGGCGCTGCGCACGAGCACGGCGGATGCATCGGCGAGCGCCGCGAAGAGCGCCGGTCGGTCGGTGCCATCGACGGTGCGCACATCGAAGTCGGGGCCGAGGGCATCGACGGTTGCGGCCGAGAGCTCCTCGGCGATCAGGACGACGGGCTTGGGCATGCTGGACTCCTCGGCGTGGGTTGGCAGGCAGCACCTCGTCGTGCCAGGAACCAAGCCTAGCGACCGCCGTGTGCGGCGCCAGGCGCAGCACCGCACCGCCGCGGACCCCTTCCACCCATCTCGACCCGGTGCACCGGCTCCGGGACGGCGGAACGGGTCGACGGAGCGCGGCGGGACGAGCGTGCGGGATGACCGGACGCGCGTGCGGGATACTCATAGCGATGGATCCCTTCGCAATCGCGCAGTTGGTGCTGCGCATCATCCTCGCCGTCGTCTTCATCGGCATGGGCGTCACCCACTTTCTGCCCCGCGTGCGCCGCACGATGGCGGCGATGATCCCTGCGTCGATGGCCGGCCGCGACCGCGCCTGGGCGGTGCCGCTCGTGACGATCTCCGGCGTCGCCGAGATCCTGGGTGGCCTCGGGCTGCTCGCGCCCTGGTGGGGCGTGCGCTTCGCAGCCGGCCTGGCACTCATCGCACTGCTGATCGCCGTGTTCCCCGCGAACGCGGAGGCGGCGAAGGACCCGAAGCGATTCGGTGCAGTCGCGATGCCGCTCGTGCCGCGGCTGATCGGGCAGATCGTGCTCGGCGCGCTGCTGCTGCTCGCGGTGATCTGAGGCCGCAGCCGCCGCTCGCGCCCTGCGCTACCCGCCCTGCGCTACCCGCCCTGCGCTACCCGCCCAGGGCGCTGACCGCGATCTGCCGTGCCAGCTGCTCGGCGAACAGCGCCAGCTGGGCGCTCACGCCGAGCGCGACCAGCAGCACGCCCGCCCGCGGCACCAGCCGCATCCGCCGCCCGATCCACAGCGCAGCGAGGAAGAGCGATGCCGGCATCGCGACACCCGCGATCAGCAGCCACCACGGCACGGATGCCTCGATGCCGCTCCCGAGATAGAGCAGCGGCAGCTGCTGCAGATTGGCGACGGCCTCCACCGTGTCGTAGGCGAAGGCGAGCGCGAACAGCAGCGCGATGATCCAGGCATCGCCCGGGCGCTCCGCGCGTGCCTCGCGGGCGGGTGCCGCGCTCACGCGAGCACTCCCGCCACGAGCGGCCAGGGCGCCGTGACGAGCAGACCCACGAACCACCACGCCGCGCGTCGGTGCAGCGGGGCGACTCGAGCGACGGTGAACCACCACAGCAGCGGCGTGATCACGGCGAGCAGCTCGCCGAGCTGGTACATGGCCAGCCCCAGCAGGCTCGGCTGCTGCACGGGGTTCGCGATCACGATCATCCCCCAGCCGGCCGTCGCAGCGGCGGCGAGTGCCAGCATCAGCCATCCGAGTGCGCCCAGCTGTCGGTGCGATCGCGAGATCCGCCCGGCCGGATCGTTGAGGTCGGATGCCTCGGCCGTCGCCGACTCCTCAGCGGGGGCATCGAGCTCATCGCCCTCCCAGCGGAGGGCCTCATCGTCAGCGCTCATCGTGGCAAGCCTACCGAGCGAGGAGCCCGCCGCGGTCGAGCGCACGACGTGGGTGAGGATACCCTTACCTACGGAAGACGACGTCTGGATCGTCGACCGCCCGCATTCCGGAGGAGACCCCTTGCCGTACGCGTTCATCCGCACCACTCGGCGCGCAGCGCTGCCCGCAGTCGTCGTCGCCACCGCGCTGGCACTGACCGGCTGCGGCGCCGCCTCGCCCGAACCGGCTGACACCACCGAGCCCACGTCGAGCGCCGACGGCGCCTTCACGCTCTACGCCGGGCGCAGCGAGGATCTCGTCGCGCCCCTCGTCGAGGCATTCGAGGAGGAGACCGGCATCGACGCCGAGGTTCGCTACGCGTCGTCCACCGAGCTCGAGGCGCTGCTGCTCGAGGAGCAGGACCGCACCCCGGCAGACGTCTTCTGGTCGCAGGACGCCGGCTCGCTCGGCGCGCTCTCCGAGGCGGGCATGCTGACCACGCTGCCCGACGAGCTCACGGGCTCGGTTCCGGCAGAGTTCACGTCCACCGACGGCAGCTGGGTCGGCGTGACGGGGCGCGCACGCGTCATCGCCTACGACAGCGAGGATGTCGCCGAGGACGAGGTGCCGACGGCGATCGCCGAGCTCACCGACCCCTCGTACAGCGGTCGCGTTGCGTTCGCGCCCGGCAACGCATCCTTCCAGTCCTTCGTCACGGCGATGCGCGTGCTGGAGGGCGAGGACGCGGCGGATGCATGGGTCGCGGCCGTCGCCGCGAACGACCCGATCCTGACCGAATCGAACGGTCAGACGCTGGACCTGGTGCAGTCGGGTGAGGCCGACTTCGGCCTCATCAACCACTACTACTGGTTCGAGGACGCGCAGGAGCTCGGCGCCGAGCAGATGCGCGCACAGCTGCAGTTCCTGCCGGGCGACCCCGGCGGCATCGTCAACGTCACCGGTGCAGGGCTGCTCACGGGAGCTGCTGGCGACGAGGACGCGCTGGCGTTCATCGAGTACCTGCTCTCCCCCAGCGCGCAGGAGTACTTCGTCACCGAGACGCACGAGTACCCGCTGATCGACGGCGTCGAGCCCGCCGATGCGCTGCCCGCCATCGAGTCGCTCGCCGTCGATGGCTTCGACCTTGCCGATCTCGCCTCGCTGGCCGAGACGCAGGCGCTCCTGGCAGAGCACGGCCTGCTCTGAGGTGATCACCGCGCCGAGGAGCGCGCGCCGCCGTGCCCTGCCGCGCGGCGCGCGCATCCTCGCGCTCTTCGGACTCATCTCGGTCGCGCTGCTCGCCGCGCCGGTGGTGTACCTCGTGGCGCGCGCGCTGGGCGGTGACCCCGCGGCGGCGCTGCCGCTCGTGCTGCGCCCGCGCACCGGGCAGCTGCTGCTGACGAGCCTCGGTCTGGCACTCACGGTGATGCTCTCGGTCGGGCTGCTCGGCACGCTGCAGGCGACGCTGCTCGCCAGGCTTCGGCTGCCCGCCTCCCGGCTGCTGCTGACCGCGGCCGCTCTGCCGCTCGCGATGCCGTCCTACGTCGCCGCGTTCGGCTGGCTCGGCGCCGCACCCTCTATGAACGGCTTCTGGGCCGCGTGGCTGCAGCTGACGATCGTCTCAACGCCCTACGTCACGCTGCCCGTCTACGCCGCGCTCCGCCAGGCGCCGGCAGGCCTCGAGATCGCGGCTCGCTCGCTCGGGCGGGGCCCGCTCGCCGCGATGGCCCAGGTGACGTGGCCGATCGTGCGGCCGGCCGCCACGGCGGGTGCGCTGCTCGCGGGGCTCTACGCGCTCGCCGACTTCGGCGTCGTCTCGCTCATGCGGGTCGAGACGCTGTCCACGGGCATCGCGCGCGCGATGGGGGCGGGATTCGACCGCTCGTACGCCGCGCTGCTCGGACTCGTGCTCGTCGTCGCCGCGATCGCGCTCGTGCTGCTCGAGCAGCGGGTCCGCCGGGCAGTGCCCGCGGCCCGGCTGCGATCCGGAGCACCGCTGCGCTGGGGCGCGGGCCGGTGGGCGCCCGTCGCGATCACCGCTGTGCTCGCGACGCCGATCGCCGCCATCGTCGTGCCCGTCGGGGTGCTCATCGGGCGCGTGCTGACTGCGGACGCCGTGGCTGCGCTGGATTGGATCGCGTTGCTCGACGCCGCCGGCACCTCACTCGGCCTCGCACTCGCCGCGGGGCTCCTCGCGATCGCGCTCGCGACGCCCGTCGCTCTGCTCGCGACGCGCTTTCCCTCGCCGCTCAGCCGATCCCTCGAGGGTGCCGCGACGATCGCCCATGCGCTGCCGGGCATCGTCGTCGGGCTCTCGCTCGTGTTCCTCTCGCTCTCGCTGGTGCCGTGGGCCTATCAGTCGTTCGGCCTGCTGGTCGCTGCGACCGCGCTGCTCGCGACGCCTCGAGCGGTCGGTGGCGTGCGCGCTGCGCTCGAGCGGGTGCCGGAGCGCTTCGAGCAGCTGGCACGCGGGCTGGGGCGCCGCCGCGCGGGCGCACTGCTGACCACGACGGCGCGCATCGCCTCGCCCGGTATCGCCATCGCCGCGCTGCTGGCCGCGGTGGCAGCGCTGAAGGAGCTGCCGGCAACCCTGCTGCTGCGCCCGACGGGCGTCGACACGCTCGCAACAGCGCTCTGGGCGCGCACAGACATCTCGCAGTACGCAGCGGCCGCGCCCTTCGCCCTCGCGCTCGTCGCGTGCGCCGCGGTGCCTGCCATGCTGGTGCTGGCGTCCACGATCGACCGCGAGCACGTCGGAGCCATTGCCGAGCGGAGTGGACCATGACTGAGCTGCGGGTGTCGGCAGCGAGCACCGGGCATCCGGGTGGCGCCGACGTCGTGCACGGCGTCTCGCTGCACGTGCCCACCGGCGGCGTCGACGCAGTGCTCGGCGCGTCCGGGTCCGGCAAGTCGACACTGCTGCTCGCGATCGCCGGGCTGCTGCCGTTGCGCGAGGGCGAGATCGAGATCGGCGACCGCACGGTCTCGAGCGCAGCGCGCACCGTGCCGCCCGAGCGGCGCGGCGTCGGCTGGGTGCCGCAGGACGCGTCGCTCTTCCCCCACCTCACGGCGGGCCAGAACATCGCCTTCGGGCTGCCGCGCGGCGCGCGCGATCCGCGCGGCGCGCGCGTGCAGGAGCTGCTCGAGCTCGTCGAGCTGAACGGCTTCGCCGATCGCCCGTCGTCGGCGCTCTCCGGCGGTCAGGCGCAGCGGGTGGCTCTCGCCCGTGCACTCGCCGCCAAGCCCGGCATCGTGCTGCTCGATGAGCCGTTCTCGGCGCTCGACGCCAGCCTGCGGGTGGGCCTGCGCCGCGAGATCGGCCGCATCCTGCGCGAGGCCGGCGCGACCGCCCTGCTCGTCACCCACGATCAGGAGGAGGCGTTCGCGTTCGCCGACCGGGTCTCGGTGCTGCGCGACGGCCGCATCGAGCAGCACGGCACCGCCGAGGAGCTCTTCGCCAGGCCCCGCTCGGCATGGCTCGCCCGGTTCCTCGGCGAGTCGACGCTCGTGCCTGCGGAGCGCGACGGCGACGTGTGGGCGACGCCGCTGGGGCAGACGCCGATCCCACCCGGTGCGATCGACGACGAGCGCGCGCTGCTGGTCGTGCGTCCGGAGCAGCTCAAGCCCTTCGCGGCCGGCGTCGTGATTGAGGTGCGCGATGTCGAGTACTCGGGCCATGACCGCCTCGTCCTCGCCGAGGCCGCGGGAGTGCCCGGTACCGTGCTCATGCGCATGCCGGCGGCCATGGGGATCGAGCGGGGCACCCGCATGCCCGTGCGCGTGCACGGCATCCCCCACGCCGTGCCGCTGGACTGACTGCCACGCCATCCCCTGCGGCGCCGCTGGACTGACCGCCACTCGTCGTCGCCGATGCGTCGCCGCTCGACGGGCGGCCGGTCGTCGCCCCGCGCCTCGCCGCTCGACCGCCTCAGCCAGGGAGGTCGTCGACCCAGGTGATCGCGGCGCCGTGCGGGTCGGTGATCGCGATCGGCTGTGCGTCGCGCCGCAGCACGAAGTCGCCGGCCATCGCCCATGGGGCGGGAGGGCCGATCTCGAGCGTCGCGCCCTCATTCGCGACCCAGGTCACGGGCAGCTCCCCCATCAGGTCGGCGAACGAGGCCCGGTCGTAGGCGGAGACGTACGCGAGCACCGCGGAGTGCCATACGACCACCGTCGACGCGTGCGTGGCAGCCTCCTCCACGAGCGCGCGGGTGTCGACACGCAGATCGCCCCGCCGCACGTGCGCGCGCTCGCGCCGCGCAATCGCGAGCGCGGTGCGCAGCCGGTCGACGCGGGCCCCGTCGACGTTGCCGTTCGCATCCGGCCACACGAGCGCCTCGAGCCAGGTCTTCGTCTCCGGCTCGTCGGGGTCGAGGGGCTGCAGGTCGAGGCCGCCCCGCCACGCGACGGTGGGCGGATGCTCGGGCAGCGGCGTCGACGGCGACGCGACCGTCTCGAGCAGCGGCAGGCTCGCATCGCCGATGTATTTGCCGGCACCGAAGCGGTAGCGCCACCGATCCGGGTAGAGGCACAGGCCCGCGGATGCGCCCACCTCGACGAGCGAGATGGGTCCGCGCAGGTGCGCGATGGCCGGCAGCAGCGTGGCCATGCGCCGTGACTCGTTCGTCTGCGTCATGCGCGCGAGCATGGTCGCGCGGATGCGACTCCAGCTGCGGGCGATCATCTCCCGCACATCCGCCCACGGCAGCAGCGGCACGCCCTCGAAACGAGCGGCGGCGAAGAGCAGGTTGGGCTGGCGCTTGCTCGGGTCGAGCTCGGCGATCGCGCTGCAGAGCGCCTCGTCGCCGGCCACACCGCGCGCCCACTCGGCGTAGCGCGGCGAGCGCTCCTCTGCTTCGACGCGCGCCCAGCGCAGGTAGCCCTCGCTGACCTTGCGCTCCTCGCCCACGCTCTCCACACGCTCACCTTGCCACGCGGGCCGCGCGGCTCCCAGCCCTGCCTTGCCCCGCGCGGCCTCCCTACCGGTACGAATCGGTCGCCAGCACGCCCAGCAGGCGACCGTTCCGTACCGCTCTCGCGTCGCGCGCGGTGGCTCGCTTGAGCACCGGTACCGAACGGTCGCGCGCCAGCCCACGAGGCGACCGTTCCGTACGGCTGCCGGAGCGTGGGCCGGGGATGCGCGGACCATAAGCGGGAACGCCGGAGGGCCGGGATCGTGAGATCCCGGCCCTCCGGGTCTCGAGACGCGCGTGCTTCGCCCGCGCTCCTCGACCGGCGTTGGGGTGCAAGTGCCTGCGGCACGCGCTCCCCGACCGGCGCTTGGTCAGCGCTGGGCGCTGCCGTCGACGTAGTCCGAGTCGGGCTGCTCCCAGGCGAACAGGCCGCGCAGCTTCTTGCCGGTCGCCTCGATCGGGTGACCCTCGGCCTTCGCGCGCAGCTCCTTGAACTCCGGGCCGCCCGCATCCTGGTCGCCGATGAAGCGCTCGGCGAAGGCACCGGACTGGATGTCCTTCAGCACCGCCTGCATGTTCTCCTTGACGCTCGGGTCGACCACGCGCGGGCCGGAGACGTAGTCGCCGTACTCGGCCGTGTCGCTGACCGACCAGCGCTGCTTGGCGATGCCGCCCTCCCACATGAGGTCGACGATGAGCTTCAGCTCGTGGAGCACCTCGAAGTAGGCGATCTCCGGCTGGTAGCCGGCCTCGGTGAGGGTCTCGAAGCCGTACTGCACGAGCTGCGAGACACCGCCGCAGAGCACAGCCTGCTCACCGAACAGGTCGGTCTCGGTCTCCTCGGTGAAGGTGGTCTTGATGCCGCCGGCGCGCAGGCCGCCGATCGCCTTCGAGTACGACCATGCCGTCTCCCAGGCCGAGCCGGAGGCATCCGTCTCGACCGCGACGATGACGGGCACGCCGCGGCCGGCCTCGAACTCGCGGCGCACCGTGTGACCGGGGCCCTTGGGCGCGACGAGCACGACGTCGATGCCCTCGGGCGCGTCGATGTAGCCGAAGCGCACGTTGAAGCCGTGGCTGAAGACGAGGGTCTTGCCCTCGGTCATGTGCTGCGCGACCTCGTCGTTGTAGATGTGGCGCTGGTGCTGGTCGGGCGCGAGCAGCACGACGACATCCGCCCACTCGGCGACCTCTGCGGGCGTGCCCACCTCGAAGCCGGCCTCCGTCGCCTTCTGGCGGCTCTTCGACTCCGGCTGCAGGCCGACGCGCACCTCGACACCCGAGTCGCGAAGGTTCTGCGCGTGCGCGTGGCCCTGCGAGCCGTAGCCGATGATGGCGACCTTCTTGCCCTGGATGATGCCGAGGTCGGCACCGTCGTCGTAGATGACCTCAGTCATGGTGTCTCCTTCTGTTCGTTCGAGAGTTCTTGCTGCGGTGCTGCTTGGTGCTGCGGTGCTGCGTCGTGCTGCGGTGCGGCGTGCTGTCGCCGTGCGCGGTGCGCCCGCGGCCGGCCGCGTCGCGTCAGCCGCGATCGACCTTCAGCACGCGCTCGCTGATGGACTTGCCGCCGCGACCGATGGCCAGCAGGCCCGACTGCGCGATCTCCTTGATGCCGTACGGCTCCAGCAGTCGCAGCAGCGCCTGGCACTTGGGCGAGTCGCCCGTGACCTCGATCACGAGCGCGTCGGTGGTGACGTCGACGACGCGGGCGCGGAAGAGCGTCGCCGCCTCGAGGATCTGCGAGCGCGTCGAGTTGTCGACTTTCACCTTGATCAGCAGGTGCTCGCGCTGCACCGACTGGCCGGGCTCGAGCTCGACGATCTTCACGACGTTCACGAGCTTGTTGAGCTGCTTCGTGACCTGCTCGAGCGGCAGCTGATCGACGTCGACGACGACCGTGATGCGGCTCAGGCCCGGCACCTCGGTGCGGCCGACCGCGAGCGAGTCGATGTTGAAGCCGCGACGGGCGAACAGCCCGGCGACGCGAGTCAGCAGACCCGGCTTGTCCTCCACCAGGAGCGACAGGACGTGGGTGCTCATCACTCCTCCTCCCACACGGGGCTGTGATCCTTGGCGTACTGCACGAACGAGTTCGAGACGCCCTGCGGCACCATCGGCCACACCATCGCATCCTTCGACACGACGAAGTCGATCACCACCGGGCGGTCGTTCGTCTCGAGCGCGAGCGTGATGGCCGGATCGACCTCCTCGGCTGTCGTGACTCGGATCGAGAGGCAGCCGTAGGCGTCGCCGAGCTTCACGAAGTCGGGGATCATCTTCGCGTCGTGACCGGTCTCGAGGTCGGTGAACGAGTGGCGGCCCTCGTAGAAGAGGCTCTGCCACTGCCGCACCATGCCGAGCGACGAGTTGTTGATGATCGCGACCTTGATGGGGATGTCGTTGAGCGTGCAGGTCGCGAGCTCCTGGTTGGTCATCTGGAAGCATCCGTCGCCGTCGATCGACCAGACGACGCGATCGGGCTCCGCGACCTTCGCGCCCATCGCCGCCGGCACCGAGTAGCCCATGGTGCCCAGTCCGCCGGAGTTGAGCCAGGAGTTGGGGCGCTCGTACTTGATGAACTGCGCCGCCCACATCTGGTGCTGTCCGACGCCGGCTGCGTAGACAGCCTCCGGGCCCGTGAGCTCGCCGATGCGCTGGATGACGTACTGCGGCGAGAGCCTGCCGTCGCTCGGCTCGGTGAAGCCGAGCGGGAAGCGCTCCAGCAGGCCGTGCAGCCGCTCCCACCAGTCGGTGAGGTCCGGGCGCCGCTCGGTCGCGAGCTCCTCGAAGGCCATGAGCAGATCGGCGAGCACCTCCCGCACGTCGCCCACGATCGGCACGTCGGCCGCGCGGATCTTCGAGATCTCGGCGGGGTCGATGTCGACGTGGATGATCTTCGCGCCGGGCGCGAACTCGTTCACCTTGCCGGTGACGCGGTCGTCGAAGCGCGCGCCGAGCGCGATGACCAGGTCGCTCTCCTGGAACGCGAGCACCGCGGGCACGGCGCCGTGCATGCCGGGCATGCCGAGGTGCTGCGGGTGCGAATCGGGGAAGGCGCCGCGGGCCATGAGCGTCGTGGTGACCGGGGCGCCGGTGGCCTCGGCGAAGTCGACGAGCTCCTTCGATGCCTTCGAGCGGATGACGCCGCCTCCGACGTACAGCAGCGGTCGCTCGGACTCGGAGAGCATACGCGCGGCCGCGGTGATCTGCTTGCCGTGCGCCTTCGTCACCGGGCGGTAGCCGGGCAGGTCGAGCTTGTCGGGCCACACGAAGCGTGCCGTGCCCTGCTGCGCGTCCTTGGTGATGTCGACGAGCACCGGGCCTGGGCGGCCGGTGGAGGCGATGTGGAAGGCGGCCTTCACCGCCGCTGGCACGTCAGCAGCATCGGTGACCTGGAAGGTGTGCTTGGTGATCGGCATCACGATGCCCGTGATGTCGGCCTCCTGGAACGCATCCGTGCCGATCAGGTGGCTGAAGACCTGACCGGTGATGGCGACCATGGGCACCGAGTCCATGTAGGCGTCGGCGATCGCGGTGACGAGGTTCGTCGCGCCGGGGCCACTGGTGGCGAGGCAGACGCCGACGCGGCCGGACGCCGAGGCGTAGCCCTCTGCGGCGTGGCCGGCACCCTGCTCGTGACGCACCAGGATGTGTCGGATCGCGCTCTGCTGCATCAGCTCGTCGTAGAAGGGGATGATCGCGCCGCCGGGGATGCCGAACACATCGGTCACGCCGAGCATCTCGAGCGACTTGAGGACGGCGCCGGAACCGGTCAGGGTCGGCGCTTCGGCGTTGCGCGGGGGCGCGGGCCGGGGTGTGATGGTCATGACTCTCCTGAGCTCGATCAGCCTGCGTGCGTCAGCCGGTGACCGCGCCGGTGGCGGCGGACTGCACGAGCTTGGCGTATTTGGCGAGGACGCCGCGCGTGTAGCGCGGGGGCAGCGGCTCCCAGCCCTCACGCCGGGAGGCGAGCTCTGCCTCGTCGACGATCAGGTCAAGCGAGCGAGCGGCGATGTCGACCTTGATGCGGTCTCCGTCGCGCACGAAGGCGATCGGACCGGAGTCGACCGCCTCAGGGGCGATATGGCCGATGCACAGGCCGGTTGTGCCGCCCGAGAATCTGCCGTCGGTCAACAGTAGTACATCCTTGCCGAGGCCCGCGCCCTTGATGGCGGCGGTGATCGCCAGCATCTCGCGCATGCCGGGGCCACCCTTCGGGCCCTCGTAGCGGATGACGACGACGTCGCCCGCCTGCACCTCGCCGTTCGTGAGCGCATCCATCGCGGCGCGCTCGCGGTCGAACACGCGCGCCGGACCCTCGAACACCTCCGCGTCGAAGCCGGCCGTCTTGACGACCGCCCCCTCGGGCGCGAACGTGCCCTGCAGGATGGTGAGGCCGCCGGTGGCGTGGATCGGGTTCGAGAGCTCGCGCACCACGGTGCCGTCGATCGGCTGCGGGTCGAGCGCGGCGAGGTTCTCGGCCAGCGTGCGACCGGTGACGGTGAGCACGTCGCCGTGCAGCAGGCCGGCGTCGAGCAGCGCCTTCATGACGACGGGCATGCCGCCGACGCGGTCGAAGTCCTGCGCGACGTAGGCGCCGAAGGGCTTGACGTCGGCCAGGTGCGGCGCGCGGGCACCGACGCGGCGGAAGTCGTCGAGCGTCAGCTCGACCTCCGCCTCGTGCGCGATCGCGAGCAGGTGGAGCACCGAGTTGGTGGAGCCGCCGAGCACCATCGCGACCGTGATGGCGTTCTCGAACGCCTCCTTGGTGAGGATGTCGCGAGCGGTGATGCCCTTCCGCAGCAGCTCGACGACGGCGGCGCCCGACTGGCGCGCGTAGTAGTCGCGGCGACGGTCGGCCGACAGCGGCGTCGACGAGCCGGGCAGGCTCATGCCGAGCGCCTCGGCAACGCAGGCCATCGTGTTCGCCGTGTACATGCCGCCGCACGCGCCCTCGCCTGGTGCGAAGCCGCACTCGATGCGGTGCAGATCCTCTGCCGAGATCTTGCCCGCCTTGTAGGCACCGACCGCCTCGAACGAGTCGATGATCGTCATCGACTGCGGGATCGTGCCGTCCTCGAGCTTCGCGAAGCCGGGCGCGATGGAGCCCGCGTAGACGAACACGCTCGCGAGGTCGAGGCGCGCCGCGGCCATGAGCATGCCCGGCAGCGACTTGTCGCAGCCCGCGAGCAGCACGGTGCCGTCGAGGCGCTCGGCCATCACGACCGTCTCGACGCTGTCGGCGATGACCTCGCGCGAGACGAGCGAGAAGTGCATGCCCTCATGGCCCATCGAGATGCCGTCGGAGACGGAGACGGTGCCGAACTGCAGCGGGTAGCCGCCACCGGCGTGCACGCCCTCCTTCGACGATCGGGCAAGCCGATCGAGCGAGAGGTTGCACGGCGTGATCTCGTTCCACGAGCTCGCGATGCCGATCTGGGGCTTCTCCCAGTCGGCGTCGCCCATGCCGACTGCGCGCAGCATGCCACGGCTGGTGGTGGCCTCAACCCCGTCGGTGACCGCGCGCGAACGCGGTTTGATGTCGATCTCTGGCATGCTTCGATCCTACGCCGGGGGTGATGTCAGATTTCGCCCGCCATTGCGATCGACCGGGCGCACGTGCGCGGCGCCCAGTCGGAGGGTCTACCGTCGGAGGCATGATCCCGGTCGGCCTCAGCACGATCTCCGTCTTCCCCAAAGGCGTCGAAGATGGCTTCCGCCTGTCGCGCGAGGCCGGGTACGACGGCGTCGAGGTCATGGTCACGACCGACTCCAAGACGCGCAACGCAGAGAAGCTCCTGGAGTTCGCTGATCGCTACGAGCAGCCGATCACCGCGATCCACGCTCCCGTCGTGCTGCTCACCAGCTTCGTCTGGGGCCGAGACCCGTTCGTGAAGCTCGATCGCTCTGCCGAGCTGGCGGTGTCGGTTGGCGCGCCCACCGTGGTCGTGCATCCGCCCTTCCGCTGGCAGGGCAAGTACTCCCGCACGTTCACGGATGCGGTGCGCGCGACCGAGCACAAGCACGGCGTCGAGGTGGCAGTCGAGAACATGTTCCCGTGGGCCGCAGGCGGCATCGACCGGCAGGCGTACCTGCCGGGCATCGATCCGAGCGAGATGGATGTCGACCACGCGACCCTCGACTTCTCGCACTGCGCGCTCGCGAAGCGCGACTCGATGCAGCTCGCCCTCGACCTGGGCGACCGGCTGCGTCACCTGCACCTCACCGACGGTGTGGCCGGCGAGGAGGGGCGCGTCTTCGACGAGCACCTGCTGCCCGGCCACGGCAACGAGCCTGTCGCCGAGGTGCTGCAGATGCTTGCGAGGCAGCAGTGGACCGGGCAGGTGATCGCCGAGATCAAGACGCGCCAGGCGCGCTCCGAGCGCGACCGGCTGCGGCTGCTGGTGGAGACAGTGGAGTTCGCCCGCGAGCACCTCGCGATCGGCGAAGCCGCCGCGACCGAGGACCGGGCTGCATCGGACGCCGCCGCGGAACCCGGCGCATGACGTGCCGGTCGCGGTCGAGCGGGATCCAGCGCCACGCGAGCGCCGCATCCGACTCCTTCGCGATGCAGTCGGTTCAAGCGCGGAGGCGCACGAGCGCCGGCTGCTGGCCGCGGCGCGCCCCGCCCTGCCGCTGCTGCTCTGGCTCGGCCAGCGCGCCAGGCCGATCATGCGGCTCCCGAGGCTCGGCTGGGTGACCGCCGACCCCGTGATCGCCCGGCGGATCCTGAACGACGGCGTGCACACGACCCTCCTCGAGGAGGGCGGGGTGGGCCACCTCTGGGCACAGGTGCTCGGCGACTGGGTGCTCGAGCTGTTCGACGGTGCGGGCCACGTGGAGCTGCGCACCCGCACGAAAGGGCTGTTCACGGAGGCCACGGGGGCCGCGCTCGTCGAGCGAGCATGGAGCGGGATCCTCGATCGGGCGAGGGCGCGGCTCGACGCCGGTGAGATCGTCGACATCGCTGAGCTCTCCCGCACCCTGGTGGGAGGCATGGTCATCGAGCTGTTGGGCATGCCGCCAGCAGACGAGGCGGGATGCCGCGAGGTCTTCGCGATCGGCGAGGAGCTCGCCGCCACCGCGCTCGGATCGACCGCGGACACTCGGCTGTCTGGCGAGTCGATCGAGCATGCGCGCTCGATCGTCGATCGCCTCACCGTTGGGGTGCCGGAGGGCTATCGAACGGCGGGCGAGGACACCGTGCTCGGCCGCTGCCGAGCGATGGGCCTCACGCTGCAGCAGACCCGGGGGCTCGCGACGCTGCTGATGGTCGCGGGCACCGAGACCGCGGCGTCAGCGATGGGGCGCTTGGCGGCGTTGCTGGTCGACTCGGGTGAGCAGCAGCGTCTGATCGCCGACCCCTCCCTTGCGGAGGGTGCCGTGCGGGAGACGCTGCGCGTCGCCTCGCCTGCACCGCTCATCGGCCGGGCGATCGCGGCTGACCACGAGATCGAAGGCAGGAAGCTGCGCGCAGGAGAGCGCGTGATGATCCTGACCTGGACTGCGAACAACACCGCGGGTCGCTTCCGCATCGATCGCCCGTACTCGCCGCACCATCGACAGCTGTGGTTCGGTGCCGGACGACACCTGTGCCTCGGTGCACCGCTCGCTCGTGCCGAGCTCGGCGCGATGCTCGAGCTGCTGCTCGGCGACGGCCGCGAGATCGAGATCGTGCGCCGCACCTACGGTCGGCGGGTGCTCATCCCCGCCTACAGCGAGCTGCTGGTGCGCAAGCGCGGCTGACCCCTCCGCCCTCCCCCTTCCGGCCGGCCCGCTGCACAACGCAAGCTCCTCCTCCCGATCGGGCCGTGGCTGCGACGCAGCCAGCCGGACAGCCGCGAAACTCGCAGCGCGGGCTTGCGTTGTGCAGACGCCGCCCCCGTGGCGGCGAGCGGCGCCGCGTCGGCGAGCGGCGCCGCGGCGGCTGGGCTGCGGTCGCTCAGCTCCGGTCGGGGCGCCCCGGCGTGCGCTGTGCGCTTCGCGGCGGCTACAGCAACGGCGCGACGAGCGCCACCAGCGCCGCGCGGTCGGGCTTGCGCATCCGGCCGCGCCTGGGCAGTGCACCGATCGCCACGACCAGGTCGGGCAGCGCGCCGTGGTCGATCAGGCCGGGCAGCGCCGCCGCCACGCGTCGGGCGAGCGGATGCGCAGGGTCGGCCGGCAACCCCTCCGGGGCTCCGTCCGGCACGACGGCGACCACGACGCGGTCGTCGCCGATCTCGTCCGGAACCCCCACCATCAGGGCGTCGGCGACCCCGGGCAGGGAGGCGATCACCGGCTCATAGAGGCCGACGTAGATGTTCTGCGTGCCGCGCAGCAGCATGTCCTTCTTCCGTCCCAGCAGCGTCAGCCGGTCGCCGTCCAGACGTGCCAGATCGCCCGTGCGCACCTCGTCCAGCTCGCGCGGCAGCTCGTGGACGTAGGCGCGGGCGAGGCCGGGACCGGCGAGCACGAGCTCACCCTCGTCGATGCGTGCGTCGACGCTCGAGGCGACGCGGCCGACGAAGTCGCCGTCGCCCGAGGCATGCAGCTTCTCTGCGCCGTCGGCGATCGCGACCGGCAGGATCTCGCTCATGCCGTAGACGCAGCGCACGCGTGCCTCGGGGAAGCGGGTGAGCGCCCGCTCGATGAGCGGCGGCAGCACCGGGGCACCGCCGAGTGCGATGAGGCGCAACGAGCCAGCGGGCGCCTGTCGCTCGTCGAGCAGACGCAGGATCGCGTCGAGGCCGGCGGGCGACGTGAAGACTGCCTCTGCGCCTTGCAGCAGCGGCAGGTAGCGCTCCGGCGAGGCTCCCGAGTCGAGACCAGCGGGCGGCAGCGTCCAATGGCTGCCGGCGATGAGCGCAGGGATGCCGATCATCAGCTGATCGGTGAGCACCCGGAGGCCGGGTTCCAGTCCCAGCCCGGAGCGGATGTCGTCGAGCCCCGCCCCGAGCGACGCGAGCGTGTGCAGCACCGTCTTCGGCGTGCCCGTGGTGCCGGAGGTGAAGATGAGCAGCGCGTCGGCATCCGGGTTCGCCGGGGGCAGCTGGCCGTGGCCGGCGCGGGCCAGGCGGTCGAGCCGCAGCGCCCCGCGCGGCGCACCGGGCAGCACAGCCCCGGTGACGATGTGCTGAGCATTCGGCAGCAGCTCGCGGTAGGCGGGCAGGTCGATGCCGCGGCGTCGGGCAATGCCGCGAAGCACGGGCGACGAGACGAGGTGCAGGACTGACTCGGCCGCCGTCCACTGCGGCTTCGCGAGCGCGAGCCTCGCAGCGAGCAGCTCCGGCCCGGCTCCGAGATCGACGAAGGCGATCTGCCCACCCGCGCGGCAGATCGCGAGCGCGAGCACCACGGCATCGATCGACGGGCGCACCGAGAACGCGACGCGGTCACCCGGCCGCATGCCCGCGCGCGCCAACCCGGCAGCGACGCGCTCAACGCGGTTGCCGAGCTGCGCGAAGGTGAGCGTGCGATCGCCGAACGTGAGCGCCGGGCGCGCGGCATGCTCGCGCGTGGCAGCCAGCACCGCCTCGAGCATGCTCATGCGGCGGCCTCCAGCGTGAGCCGCGCGTAGCCGGGCAGCAGCTGCCCTCTCGATGGCGCGCGGTCGACGATCCGCAGCCGCCGCCCGGCTGCCTCCACTCGGCGCAGCGCTGCGAGCGCCAGCCGGATCTCGGCCATCGCGAGCGGGGCCCCGATGCAGAAGTGCGCGCCGGCGCCGAACCACAGCTGCTTGAGGCTTGCGGCGCGGTCGGATGCCGGGTCGAAGCCGCCGCTCGCGCGGTCGGCGGCGTAGGTGGCGATGATCACGCGGTCGCCGGGTCGCACGCGCACCGCGCCGATCGAGCGCTGCTCCAGCGTCGAGCGGAGCATCACGGGCGTCGGCGTCGTCCAGCGCATGCACTCGGCGATCACTCGCTCCGCGGCGTCGTCGTCGAGCGCCTCGCGCATGGTGTCGCTGTCGAGCAGCAGCGCGACGATGCGAGGGATCGCCGCCGCGATGGTCTCGGTGCCCGTGAGCACGAACGCGCCGACGGCACCGAGCGCCTCGTCCTCCGAGAGACCCAGTGCCCGTAGCCGCCCGGGGACGGTCGACTCGTCACCCCGATACGCGGCAGCTGCATGCTCGCCGAGCGAGTCGAGCACGGCGCGCGCGCTGCGCACCTGCGCCGCCGTCAGCGTCGGGCGCGCGAGCCGCACCATGCCGGTGATGCCCGCGACCCGCCGGAACAGCCGGTCGTCGACCGCTGCCCGATCCAGACCGACGAGCAGCGCGATGGCGGAGCTCGCCGACCGCCGCACGTGGGCAGCGAGGTCGACGCGCTCCCCCGCCAACAGCCGTCGCTCGACCTCGGCCGTGCCCTCGCCGAGCGTCTCGGCCACCAGCGGCTCGACGAACGACGGCGAGAAGATCGGGGCGAGCCTGCGGCGCAGCGCACGGTGATCCTCGCCGTGCATGTTCACGAGCACGCGCGCACCGAGCACCGGCGTCCACAGGTCGCTCGACGCGCCCGGCCCCTGCTTCGAGAAGCCCGAGCCATCGAGCAGCACCTGTCGCACGAGCGTCGCGTCCTTCACCACCACGCCCAGCCCCGGCACGCGCCGCACTGGCCCCGGCACTGCTTGCAGGAGCGGGTACGCGATCGGGTGCACGGCGTGCATGAGGCGTTCGTCGCGGCGCATCGCGAGCGCGAGCCGCTGCCGGCGATCGGTCAACGGATGTCCACGTGGTCGGGCCGGTAGGCGTGATCCTTGTACCAGAGCAGGGTGTTCTTGAGCCCCCACGCCTGCACGCGGCGGGAGGAGCCGCGCACGACCACGTCGTTCCTGCGCGCGATGCGGCCGGTGAGACGGCGCACGGCGTTCACGAGTGCGCGATCCTCGTGCAGGTCCTCGATCGCGGTGCGCGGGAAGCCGCCGCTTCCGATGTACATGCTCGCGGTGATCGCGACGTTGCAGCCGGCGGCCATGACGTACGGCCCGTGGAATTCGGGACCGTTGTTGGCGGGCCGCAGCACGCCGAACGCATCCGCGACCCGCACGGCACCGGTGAGCGCCGCTCGCTGCACGGGGCCGAGCCCCTCATCGTGCCTCGGCACCAGCAGCCCAGCGACGAGCTCGAGCCCGAGGCCGCCCTCCCGCGTCGGCGTGAGCGCGCGCCGGATGCGGGCGGTCCAGTCGAGCCGCGGCAGGCAGTCGGCGTCCGTGCGGGCGAGCATCGTGGCACCGGCCGCGATCGCAAGCCGCATCCCTGTGTCGGCCGCAGCGCCGGTGCCTTTCTGCGGCTCGTCGATCACGCGCCACCGGTGCAGCCCGCGCTCGGCCGCGAACGCCTCGATCACGGCGCGAGAGCCGTCAGTGGATCCGTTGTCGACGAAGATCGCGTCGAAGTCGGCATTCCGCTGCGCGGCGAGCTGCCGCAGCGTCGGGCCGATGCCGCTGGCCTCGTTGAAGACCGGCACGATGACGGCGAGCGTGCCCGCCGTGTCGCGCGCCGCGGCGCGCTCAGCCGCACCAGCGTCGCGCACCGACCCGCTCACAGCCGCACCAGCGTCGCGCCCAGGCTGATGCCGCCGGCCAGCCCGACGAGCAGCACGAGGCTGCCGTCGCCGACCAGGCCACGGTCGAGCGCGTGCCGCAGCTGGATCGGCAGCGTGGCGGAGGCGAGGTTGCCGTGCTGCGCGACCGTCGGGAGGATCTTCTCCACGTCGACTCCCAACCGGTCGGCGATCGGCCCGAGGTGCGGCTCGGCGACCTGGTGCATGAGGATCAGGTCGAGGTCGGCCAGAGCCACGCCGTTGCGTGCGAGCAGCCCGGTGACGAGATCCGGCCCGAGCGCCATGAACGCGCGCTGCAGGGCGCGGCCGTCGATGTCGAAGTAGGTCGCGTCGAGGTCACGCGGTCGCATCGAGCCGCCCATCGGCAGTGTGCCGATCGTCCAGTGGTGGCTTGCGGCCGAGAAGGCCAGGTCGATGATGCCGCGAGCCGGGCTCGAAGAGTTCACCCGAGCCCCGCCGTGCGGCTCCGCCGTCTCGCTCACCTCGAGGATGAGCGCCGCACCCGCATCGCTCATCGTGTAGCCGGGGAAGGAGCGCACGAACTGGTGGCGGTCGGTGACCTTCCACCGCACGGCACTCGTGGGCGTCTCGCCGCTCGCGATGAGCACGCGCCGCGCCTGGCCGGAGACGATCATCGCGTGCGCGACCTGCATGGCGTTCAGCACCGAGTTGCACGCGTTCTTCACGTCGAAGACGGGCACGCCGAGCCCGAGCTTCTCGTTGACGATGTGGGAGGTCGCGGGCTCGATCAGATCCTGGCTGGCGCTCGCGAAGAGGAGCAGGTCGACGGGCGCGCGCGATGCCGCGAGCGCGTTGCGGGCGGCGAGCACCGCGAGATCCGACGCCTGCTGGCCCTCGTCGCGCTCATGCACCCGGTCGACACCCGTCATGCGGCGGATGAGGCCCACGGGCAGCAGCACCCCCGGATTCTCGTCGCGCAGCCGTCGCTCCGTCTGCTCGGTCGTGCGGATGCGCCGAGGGAGATGCGTGCCGACGGAGACGATGGCAGAGGTGAGCGGCACAAGCGCGAGCGTAGCCGTCTCCGACGGTCAGGCGGCGCCTACTCCGGCTCGTTGCCGGAATCGCGTCCGAGCAGGAAGGGCGTCGTGACGCCCTCGTACGACAGATGCGTCATCAGCCCTTCGGATGCGTGCGGCAGGTTGTGGCAGTGATCCATCCAGATTCCGGGGTTGTCGGCGACGAAGGCGACGTCGTACGACTCGCCATGCTCCACGTGCAGCGAGTCGACCCACCAGGGACTGCCGGATGCGAGCACCCCGTCGCGTGCGAGCACGAGCAGGTGGTGCCCGTGCAGGTGCATCGGATGCGCCTCGCCCGATGCGTTGGAGATGCGCATCCGCACGACGTCGCCCTCCTGCACCATGTACATCGGCACGTCGTCGCCCATCCGCCCGTTGATGGTCCACCAGATGCCGGGCGTGCCGTCGAGGAAGCCAGGAGCGCGACCGATGTCGTACGTGAAGCTGCGGTCGGGCTGCGCGGGGTCGAACGCGGGAGGCGCGGGCGAGCCGTAGTCCAGTAGATCAAGGAAGCGATCGGGCGCGGGCTGCGATGGCGGGGCGGTGTCGGAGGGGCCGAGCACGATCGAGACGCCGGGTGCCTGCACCCGCACAGCCCCCGTCGCCGGCACGACGACCTCGAGATCGATGCGGCCGCCCGCGGTGAGCAGCAGCTTCGCCGCATGCACCGGGGTCGGCTCGCGCAGCTCCGTGCCGTCGACGGCAACCACCAGGAAGCTGGCGCCGCTCACCCATGCGGCCGTGGCTGCGTTGTCGGTGTTGATGAGGCGGACGCGCGCGGTCGATCCCACTGCAGCATCGTGGGCGACCTCTCCCGACATCCCAGTGAGGGTCCGCGAGGTGCCCGGATACGTGTGCAGGAGCGCTGCGACGTCGTCGACCACGAGACCATCGGCCGGCTCGATCACGAGCGCGCCGAACAAGCCGCCCAGTACCTGCGCGTGGGAGAGCTGATGCGAGTGGTACCAGTAGCTGCCCGCATCCTCCGCCACGAAGCGGTAGGTGAACGCCTCGCTCGGCCGCACCGCATCCTGCGTCACGCCGGCGACGCCATCCATGGCGGCCGGCACGTCGACACCGTGCCAGTGGAGCGTCACGCCACCCGCGACATCCTCGTTCCGCAGCACCACCTCGATGAGCTCGCCCTGCGCTGCGCGGATCTCGGGACCGGGCGTCGTGCCGTTGAGCGTGAAGGCATCGACCCGCTCACCTCCCGCGAGCACGATCGACTCCGCTCGCGCCGTGAGCTCGACGTGCACGTCGTCTGATCGGTGGGGATCTTCGATGAGCTCGCTGACCGAGACAGAGCCTCCGTCGGGCCCTGCCGCTGGGTCGTGGGCGTGGCCGTCACCGCCCACGACGGTCGCGCCGTTGCCGATGTCCGCGACGCCCATGGCCATCGCCGAGTAGACGGGGGCGCGCTGGCTCGAGATCCACGAGGTCGCGATCGCCACGACCAGGGCCCCGGCGATGAGGAGCGCGGTCGCGCGCAGGATGCGGCTGAGCCGCCGCCCGCGCGCGCCGCGTCCCGACTGACTGGCAGACGCCGCCGCGTCAGCCGACACCGACGGTCGACCGCGGAGCGACTGCCTCGGCGCGTGCACCGGCACGGATGCCGGCGTACATCGCAGTGCCGAACAGCAAGAGGGCATTGACTCCGTGCAGGAATGCAAGCGCCGTCATGTCGTGCCCGAAGATGCCGAGGGCGACCTGCAGCACCACGAGCGCGAGCACGATCGCCGCCCACATGACCCCGTTCGGGATCTTCGCCAGGAAGGCGACGACCAGCAGCACGACCGCGGCGATGGGGATGACGTACATCCCGTTCATGCCATGGATCATGAAGCCGAGTGCCTCTGGGAAGTTCGGCGGGCCGGACATGTCGAAGGTCCCGCCCTCTCCCAGGAACTTCGCGATGCCGGCTGACGACCAAGCATGCGAGGCTGCCTGGAGCGCGACGAGCCCGCAGATGAGGTAGGCGAGCACACGATAGGTGAGACGCATGGTGACTCCTCCACCGGAATCGATCGGACTCCGGACACGGTCGACAGCAGCGCTGGAGCGGCCGAGATGCCGGCCGCGTCGCCTGTCGGAATGCACCTTCGCTGCGCCCGTGACGAGGCGACTGCGATGGCGCCGACCGTGCTCGGCGATGCGGCGAAGCGCTGACGGCGCCGCACGGAGGACCCGTCGCCTACGCTGAGAAGTAGACGAACAGCGTTATATTTACTCGCTCTGCCCGACCATGTCAAGCAATCGTTCGACAGGACCACCGAGACGGCTCGTCGCCGCGGTCACCGCGCACCCGTCAGGCGGCGGCGAGTCCCGGTGTCGGCGCCAGCGCGTCGAGCGAGCGGATGCGCGCCCCCGTCTCCCGGCGCCGCGCGCTGCGCACCGCGAGGTACGCGGCGAGCAGCCCGGCGCCGGCGAAGATCACCAGCATCGCGACCGCACCCCATGCCCCGCCGGCCCCGGTCGCGATCGCCTGCAGCGCATCCACCGCGTGCGTCATCGGCAGCGCGGGCGCGATGGCGTCGAACCCGCTGCCCAGCACGGCACGTGGCACGATGCCGCCGGCAGCCACCGCCTGCAGGCCCAGGAGCACGATCGACACGACGGCGCCGACCGGCCCCCACCACGCGATGAACGCGAGGTGCAGCAGGGTCGCGACAGCGGCGAACAGCAGCGCGACACCGAACGTCGCTGGCGCGGCCGTCCAGGCAACACCGCCGATCGCGTGCACCACGACCGTCGCCAGCAGTGCCTGCACGGCGACCACCCAGGCGGAGCGTACGAGCAGGGTCGTCAGCACGCGACCGTTCGGCTCGGCTGAGCCGAAGACGCGGCGGCGGCTGCGAGCGAGCACGAGCGCGAGCGCGAGCGCGCCCAGCCACAGGCCGATCGGCACGGCGACCGTGGCGATGCGCGCCTCGCCGCTCGGCACGGCGTTCTGCTCCGACAGGTTGAAGCCGACGGGGTTCGTGGCGACCTCCGAGAGATCAGCGAGCTCGCTGTCGCTCAGCTGCGGCAGCGCAGCGACCGCGGTGCGGAGCCCGTCGCCGAGCTCGGTGGCGCCATCGCCAAGCTGCGATGCCCCGGTCTGCGCGGAGCGGGCGCCTGCGGCGAGCTGCACGGCCCCGGATTCGAGCTCGCCCAAGCCGTTGCCGAGCTCGCGCGTGCCGGAGGCGAGCTGCTGCGCGCCCGTGACGGAGGCGCCGAAGCCGCCGTCGAGCTCAGCGAGCCCGCCGGAGAGCTGCGAGGCGCCATCGCGCAGCGCCGGCGATCCCGCGGATGCCTGCGCCGCGCCGTCGGCGAGCTGTGACGCGCCGTCGCGCAGCGCGGGCGATCCCGCGGATGCCTGCGCCGCGCCGTCGGCGAGCTGCGACGCGCCGCCCCGGAGCTCTGCGCCTCCGGCGACGAGCTGCGCGGCTCCAGCGTCCAGCTGGTCGAGACCCGCGGTCACCTCGCCGAGCCCACTTGTGAGCTGACCGGCGATGTCCTGCTGTGACAGCTGCCCGAGCCCTCCCGCGAGCTGCCGCGCCGCCTCCAGCACCTGCGGGTCGGTGTCCGGATCGGCCTCGAGCGCCGCGACGACCTGGGCCGCGGCCGAGCTCGACGATTCGATGGCGGCCTCGAGCTCATCGATGCCGCCGGCCGCGAACGCCTGGTCGAGGCCATCGCTGATCTGTGCGGTCGCCTGCTGCACGCCCCCGGCGAACTGATCGACACCGCCGGTGTACTGGCCGACGCCGTCGCTGAGCGACGCGGCACCGCCCGCGAGCTGGTCGATGCCACCCGTGTACTGATCCACGCCGTCGCTGAGCGACGCGGCACCGCCCGCCAACTGGTCCACGCCGCGCGTGTACTGGCCGACGCCGTCGCTCAGGCCGGATGCGCCGCCGGCGAGCTGGGAGATGCCCGACTGCGCCGAGCCGAGCCCGGCAGCGAGCTGGTCGCCGCCTGCCGCGAGCTCCCCAGCGCCGTCCTGCGCGCTGCCGGCGCCGTCGGCGAGCTGGTCGATGCCGCCGGCCAGCTCTCCGAGCCCGTCCGCGAGCTCCGCACCGCCGTCGCCCACGGCATCCGCACCGTCTGCCGCGGTGCCGAGCTCCTCGGCGAGCGTTCCGAGACCCCCGTAGAGGCCCGAGATGAAGCCGTTCGTCACGACGTCGCCGAACGAGGCCATGATCGATTCGCCGGTCTCGCTCGCGAGGCTCGTCGCGAGCCCGCTGGAGGTGGCATCGGTGACGATGCGGATGCCCGCCTGTCGCGGCTCGTCGCCCTGCAGGCTCAGCACGCGCTGCGAGAAGTCGGGCGGGATCGTGACGACCGCCTGCACCTCGCCGTCCGCGAGCGCCGCGGCGGCATCCTCGTCGTTCAGGATCAGGAACTCGAAGCCGTCGTCCTCATCTGCGACGAGGTCGGTGACCACCTGACGGCCCGCGAACATGGTCGTCTCGGTGCCATCCTCCGCGGTAGTCGTCAGCAGCTCGTCGAGGTTCACGACGGCGGCGGGCACGTCGTAGTCGCCGTCGGCCGCAGGGCCGAACGACCACGCGGCGAACGCGGCGATGGCGAAGGGCGTCGCGGCGGCCGCGGTGAGCGCGACCGCCTTCTTCAGCGTGCTGGTCATCGGTCTGCTCCCGTGGTCGCGAGCGCCTCGGTGGGCGTCGCGTCGGTGTCGGTGTCGGTGTCGGCTGCCGCGGCGGCCTGGGCGGCTGCGCGATCCTCGGCTGCGGCGTCGGCGGGCGCGAGCTCGATCGCGGTGCGGCCGTGCGCCTCGGGCGCCGGCTCGCTCGTGACGATCGTGACGTCGTCGCCACCCACGCGTGCGGCGATGGCGGCGGCCCCCGATGGTGCCCCGGATGCCGCGTCGATCCACAGCACGCTCGGGGAGCGCTCCATCGCGATCGTCAGCAGCACCGCGGCGCGCTCGAGCGGCGCGAGCCGCGACAGCGGTGCCGCAGCGTCGATGGAGACCCCGGCCGCAGCGGCGGCGCGGCGCACGAGTGCGGCGGCACGGCGGTCGAGCACGGGCCCGACGGCGAACGGCGCGCGCAGCGCCAGCGCCGCCCTGGCCGCCTGCTGCGCCGACTCGACGTGGCCATCGAGGTCGATGAGCGCGACGCGGCCGCGCAGCGTGCCGACGTCACCGGGCAGCGCAGCGCCGCCGACGTGGGCGTTCCCGCTCGCGCCGACGTCGCCCACCAGCGCGTGCGCGAGCCGCTGTCGGTCGGCGAACTCGCCGGTCAGCCGCACGACGGCGCCGCGGGGCGCGGTCGTCGTCCACGAGGCACTGCCGGGTGCGTCGTGCCCGAGCTCAGGCCGCAGCCGCTCGAGCGCGAGCTGGCCACCCGCCTCCGCTGCCCATGCGAGTGCGGCGCGGTGGCGCCCCAGCCCCTCGCCCTCAACATCCATGTCGGGCAGCATGCGGTCGAGCCACTTCGGCAGCCACCAGGCCCGCTCCCCCATGAGCGTCATGAGGGCGGGGATGAGCGTCATGCGCACGAGGAAGGCGTCGACGGCCACGCCGACGGCGAGTCCGAGTGCGATCGACTTGATCACCGCCATGCCCTCCGGCACGAACGCGAAGAAGACGAAGAACATGATGAGCGCGGCCGCGGTGACGACACGCGCATTCGCGGCGAAGCCATGACGCACGGCGTTGACCGCGCGATCCGGGTCCGAGGCGCTGCCGTGCGAATAGGCCTCCCGCATGCCGGAGACGAGGAACATCTGATAGTCCATCGCCAGGCCGAAGAGCACCGCCATGAGCAGCACCGGCATGAACGACAGGATCGGTCCGGCCTCCGCATGCAGCAGCTCGATCCCCCATCCCCACTGCATGACCGCGACGACCGTGCCGAAGGCGGCGAGCACCGAGGCGAGGAAGCCGAGCGCCGCGGTGACGGGCACCAGGATCGACCGGAACACCAGCATCAGCAGCACGATCGCCAGCGACACGACGAC
The DNA here is from genome assembly GCF_045064095.1 of Agrococcus sp. Ld7. Lineage (NCBI taxonomy): Bacteria > Bacillati > Actinomycetota > Actinomycetes > Micrococcales > Microbacteriaceae > Agrococcus > Agrococcus sp. Ld7. Next base: position 154,148 of record NZ_JBISGY010000027.1, on the reverse strand, counting down.
GGCGCCGAAGGGCAGCAGCGCGCCGGAGAGGCGCTGCGACACGTCGATCTGCACGGCGGTCGAGCCCGTGACGGCGATGGGGGTGTCGTACTCGGCCTCCAGGCCAGGGGCCGCGTCGCGGATGGCGTTCACCACGTCGACGGTCGCCGGGTCGGAGGGTCCGGTGTCGGCGATCACCTGGATGATCGCCGTGTCGACGGTCTCGTCGGGGAAGGCGCTGCCGATGCGGGCGACGCCGTCGATCGCCTCGAGCTCGTCGGAGAGCGAGTCGAGCGTGCCGAAGATGTCGGTCACCTGGGTGATGTCGGCCATCACCACGAGCGGCCCGACGGAGCCCGGCCCGAAGCCGTCCTGCATCATGTCGTAGGCCTGCCGCTGCGTCGTGCCCTGCGCCTCGCCGCCGTTGTCGGGCAGCGCGAGCTGCAGGCTGGCAGCCGGGATGGCGACGACGCCCACGACCGCGAGCACACCGATGATCGCGAGCCACGGGCGCCGCGCGACGCCGGTGACCCAGCGCATGCCCATGGTCGGCTGCGTGTCGACGTCGCGTGCAGCGAGTCGCGCGGCGCGGCTGCCGGGCTTCGGCCGCAGCCGCTCGCCGAGCAGCGACATGATGGCCGGCAGCAGTGTCGCGGCCCCTGCAACGGCGATCGCGACGGAGGCGGCAGCACCGAGGCCCATCACCGACAGGAAGGGGATGCCGACGATGAGCAGCCCGATCAGCGCGACGATCACGGTCAGGCCCGCGAAGACGACCGCGGTGCCGGCGGTGCCGACTGCGAGCGAGCCGGACTCGCGCACGCCCATGCCGGCCGCGAGCTGCGATCGATGCTTGGAGAGGATGAAGAGGGCGTAGTCGATGCCGACCGCGAGGCCGATCATGAGCGCCATGAGTGGGGCGGAGTTCGAGACGGTGACGAGCGCGGAGGCGCCCAGCACTCCACCCATGGTGATGCCGATGCCCACGAGCGCCGTGATCAGCGGCAGACCCGCCGCCAGCAGCGACCAGAAGGTCACGAACAGCACGACGCCGGCGAACAGCACGCCGAGGCCCTCCACCCAGGAGATCGGAACGCTGGTGGCCTGGAACGCCTGACCGCCGAACTCGACCGTCAGGCCGGTCGCGCGCGCCGCATCCGCCGTCATCACCAGCTCGTCGATGCCGGCGGGGGTGACGCCCGCGCCCTGGGGCTCGAACTGCACCTGCGCGTAGGCGTACTCGCCGTTGTCGGAGATCTGCTCGGTCGCGAACTCGTCCCACGGGCTGACCGCGGTCGCGACGTCGTCGATGGCGGTGATCTCGGCGACCTGCTGCTCGATCGTGTCGCGGTAGTCCTCGACCCCCTCGCCATCGGGTGCGCGGTAGACGACCTGCACGGCGCTGCCGGCGACCTGCGGGAAGACGCTGCCGAGCCGGTCGAGCGCCACCTGCGACTCGGTGCCGGGGATCTCGAAGGATTCCTGCATGTTCGGGCCGAGCGCGAGGGCGCCGCCCAGCACGCCGCCGAGCAGCACCACCCAGGCGAGGATGACGAACCAGGCGCGGCGCATGGATGCGGCGCCGACGCGGGCGAGCCAGGTGGCCATCAGGCGTCCTTCCCGTCAGTGCGCGCTGCCGTGGCCAGCTCGGCGGGCAGCGGCGGGCACAGGTCGACGATCGTGTCGATGAGCACGCGGCGCTGCACCTCGCGGTCGACCTGCGGAATGGCGTCGCGGTCTGCCTCGCCGATGAGGAAAGCGGCGCCGGCGAGTCCGATCGAGAGCCGCATGATCTCTGGCTTGTCCGGCGCTTCGGCGATCAGCACCTGCGCCATGCGAGCGACGAGCGCGTTCGCACGTTCGACGACGGGCACGTCGACCAGCGCTCCGCGCTGGCTGATGAAGATCGTGACCGCTCGCGCGTGCGCCTGCAGCAGATCGATGAAGGCGGTGACCATCGCCTCCAGGTCGCCACGGCCGAAGGCGTGATGCTGCTCGCGGCTGGGCACCTGCTCCAGCAGCGCGTCGAGCGCGTCGATCGCCGGCGCAAGGGCTGCCTCGAGCAGCGCTTCCTTGGCATCGAAGTGGTAGAGCACCGACGACTTGGACGTGCCGACGTCGTCGGCGATCTGCTGGATCGAGGTGCCGAGGTAGCCGAAGCGAGCGAAGCGCTCGAGCGCGGCCTGGAGGATGGTGTCATGCGTGGTCACGTGACCCGAGTCTACTGACCGATCGGTCAGCAGTCGACCGATCGGTCAGGATGCACAGCGGATGCGTAGGGTCGGGGGCGCCGCACAGGCACACGTCGGTAGGTTTGGAGCGACGAGGAGGCGACATGCGCAAATACCTGTTCAACGCGGGCTTCATCAGCTCGCTCACCAGTGCCGTTCCGGTGCTGAGGGCAACGAAGTCCGGTCCGCGCGACTGGCGGCTCGCCCTGCTCTGGGCCAGCTGGGGCATCGGCGTCGCGCTCGCACTGGGTGCGATCAACCAGCGCGACGACGGGATCAAGCAGGACGAGCTGGAGCGCGAGCTGCGCAAGGCCGCCAAGCGCAAGTGATGCGAGCCATGTCGCACGCGACCGGGCGACCGTGAGCGAGCCCGTCGCCGTCGTCGGCGACGCGCTCGTCGACGAGGTCGACGGTGCCTCGATCGTCGGTGGCGCGGCGCTGAATGTCGCCGTGGGGCTGGCGCGCTTGGGCGTGCCCGCTCGGCTGATCGCGATGGTCGGGGACGACGCGCCCGGGCGGCTGGTGCGCGAGCACTGCGCAGCGCACGGCGTGGAGCTGCTGGCGACCGACGCTCCGCACGGCACCGCCGTGGCCGCCGCCGTGCGCGACGGCGGCACGATGCGGTACGAGTTCAACGACGCGGGACGGCAGCGCTTCGTCGACCTGGCGGGGCTCGAGGTGGTGCTCGAAGCCGCGCCGCTCGTCGTCGTCTCGTGCCTGGCGCTCGAGCATCCCGAGCAGATCGCTCCCCTGCGGTCGCTGTCGCGCTCGACCGAGCGACTGCTGATCGATCCCAACGCGCGGCCGGCGTACTTGCGCGGCGATGGGGCTCGTGAGCGGTTCGCCGTCGGCCTTGATGCGCTCGCGGCGCGGTCGCTGCTCGTCAAGCTGAGCGACGAGGATGCCGAGCTGGTCTACGGCGAGGACGCCGGCGAGACCGCGGCGCGCTGGCTGGAGACCGGCACCGAAGCCGTCGCGATCACGCGCGGCGCCGACGGCGCACGCATCGTGACCGGCCAGGGCTGGGTCGACGCCTTCGTGCCGTCGTTGCCGGCACCCATCGTCGACACCATCGGCGCCGGCGACAGCGTGCTCGCCTCCCTCACCGCATCCGTCGTCGCCGGCGATCACCGGCACGGATGGGCTGGCCCGCTCGAGCGCGCGATGGCCGTCGCCGCGGCCACGACGCGGAGCGCCGGCGGCCTGCTGCAGCTGCCCGAGTAGCCGATCACCGGTCGACCGGCGGCCACCCGCGCACGAGTGGTCGTTCGCACGCGCCTACCATGGAGCAATGGCCCTGAAGTCGCTCGATCAGTCCTCGAAGCTCAAGCACGTGCTGTACGAGATCCGCGGCCCCGTGGCCGCAGAGGCCGCGCGGCTCGAGGCCGAGGGGCACCGGATCCTGAAGCTCAACATCGGCAACCCCGCGCCGTTCGGCTTCGAGACGCCCGACACGATCGTGCAGGACATGATCGCGAACCTCCCGCTCGCCGAGGGCTACTCCGATTCCAAGGGCGTGCTCTCGGCCCGCCGCGCCGTCGTGACGCGCTACGAGGGCGTGCCCGGCTTCCCGCCGCTGACCGTCGACGACGTGTTCCTCGGCAACGGCGTCTCCGAGCTGATCACCATGACCATGCAGGCGCTGCTCGACTCCGGCGACGAGGTGCTGATCCCCGCGCCCGACTACCCGCTATGGACCGCCATGACGTCGCTCGGCGGTGGCACGCCCATCCACTACCTGACGGATGAGGCGAACGGCTGGGTGCCGGATCTCGCCGACATCGAGGCGAAGATCACGCCGCGCACCAAGGCGATCGTCGTCATCAACCCCAACAACCCCACCGGCGCCGTCTACACGCGCGAGGCGCTGCAGGGCATCGTCGACCTGGCGCGCAAGCACTCGCTGCTGATCCTCGCCGATGAGATCTACGACCGGATCCTCTACGACGACGCCCAGCACATCTCGATCGCGACGCTCGCGCCGGATCTGCTGACGCTCACCTATAACGGCCTCTCGAAGACCTACCGCGCGGCCGGCTTCCGCGCCGCCTGGGTCGCGATCACGGGCCCCAAGGGGCATGCCGCTGGCTTCCTGGAGGGGCTGACGCTGCTCGCGTCGACGCGCCTGTGCCCGAACGTGCCGGCGCAGTACGGCATCCAGGTGGCGCTCGGCGGCCATCAGTCGATCGAGGATCTCATCCTGCCCGGCGGCCGCCTGCTCGAGCAGCGCGACGCGGCGGTGCAGGGACTGCAGCGGATCCCCGGCGTGAGCGTTGTGAACCCGAAGGGCGCGCTCTATCTGTTCCCGCGCCTCGAGCCCGAGGTGCACGAGATCCACGACGACCGGCAGTTCGCGCTCGACCTGCTGCGGGAAGAGAAGATCCTCGTCACGCACGGCACGGGCTTCAACTGGCCAGATCCCGATCACTTCAGGATCGTCACGCTGCCCTGGAAGCGCGACCTGGAGGACGCGATCGAGCGCATCGGGAACTTCCTGGCGTCGTACCGGCAGTAGCAGCGCAATGCGCACGGTCGGTCTGAGTGTGATCGCGTGTCGCAACGCCACGCGGCGTGCGGCCAGCTCGCATCTGGGCGCGACGTGCGCCCGTGCTGGTGCACGACGCGAATGCCATGCGAACATCAAGCATGGAGATCGCTGAATGGTGGTCGCTGCTGTCGGACCGGCAGCGCGCGTACGTGATAGAGCACAACGGCGAGGCACTGCCCGCCGAACTGGTCACTGCGATTGCGAAGCCTGGTGGGAGCGTGGCACGTGATGCATGGTGGATCGCCGAGTCGGGTGCACCTGGCTTCTCCCTCTCGAGCCGTGCGGTCGATTGGATCGAGGCTGTCGCGAACGGCGAAGATCCCGACTCGCCCTGAGACGGGACGAGCGTGGTCCGGGATGAGCACTCGGCGACGTGCCCCTCGTCTCCACAGCAGCACCTGGTGTTCCCACGGAGCCGGCGGGCGAACGCGATTGGATGCGCCGCTGCGATGCGGGTGACGCCGAACGACGGCTTCCGTCCGACGACGCATCTTCGGCGAAGCTCGCGCGCCGATGGCGCACGAAAGAGCCCCGGAGTCCGCTTTCCGCGGAACTCCGGGGCTGTCGTACACCCCCCGGGACTCGAACCCGGAACCAATTGATTAAGAGTCAACTGCTCTGCCAATTGAGCTAGAGGTGCATGGCTTTCTCAGCCGAGGATCAAGAATAGCAGACGTTCTGGGCACTCGCGCACTGCTTGGATGGAGCGGATGACACACCTCGAGCCCGGCATGCCCGCACCTGACTTCACGCTGCCCGATCAGGATGGTCGCCCGGTCACGCTCTCTGACCTGCGCGGCCGGAAGGTGGTCGTGTATTTCTATCCGCAGGCGCTCACCTCCGCCTGCCAGCAGCAGGCGTGCGACTTCCGCGATCGGCTGCCCGATCTCGCCGAGCACGGCTACGCGGTGCTCGGGGTCTCGCGCGATCCTGTCGAGCGGCTGGCGAGGGCGCACGAGGAGGACGACCTGACCTTCCCGCTGCTGAGCGACGAGGACCTCTTGGTACACCGCGCATGGGACACCTTCGGCGAGAAGAACAGCTATGGCCGCGTGGTCGAGGGCGTACGGCGGTCGACGTTCGTGATCGATGAGGATGGGGTCGTCACGCACGCCTTCTACAACACGAAGGCGAAGGGGCACCTCGAGATGCTGCAGAAGCGGTTGGGCTTCGGGGCGTAGCTTGCTCACCGGTCTCGTGACGCGCGCGACCCTGCGGGCCGAGCGCTCCTCGACCTACGAACTTCCCGCCGATCGAGGAGCGGGCGGCGCAGCCGAGCGCAAGGCGTTCTCGCCGGTCGAGGAGCGGGCGGCGCAGCCGCACGCGTCACGAGACCACGGTCGCGTAACGGTCTCGTGACGCGCGCGACCCTGCGGGCCGAGCGCTCCTCGACCTACGATGCGCGCGGGCTACTCGGAGACGTCGGGGTTCAGCCAGAGGGTGACGCTCTTGCGAAGCACAAGTGTGAAGACCGTGGCGGCGACCGCCGCAAGCACCAGTGCGATCGGCACCGGCCCCTCTCCCCCGTCAAAGGTGCCGACCGCGACACCCAGCTGCAGCACCTGCCACACGACCGCCCCGGCGCGCGACCACTGCTTGCCATTGAGCAGCGCCTTACCGACCTGCAGCAGGAAGATCGCCGCGCCCGCCGCGAGCGCCGCGAGAAAGATGCCGCCGGCGATGTGCCCGGGCGGGTCGCCGAGCGCCGAAATTGCTGTCCACCCGGCCAATGCGAGCATGCCGAGCGCCTCCAGCAGGAGCAGGCCACCGGCCCAGCTGGCAGTGCTTGGACGGGTGCGCGGGGTATCGCTCACAGAAGAAAACCCTTGCCTCTCCGGGGGTGCTGTGGAAGCATAGAACCTTGGGCGGCACCGGTGCTGCGCCCAGAGATTTCTGCGCCGCGACTCTCGCGAAGCGCGACCTCCCACCTCCAATGTACAAGGAGTCATGTATGGATTGGCGTGATGACGCTGCCTGCCTCACGGTAGACCCCGAGCTGTTCTTCCCGGTCGGCAACACCGGCCCAGCGCTCGAGCAGATCGAGAAGGCCAAGGCTGTCTGCGCGACGTGCCCGGTCACCGAGATGTGCCTCCAGTACGCGCTCGAGACCAACCAGGACTCCGGTGTCTGGGGCGGGCTGTCTGAGGACGAGCGCCGCGCGCTCAAGCGCCGCGCAGCTCGCGCTCGCCGCGCCAGCTGACGCACACGCACTGCAGCGGGGTCGCCTTCGGGCGGCCCCGCTCTTGTGTGCGCGGGGACACGCTACGGCGTCAGACGATCTCGTCGTCCTCGCGGATGTAGGCGAGCGGCACCTTCACCGTGACCTCGGTGCCCTCGACATCCCGCGCTCCCCAATCGATCGTGCCCGAGAGCTCGCCCGTCACCAGCGTCTTCACGATCTGCGTCCCGAGCCCCGATCCCACGCGTCCCGGCGGCAGACCGACCCCGTTGTCGCACACCTGCACCGTGAGCCATCCGTCGGCGCGCTCCGCGGTGATGCACACGAGGCCGTCGGTGCGTCCGGCAAGACCATGCTCGACGGCGTTGGTGACGAGCTCGGTGAGCGCGAGCGCGAGTGGCGTGGCATAGCCGCTCGGCAGCGCGCCGAATGAACCGATGCGCTCGGTGCGCACCTGCCCGCCGTTCGTCGAAGCCACCTCGCTCGTGAGCTTCACCGCCCGGTCGAAGACCTGGTCGAAGTCGACCGACTGGCTGAGTCCCTCCGAGAGGGTGTCGTGCACGACCGCGATCGACGAGACGCGACGCTCCGCGTTCTGGAGCGCGGCGCGTGACTCGTCGCTGCTGCTGCGACGCGACTGGATGCGTAGCAGCGCGGCGACGGTTTGCAGGTTGTTCTTCACGCGATGGTGGATCTCGCGGATCGTCGCGTCCTTCGTGATGAGCGTCTGCTCCTGGGCGCGCATGTCGGTCACGTCCCGCACGAGCACGATCGCCCCGAGTCGCTCGGCGCCGCGGCGCAGCGGCAGCGCGCGCACCGACAGCGTCACCAGGCGCGTCTCGATATCCGTGCGCCACGGTGCGCGTCCGGTGACCACGAGCGGGAGCGCCTCGTCCACCTCGTGCGACTCGTCGATCAGGTCTGTGGTGATGGCCGCGAGCGACTCACCCTCCAGCTCGCCGCGGAATCCGAGCCGGGTGAACGCGGAGAGCGCGTTCGGGCTCGCAAAGGTGACGACCCCGACCTGATCGAGGGTGATCAGTCCATCCGACGCCCGCGCGGCTCCCCTGCGAGGGCCCGCCGGCGCCGACTGATCGGGGAAGTCGCCGTCGGCGATCATCCGGAACAGCTCATCGGCGCAGCCCTTGAAGGTGCGCTCGAGCCGACCCGCGCTCCTGGTGTCGGCGTGGTTGGCGTGCCGGGTGATGACGGCGATCGGCCGTCGCACGAGCACGGTCGACGGCTCCGCCTCACGGCGGCGCACCGGGAACGCGCGCACCTTCGCATCGGACTCGACGCCCCACTCCGGCGAGTCGGCCTCCAGCGAGATGCCCTCGTCGAACGCCCGGCCCACCTGCTCACGCCAGGTGTTGCGGACCGGCTGGCCGACGATGTCGCGGTAGAAGAGCGTCGCCGCACCGGCTGGGCGCGCGTGCTGCACCGCGATGTAGCCGTCGTCATCGCCCGTGGGCAGCCAGAGCACGATGTCGCCGATGGCAAGATCCGCGAGCAACTGGAAGTCGGAGACCAGCCGATGCAGCCAGCGCAGATCGAGGTCGTGCAGCAGGCCGTAGCGCTCGGCGATCGACGTCAGGCTCGTCACCCGTTCAGCGTAGCGCGGGCATCCAGCGACGACGTGGCCGCTCGGCCGCGCGCAACGAGGCGCGACTTGCGGGTTCGGTCGGCTCGGCGACCCCTCCGGTCTCGGCGAGCCTGCCCGCAAGCTCCTGCACCCGCCGACGCAGCCGCGATCTGCCCGCGACATCCACAAGGGGCCTGCCCTCGAGCAGCGCCGCGTCGGCGGCCCTTCCGTCAAAGGGCCAGCACGCCTCGGGCGTCACGGCGGCGAGTCTGCGCAGCGTCTCCTGCACGGCCGCCTCCGGCGCGATGCCCATCGCCGTAGCTCGCACCTTGTTCACCACCACGCGCAGACGGGCCTGCGGGACGAGCTCCCGCAGCTCGGGCAGCGTGCGGACGAGCCGTGCGATGCCGACCGTGTCGCCCCCTGCGATCACGACGATCTCATCGGCATGCTCCAGCACCGCGAGCGTCGCTGCGTGGCGTCGGGGTGCGAACAGGTCGCTGGAGATAGCCTCGTCGCGCTCCAGGCTGGCCGCGACGTCGACCACGGTCATCTCCACCCAGTCCCGGCAGCGCTCGAGCACCTCGGTCACCCGGTCGCCTCCCAGCTCCGGCCAGCGGCTCGCGCGCCCGATCCCGGTGAGCACACGCACGGCACCACCCATGGTCGGCACCGACCGCGCGATGCGGTCGAGCTCGTCGACGGTGAGGCTGCCCGCGCGCGCCAGGCGGGCAGCGGCGGCGAAGCCTGGCGACTCGTCGAGCAGACCGAGCGCTGGCGCCACGGACGCGCTCGTGGTGTCGGCGTCGATGAGCGCGACGCGCTTGCCGAGCAGCGCGAACTCGGACGCGAGGGCGATCGCCGCCGTCGTGCGGCCCGGGGCGCCACCTGGACCCCAGATCGCGACCACCCGACCGCGCGACCGCTGTGCGGCGGTCGCATCGGGGGGCGCATCCACCCGCGCTTCGATGGCACCGAAACCATCGGACCACGACACGGCATCGACGCCGAGCGCATGCGCTCGCGAGCGCTCGGCGCCGTCGTCTGCGATCACGAGCATCCGCAGGCCCCGCTCATCGCAGGCAGCGACGAGATCTCGGGTCGCGTGCCGATCGCCGGCCGCGACCAGCACGAGGTCGATGCGCGGCTCTGCGTCGGCGGGTCGCGCATCGAGGCGCTCGATCAGGTCGGCGGCCGTCGCGGCACGGATGGCGACGCGATGCCCGTGTCGGGCTGCCTCCCGAACGATCTCGTCCTCCCGTTCGAGCGGGGCGGAGACGGCGATCCCGATCACGGCGCTGCTCCGACGGGCTGGGCAAGCGGCACGACGGAGAGCATGTGCTCGTTCGACATCGCTTCCAGCAGCCGCCCGGTCTCGTCCGTCGGCACCAGCAGCTCGAGCTGCTGCGCAGCGGTTGCGAGGATGCCCTCATCCTCCATCACGCGGACCACGATCGCCTGGTCGATCAGCACCGCAGGTGGGCCGTAGCCCTCATCGGTCTGGGCGGCCGTCCAGATGTCGACGAGCGAACCGGGGCGCACTGCGCTCGGCAGCGCGCTGCCGACATCGATCACCACCGCCGATCGATCGAGGCTCGCTGCAATGCCCACCGTTCGCTCCGGCAGCACCTCCCCCTCCCCCACGGTGGCGGCGACCACCATCCCGACCGGCGTCGTCGCCGCGTCGAGGTACCGAGCCTGCGTCGCCTGCAGCCGCACCTCGACCTGCTGCACGTCGCCAGCATCGACCGTCTCGCCGGGCAGCAGCGTCCTCGTCGCTGCCCAGGCGACCTCGGTGCGAGCAGACTGCTGGACGACGAACCACACACCCGCGAGCGATGCGAGCACCAGCGCGACACCGATCACGAGCCTTGGGTCCAGCCAGGTGCGCCGTGCTGCCATGACATCCTCCTCATCGACCCGCTCAACCTGACACGGTCGCGCGACACGACGCGGAAGTTGTCCACAGCCTGCGCTCGCACGCGCTCCGCCTGGCCCACAATGGGGCCATGCCGATGGAACCCCGACGCTTCCTCGCGATCGCCGACGTCGCCGACGTGCTCAGCACGACCCCTGCCGCGGTCGTCGATCTGCTCGAGGCAGGCGACCTGCGCGGCGTGCGGGTGCACGGCGCGTGGCGCGTCGCCGACGACGAGGTGCAGGCGTGGGTCGATCGCGAGCTCGAGCTCGAGCGCCGACGGGCGCTGTGGCGCGAGGCGCAGGCGGCCAGCGTCACGGACCTGTTCGGCGACCGCTGAGGACCTGCTGCTAGGGCAGCCGCACCCAGTCGAATGCCGAGAACGGCAGCAGTCGCCACGAGCGCACGGCCGTGGGGCGCGGATGATCGCCGGGCTCATGCACGGCAAGATCGAGGTGGTCACGACCAACGCGATCGATCGTGCCCGCGACGGGAGCGGGCCCCTCGAGGATGACGGTGGCTCGGCGGCGCGCGAGATCGCGCAGCGCGAACGCGAAGCTGAGGCGCGCCTGCAGATCTCCGGCGGCCTCGATCGGCCGCACCGACGCCGCCGCGGCATCGCCGTCGAACTCGATGCCGACGATCGCATGCAGCGGTACGAGCGCTCCCGTCTCGGCCGGCGCACCCTCGACGACGATGCCGTTCAGCCAATCGCGACCGAGGGCCATCCGTCGCAGCCGCAGCCTCGCTCCTGCACGCAGCGTCAGATCGAGCAGCCGGGGTGCCGCGGCGATGCGGTCGCGCAGATCGAGTCGACCGATGCGGAAGCGCTCCTCCTCGGCGCGGAGATCGCGCTGCTCCGCGCCGAGCTCAGCCTCCAGCTGACTCTCGAGATCATCGAACAGGTCGTCGAAGCGCACACCAGCGAATCTAGGTGCGCTCCCACCGCGCGGGCAGGCGTTCTCCACAGGGCAGAACTGCCCATGACGCGAACCCCCGCGACAGGACTATCTTCAGGCCCCACGGCGGGTGCCATGGAGGACTCCGGACCGCAGCTGTGCAGGCGAGGGGGCATCGTGCGAGCGACCAGAGAGCGGATGACGGCGGTGGCAGCAGCCGAGTTCTTCGACTTCCAGCCGTGCTCGTCCCTGGGCCTCCCCGATCCGGCTCCCCTGATCGAGAATCTCGCGACCGGCGTGATCGAGATCCTGCTCGGTGTCCGCGAGGTGCAGCAGATCGCGCGGTGGGTGACGGAGCCCGTCTACGAGCTCCTGCTCGGCCGCTCGCTGTCCGCGCGGCGGCAGCGAGCGCTGCGGCCGGAGCGCGGGGTGCCGGGATTCGCCGTCGGCGCCGTGCGCACGTGCCACCCGGCCGATGGCGTCGTCGAGGGAGCGGTCGTCGTGCGGTCCAGCGGACGCACGAGAGCGGTCGCGGTGCGGCTCGAGGGGCTCGACGGTGGCTGGCGCGCGACCGCGATCCGGGTGCTCTAGCCCTCGGCTCGCGGCGGCCCGTCCCGATCAGCATCGCCCGGCTCAGCTTGCCGGTTCGCGGCGTCGGCCTCAGCCTGTGCTGCGTGCCGCGTGTCGGCGACAGCCTGCTCGAGCCGCTCCCTGCTCTCCGCGACCTCCGCCTGCAGACGCTCCCTGGCATCCGCGCGGTCGTTGATGCGCCGCACCCGACGGTTGAAGTCCCACATCAGCAGCATCACGACGATGGCGACGAGCGCGGTCGCCGCGAACCCGATCACGCCCGGCGTCACCTGATTCGGGTCGTAGGGCAGCTCCTCGATGAACAGCTGGTGCATCAGTCCTCCTCGACGCCCGCGAACAGGTCGTCCTCCTGGCCGTCGCTCTGGATGCGCGATCGCACCAGCTCGTAGTCATCGGTGGGCCACGCCTGCCGCAGCAGCTCGTTGGGCCAGAAGAAGAAGCGCGACTCGGGGTCCACCTGGCTCGCGTGGGCGCGGAGCGCGAGGTCTCGTGCTTCGAAGTGGTCGGCGACCACGACGCGGGTCGTCATCGTGCCACCGCGGTCGCCCATGCGCTCCGCCCATTCGCGCATGAACGGCAAGCGCTCGTCGTCCGGCGACACGCTCTCGAGCGCCGTCAGCAGCGCGCGCAGGCGCACGCCGCTCATGGTGCGGTCGAAGTAGACCTTCTGCACCTCCCACGGCTCACCGAGCTCCGGCAGGCCCGCCGCGGCATGCTCGACGGCCCACATCGTCACCTCGTGGCAGCGGATGTGATCCGGATGCGGGTAGCCGCCGGTCTCGTCGTAGGTGATGACCACCTGCGGACGCAGCCGTCGGATGAGGCGCACGAGCGGTCGGCCCGAGATCTCCAGCGGGATGGTGGCGAACGAGAGCGCCCGCACGGGATCCCCCTCGTCGGGCAGCCCCGAGTCGAGGTAGCCGAGCCACGCGTGATCGATGCCGAGCGCGGCCTGCGCCGCGGCCATCTCATCCCTGCGCAGCCCCGTCATGTCGCGAGCGGCGCGGTGCCCGAGCTCGAACCGCTCGTTGAGCACGCTGCCGCTCTCACCACCCGTGCAGGACACCACGGTGACGTGAGCCCCGTCCGCCGCGTAGCGCGCGAGCGTCGCCGCACCCTTGCTCGACTCATCGTCCGGGTGCGCGTGCACCGAGAGCAATCGACGCATGCCTTCTCCCTCCCCAGCGCGACGCCGCGCGGTGGCGCGGCGATAGGCTGGAACCGACCCATCCTCCCACGGACAAGGCCCCATGACCGATCTCGAGGCACGCTACGGCCGCACCCGCTCGCGCACGCGTCGCGAGAAGGTCCTCGGGATCGGCGTCGGTGTCGCCGTGCTGCTGACCGCGACGCTCTGGGTGTGGTGGGTGGGCACCGATCCTGCCTCGACCCAGCTGCAATCGCGCACCATCGGCCACACGATCGTCGACGACGCCAGCGTCGAGGTCGTGTTCGAGGTGTCGGTGGCGGAGGGCACGCCCGTGGAGTGCGCGGTGCAGGCGCTCAACCCCGCATACAGCGTCGTTGGCTGGGTGCAGCTCGAGCTGCCGGCCGCTGACGCGTTCACCAGCACGCATGTCGTGCAGGTGCGCACGAGCGAGCTCGCGACCACGGGATTGGTCTCGGAGTGCTGGGTGTCATAGCATTCAGGGAGGACCGGCCCACTCGGGGCCGGTTCTTGCATATCGGGAGACGACATGAACGGCACCACGGAGACCTGGCTGACTCAGGAGGCGTACGACCGCCTGCAGGGCGAGCTGGAGCACCTGCAGGGGCCCGTCCGCGCAGAGATCGCCAAGCGCATCGAAGAAGCGCGCGATGAGGGCGACCTCAAGGAGAACGGTGGCTACCACGCCGCCAAGGACGACCAGGCGCAGATCGAGTCCCGCATCACGCAGATCACGCAGCTGCTGCGCAACGCCACCGTCGGCGAGGCGCCAGAGGCCACAGGCACCGTCGAGCCCGGCACCGTCGTCACGGCGACGATCGCCGGCGACAAGACGACCTTCCTGGTCGGCAACCGCGAGATCGCCGAGGCCGGCGATGAGCTCGACGTCTACAGCGAGGCGAGCCCGCTCGGCAGCGCGATCATGGGCCTGAAGATCGGTGCGAAGACGTCGTACGAGGCGCCATCCGGCGCGACCATCGACGTCGAGATCACCGACGTGCAGACCTACCGGGGCTGAGCCCCGAGCGCGTCGATGGCCCCGCGGTTCGCCGCGGGGCCATCATCGTCTCTGCCCTAGACGATCACGGGCTCGTAGCCCGCGCGCCGCAGCGCCTCGAGCACGCGCTCCGCGTGCTCCGGACCGCGCGTCGTGACGGAGATGTCGATGGAGACGTCGCTGATCGACGTCCATGCGTCGTGCTGCGAGTGGAGCACCTCGACGACGTTCGCCTGCTCGTCGGAGACGATCTGGGCGATGATCGCAAGCTGTCCGGGGCGGTCGGGCAGCGCGATCCGCACCTTGAGGAAGCGCTGCGAGGCGGCGAGCCCACGACCGATCACGCGCTCCATGAACAGCGGGTCGATGTTGCCGCCGGAGAGCACCGCCACCACGGGCCCGTCGGATGCGACCAGACCGGTCATGATCGCGGCCGTCGTCACGGCGCCGGCGGGCTCGACCACGAGCTTCGCGCGCTCCAGCAGCATGATCATCGCGCGCGCGATGTCATCGTCGGTGACCGTCACGATCTCGTCGACGGCGTCGCGGATGATCGCGAAGGGCAGGGTGCCGGGTCGAGCGACCGCGATCCCGTCGGCGATCGTCGGCTGCGTGACGATCGTGGTCGGTTCCCCGGCCTCGATCGAGGCGACGTAGGAGGCTGCACGCTCTGCCTGGACGCCGATGATCCGCACCGCCCGTCCGTCGCGCGCAGCCCGTTGGCGCATGGCGGATGCCACGCCGGCCGCGAGCCCTCCGCCGCCGATCGGCACCACGACCGTCGCGACATCCGGAACCTGGTCGAGGATCTCCAGCCCGAGTGTGCCCTGGCCCTCGATCACGTCGGCGTGGTCGTAGGGCGGCACGAAGGTCGCCCCGGTGCGCTCGACGTGCTCGATGGCTGCCGCGAGCGCGGTCTGGAACTCCAGGCCGCGCAGCTCGACCGCGGCACCGTAGTCGCGCGTCGCCTGCAGCTTCGGCAGCGCCACCCCGACCGGCATGAAGATGGTGGCCTGCACCCCGAGCTCGCTGGCCGCGAAGGCGACCCCCTGCGCGTGGTTGCCCGCCGAGGCTGCGACGACCCCGCGCGCTCGCTGCTCAGCGGTGAGCTTTGCGAGCATGTTGTAGGCGCCGCGGATCTTGTATGCCCCGGTGCGCTGCAGGTTCTCGCACTTGAGGTGCACGACAGCGCCGAGCATGCCGCTGAGATAACGCGAGAGCTCCATCGGCGTCTCCTGCGCGACGCCGATGAGTCGCTCGCGCGCGGCCTCGAACTCGGCGAGGGAGGGGCCGGGCAGGGTCGCTTCGCTCATGACACCACATCCTGGATCGTTGGGTTGGGGTTCGTGCGCCACGAGCCGGCGGCGATGGTCTTCACGAAGCTGTTCAGGAAGGCGACGGTCGGCACGGCGAACAGCGCACCCGCGATGCCGGCGACGGTCGAACCCGCCGCCACGGCGACCACGACCGCCAGCGGGTGCACCTTGACCGCTGTGCCCATGATGAGCGGCTGCAGCACGTGGCTCTCGATCTGCTGCACGAGCAGCACGATGCCGAGCATGATCACTCCCGGCCAGAAGCCGAACGAGATGACTGCGACGAGCACGGCGATCGCGCCGGTCACCACCGCGCCGATGATCGGGATGAACGATCCCAGGAACACCAGGATCGCGATCGGGATCACGAGCGGCATCCCGCCCGGGAAGAACAGGCCCAGGATGTAGGCGCCCAGGCCGATGCCGACGGCGTCGATGAAGGCCACCAGCACCTGCACCCGCACGAAGTTGCCGAGCGTCACCCACCCCGTCTTCGCAGCACCGTCTGCCGCGGGGCGCGCCCGCTCGGGCAGCAGTCCCAGGAGCCAGCGCCAGATGCTGCGCCCGTCGCCCAGCGTGAAGATGAGAGCGAAGACCGTCAGCAGCAGGCCGGCGGCGAAGTGCCCGACCGAGGAGCCGACGGTCAAGGCGCTGGACAGGATCGAGGAGAGGTCGTCGCGCAGCGTGCCGAGGATGTTCGTGCCGAAGTCGCGCACGTTCTGCTCGGAGATGCCGAACGGCAGCGAGAGCACCCACGTCTGGGTCTCGGCCCAGAAGCTGACGGCGCGCTGCTGCAGCTGTGGGTACTCCGCGCGGATCTGCGCAACGGCGAGCCAGGCCAGCCCGCCCACGATCACGATCAGCGCCACGAGCGCGAGCGCGACGGCGAGGCCGTGGGGCCAGCGGTGCCGCGCCAGCCCATCCACCGCCGGGCCGAGCAGCGCCGTGAGCAGGGCGGCGAGGAGCAGCGGGATGACGATGATGCTGAACTGCATGATCAGCCAGATGACGATCGCCACGGCGGCCGCGATCGCCACGAATCGCCACGACCACGCACCGGCGATCCGCACGCCGTGCGGCACGTCCTCACGATCCGCGCTGACGGCGGGTCCGGCCTGCATACGTCTCGCGAACAGCATTGCTTGATCCTACGTCCCGGGATCGCCCGCTCTCGCCATGTGTGCGGCCGTTGCTAGCCTCTCGACTCGTGACCACCCGGAGGATCTCTGCCGCGCAGGCCCGCCGCGTCGCGATCGCCGCGGGCGGCCTCGACGACGCGCTGCCCGACGCGCGCGGACGCATGGGTCAGCGCACGCTCGAGCGCACCATCGCATCGCTCGGGCTGCTGCAGCTCGACTCGGTCAACGTCTTCGAGCGCAGCCACTACCTGCCGCTGCTCGCGCGCATCGGCCCCTACGACCGCACCGCGCTCGATCGGATGCTGCACCACGACCACGGGCTCGGGCTCGGCACCTACACCGAGTTCTTGGCGCACGAGGCCGCCGTCATCCCGGTCGCCGACTGGCCGCTGTGGCGCTGGAAGCGCGAGCAGCCGATGCGTGCGAGCGATGAGCGGTGGGCAGCAGCGCACGACACCCTCATCGCCGACGTGCTGGCGGAGTTCGAGGAGCGCGGCCCCATGCGACCGAGCGACATGGAGCATCCCGCGCACGAGCGGCTCCCTGGCGGCTGGTGGAACAAGTCGGATGCGTACTGGGCCACCACCGTGCTCTTCCGCCGGGGTGCGCTGATCACCGTCGGCCGGTCACGGTTCGAGCGCCGCTACGCGGCAGCACGCGCGGTGCTGCCGCCGGAGCCCCAGGCGGGGATCGACCGCGCAGACGCGCAGCGCGAGCTCGTGCGGCGCGCTGCGCATGCCTTCGGCATCGCGACCCTCGACGACCTCGCCGACTACTACCGCCTGCCGGTCGCTGCCGCGCGCGACGCCGTCTCGGACCTCGTCGAGGCCGGCGAGCTCGAACCCGTGGGGGTCGAAGGATGGGGCCGGCCCGCCTACCTCCGGGTCGGCACCCGGATGCCGCGTCGCGTGCGGTCGACCGCGCTGCTGTCGCCGTTCGACCCGCTGGTCTGGTTCCGGCCGCGCGCGGAGCGGATGTTCGGCTTCGCCTACCGGATCTCGATCTACACCCCCGCACCGCAGCGCGAGCACGGCTACTACGTGCTGCCGGTGCTCGTCGACGAGGAGCTCGTGGGCCGCATCGACCTCAAGAGCGACCGTCGTTCCGGTGTCTTGCGCGTGCAGCACGCGACGATCGAGATCGGGCACGCGGATCGTGCCGCTGCGCTGGCGGCGAGGCTCTCCCCTGCGCTCGCGGAGGCCGCTGCGTGGCAGGGGCTCGATCGGGTCGAGGTCGCGGGGCCGGGTACGTGGGCGAAGGAGGTCGCGCAGGCGGTGCGGCAGTCGTAAGCGCTGGGTCTCGCGGCGCGCTCCTCGACCCTGATGGCTTCGGGCTCAACGCGCTTCGCGCTCGCTCCTCACGCTGGGTCTCGCGACGCGCGCCTGCGGCGCGCTCCTCGACCCTGATGGCTTCGGGCTCAACGCGCTTCGCGCATTGAGCCCTACGCCATCAGAACTGGATGCGGGGGGGCTCGGCGACGGCGTTCGAGTGATCGACCTCGAAGAACTCGCGCGGTGCCGCCACGGACGACGCGAACATCGACGACGGGAAGCGACGAGCCTTCGCGTTCAGCTCGCGCGCGGCGGTGTTGTAGTCGCGCCGGCGGGCCTGCCCCTCATCATCGAGCGCGGTGAGGGACGCGCGCGCCTCCGCGGCAGCCGAGCCGATCGGATGCGATGCTGCCGCCTGCACGAATGGTCGCAGCACGCGCTGCACCTCGGCCTCGGCCGCGGCCTTGGTGGACGGTCGATCGGCAGTCTCGAGCGCCGCGAACGCCTCGGCCGCCCGACTCCGCTCCTGCCCGGACGCTGCGCCAAGCAGCGGCTCGGCGACGGCACGCCGCTGCTCGAGCGCCGCAGCGAGGGCCGCCCAGCGATCATCCACCGTGCCTCCGAGCCGCCGGATCGACCCGCGTGCCGCGACGATCCAGACGATCGCGAGCAGCGCGAGGACGAGCACGGCACCGACGACGATCCAGAGGGTCAGCTGCGCATCCATGGCATTCACTCTACGGCGATGCGGCGCTCGCGATCAGTCGCCCAGCACGCGTCTCGTCCAGTCGCTCGAGAACGTGCGGTCGGGGTCCAGCTCGTCGCGCAGCGCGCGGAACGCCGTGAAGCCAGGCACCCGTTCGGCCAGCTGCGCGGCCCGCAGGGAATGGTGCTTGCCCCAGTGCGGTCGGCCATCGTGGGCGAGCAGGATCGGCTCGACGAGCTCGAACAGCGGCCGCGGATCCTCCCGCCACCACCGGTGCGCTGCGATGTAGGCGGTGTCGCGGCCGTTCGCGGTCGACAGCAGCGCATCGTCGGCCGCGATCGCCCGCATCTCGAACGGGAAGGTCGGCACGAGACCCGCGCGTCGCAGGGCGCCGTCGATCTCGCGCAGGGCCTCTGGCAATGCCGCGACCGGGATCCCGTACTCGAGCTCGCGGAAGCGCACGGAGCGGTCGGCCGCGAAGACGCGGTGACTCGCCTCGACGAAGCGTCCGCGCGCCATGCCCCGGGCGGCGACCTCGTTGACCGCGCGCGACGCGGCGGGTGCGAGCGCGGCGATCGTCAGCAGCGCGCGATGGCCCACGTCGGTGAGCAGCCGCTCGTCGACGAAGCGCCCGATGGCGGAGCGCGGCGCGAGCGGACCCCGGACCCGGCGGTTCGACTTCGTGACCGCGAGCGAGGTGCCCGCGAACCAGAAGAACTCGAAGTGATCGGTGCGCTGCAGCAGTCCCATCCAGTCGTCGAGCACCGCGTCGAGTTCGACGGCAGCCTCGATCGCCTCGAGCGCGAACGCCGGCACGCACTGCAGCGTGATGTCGACGAGCACGCCGAGCACGCCGAGTCCGAGGCGCACCGCTGGCAGCAGCTCCGGCCGCTCGGTGTCGCTCACGCGCAGCACCCGGCCATCGGCCGTGACGAGGGTCGCGGCGACCACCGAGGCACCGATCGACCGGTGGCGCAGCCCCGTGCCGTGGGTGCCGGTCGAGATCGCGCCGGCGATCGTCTGCCGATCGATGTCACCGAGGTTGTCGAGCGCGAGCCCGTGCTCGGCCAGCAGCGCGCACAGGTCACGGATGGTCGTCCCAGCGAGCACGGTGACGCGGTCGCGCGCACGATCGAGCTCGACGAGGCCCGAGAGCGCATCGACCGTGAGATGGGCATCGTCCGGCCGGGCCGCAGCCGAGAAGGAGTGGCCGCTGCCGAGCGGCCGGAGCGTGCCGCCGCTCTCACGCACCCGGTCGATCGCACGGCGCACGCCATCGATCGTCGTCGGAGCGTGGACCCAGGTCGGCTCAGCCCGCTGGGAGCGTGCCCAGTTCGTCCATGTCACAGCAGTTGTCTCCCCTCGCCGCGGTAGGTGGGGATGCTCTCGAGGACCGCATCCCCCACCACCACGTGCAGCTCGTCGATACGTTCGTTCGATTCGCCCGACTTCGCGTTCCGCATCCAGACCCGGTCACCGAGGCGCAGGCGATCCGCCGCAGCCCCCAGCACCGGCGTGTGCACCTCGCCGGCCCCCTCTGCGGGGTCGAGACGGAGACCCGCAGGCCATGCGATCACGGGACTGCGGTCAGCGCCGTGCGGCCCCGAGGCGATCCAGCCTCCGCCGAGCAGCGTGGCGACGCCTGCAGCGGGCTTCCGCACCACCGGCAGCGCGAACGCCAGAGCCGGCGCCGGCGAGAAGCGCTGGTACCCGTCGAAGAGGTGCCCGCCGAACAGACCGCTGCCTGCGGCGATCTCGGTGACGGCCGGATCGCGGCGCGTGCTCTCGATGGATCCCGTGCCTCCACCGTTCACGAACTCGAGCTGCGTCTCGGCGCGCACCGCGGCGACGGCTGCGCTGCGCCGCTCCAGCAGGTCTCTGACCGACATCCGTTGCATCGCGCGCACGGCCGCAGCCGGGGAGGCGCCACGGCGCCTGCCATCCTGCACGCCGGCGACCTGCGCCTCATACGACATCATGCCGACCAGGCGGAATCCTGCCCGGCCGATGACGGCGCGCGCCATGGCCCGCGCGTCTGCGGGGGTGCGCAGCGGCGACCGACGCACGCCGGCTCGCAGCGGGCCGAGGCGCAGGCCCGCGTCGAGTTCGATCGCGACGCGGATCTCCGGGTGCCCCGGTGCTGCGGCGTCGATGCAATCGAGGTGCTCGACACTGTCGACCATGAGCGTTACGCGCTCGAGGGCACGCTCGTCTGCCGCGAGCGCTCGAATGGCGTTGCGATCGACGGTCGGGTAGCCCAGCAGCACATCGTCGACCGTCGCCGACAGCCAGAGCCCCTCGGCGAGGGTGGCCGCAAGCACCCCGCGCCAGCCCGGGGTGCGGAGCACCGCCTCCGTCACGGCGCGGCTCCGCACCGACTTGGTCGCGAGCCGCAGCGGCGTGCCGTCCGCGCGCCGCACCATGTCGCGGGCGTTGTGCGCGAGCGCGTCGTGCGACAGCGCTGCGAGCGGCGCGTCGAGGTGCGCGACCGCGGCATCCAGCCGCTCCCAGTGGCCCTGGGCGATCCACGGGCGTGCATCCGCCAGCTCGATCATCGCGCCGCTCCGTTCGACGCTGCGCGCCACAGCGCAGCGCGGGGCGCGGTGCCGCCCAGGATCGCCGCCGAGAGCATCGGCGCGGCCTCGTCGACGAAGCGCCGAGCGGCATCCGCATCGCCGGTCCGCAGCAGGTGGTAGGTCACCCCGTCGCTGACGTGCAGCACGAGTGTCGCGAGCTCCTCCAGGGGTCGCACCGGCTCGACCCCGGTGCGCTCGCAGACCGTCGCGACGAGCCCGGAGACTGCGTCGACATAGCGGCGCTGCACCTCACCCGGCAGGTGCTGCAGCTCCGGCGAGCGCCGGCAGTAGGCCATGATCTCCATGATCGCGAGCTCGTACTCCGGCCGGGAGGCGAGCCGGTCGACCCAGTCGTGGACGAGCACCCGGATGACCTCCGACAGCGTCGCGTCGCCCGGAACCTGCAGCTCCTGCGCCTCAGGGTCGGGCAGCACGACGTAGGCGTAGGCCTCACCGATCATCTCGTCGCGGGAGTCGAACACGTAGTGGAAGGTGGCGAGTGGCACCCCGGCCTCCGCGACGATTGCGCGCACGGTCGCACCGTGCATGCCCTCGCGGGCGATGACCCGGAGCCCTGCCTCGATGAGCTCCCCGCGCCGCTCCACAGCCGACTTCCTCGTCAAGCGAACTCCGATGGTCTCCGCGTCATGGACGGTTGTCCATGACCCACCTTATGACAGCGCCGCGCCCTGCAGTGCACGGCGCGGCGCTGGCTCGAGGCTCGATCGACTAGGCGTCGACCTTCGGCTTGGGCCTCGAGGCGAAGGTCTCGAACGCGGCGCGCGGGTGATCGCGCTCAGACAGCTCGACGATGTCGCGCCCCAGCCAAAACTGGTTCCACCAGTCGCCGAAGACGCGCCACTTGCGCTCCCACATCGGCATCGCGAGGCCGTGATACCCGCGGTGCGCGACGAAGGCCAGCGGTCCCTTGATGGCCAGCTTGCCCTTCTGGAAGACGCCGTTCCAGAGCCCGAGACCCGCCACAGCGCCCTCGTTGGCGTGGATGTAGTCACGCGGCGCCTCACCGCGCAGGACGGCGACGATGTTCTTCGCGAGCAGCTTGGCCTGACGCACGGCGTGCTGGGCGTTCGGCACGCAGAAGCCGCCCGGTCCCGGGGTGCTCGAGAGGTCGGGCACCGCCGACACGTCGCCTGCGGTCCAGGCATCCGGCACCACGACACCGTCGCGTGCGATCTGCATGGTGGCGAGCGCGGTGATGCGCCCACGCTCGTCGAGCGGCAGATCGGTTGCGCGCACCACCGGGTTGGCCATCACGCCGGCGGTCCAGATGATGAGGTCAGACGCAAAGCGGTCGCCGGTGGAGAGCTCGCACACGCCGTCCACGGCGCTCTGCAGCTGCGTCTCGAGGTGCACGTGCACCCCGCGCTTGCGGAGGTCGTCGACCACCCAGAGCGCGGTGTCCTCGCTGACCTCCGGCATGATCCGGCCCATCGCCTCGACCAGGTGGAACTGCACCTCGTCGAAGCTGATCTCGCGGAAGCGCGAGAGCAGGTGCGTGGCGAAGTCGCGGAGCTCGGCGATCGTCTCGATGCCGGCGAAGCCGCCACCGATGACCGCGACGGTCAGAAGCCGGTCGCGCTCGGGGCCCTCCGGCAGCGCGGCCGCCTTCGCGAAGTTGGAGATGAGGCGGTCGCGAACAGCAGCGGCCTCCTCGATCGTCTTCATGCCGATCGCCTCGTCGGCGACGCCGGGGATCGGGAACGTGCGCGAGACCGAGCCCGCCGTCATCACGATGACGTCGTAGTCGAGCGTGCGCTCCTCGCCGAGCTCCGGCTTGATCGTCGCGACCTTGTTCGCGTGGTCGACGTTCGTGACCTTCGCCTGCACGATCTTCGCGCGCTTGAGGTGGCTGCGCAGCGGAACGACGATGTGGCGCGGCTCGATGGAACCCGCGGCGACCTCCGGCAGGAAGGGCAGGTAGGTCATGTAGGGCAGCGGGTCGACGACGGTGATCTCCGCCTCGGTGCTGCCGAGCTGACGCTCGAGCCCGCGAGCGGTGTAGAGGCCGGCGTAACCGCCGCCGACGATCAGGATCTTGTTCACAGACGCACTTCTTCCCCGATATCAGATGTGGATTGCACCTGATTCTACCGTCCTCAGGATGCGGGCGGGTCGTCGGCGCGGCCTCGTGCCTCAGGGTCGCACACGCACCGCTCGGGTGACCACTCCGCCAGCTCGAGCGTGTGGTCGCCGATCGGGTTCACGCCGGGGCCCACCGCGAGCGTGTGCGCGAGCAGCGCGTGCAGGCACTTCACGCGCGTCGGCATGCCCCCGGCGCTGATGCCCGCGATCTCCTCGACATGCCCATGCGCCTCGCGATCGGCGAGGTACGCGGCGTGGGCGGCCGCGTAGGCGGCGGCGGTCTCCGCATCCTGCAGCTGCTCCTGCAGCGCGGCCATGGTGCCGTCGGCCTCGAGTCGGGAAGCGGCAGCCGTGGCGGCGGGATGGGTCAGGTAGTAGAAGGTCGGGAACGGCGTGCCGTCGGGCAGCCGCGGCCGCGTGACGACCACGGTGGGCGCGCCGCACGCGCAGCGAGCGCCGATGCCGAGCACCCCCCGCATCGTGCGGCCGAGCTGCGTCGCCATGATCGCTCGGTCGTGATCGGTCGCGGGGTCGATCGCGAGGTCGGTCATTGCGGCTCCGGGGTGGGGCCGACCGATGTCGGCGCCTGGTCGGTGAGTCCCGCGAGCAGGAACGACGACGCGAGTGCCGCCGACCAGTCGCTGCTGGGAGCCTCGAGCGTGGCGGAGGGCACGTCGCTCGAGGCGGTCTCGAGCGCGGAGCGGTCGTCGAGCAGCACGAAGCTCGTCTCACCGGGGTAGACGAAGAAGAGGCGGTCGCGCGCCTGCGCCTCGATGTAGGCCGGGTCCTCCCAGCGGGCGACATCTTCCTCGAGGGTCTCGACGTGCTCGCGCTGCTCGGCGACCTGCGCTTCGAGCGCGGCGATGTCCCCACGCTGCTCGAGCAGCAGCCCGATCGTCGGGGCCAGCACGACGAAGCCCGCGACCACGAGCCCGACGACGATCAGGAGGAGCCACGAGACGCGCAGCTGCCCGAGGGCGACGTCAGACGAGGAGGGCACCCGCCGATGCTACCGGCGGGTGCCCTCCTGCGGCGGGCGAACCGCCTACCGAGCGCTGATGCGCGTGCTTCAGGCGCCGAAGCGCGGGTAGGCGCCAGCGCCGGCGTACGCAGCCGCGTCGCCGAGGTCCTCCTCGATGCGCAGCAGCTGGTTGTACTTCGCGACGCGCTCGCTGCGCGCCGGGGCACCGGTCTTGATCTGACCGCAATTGACGGCCACCGCGATGTCGGCGATCGTCGTGTCCTCCGTCTCGCCCGAGCGGTGCGAGAGCACCGAGCCGTAGCCGGCCTGCGTGGCGATGCGGATCGCGTCGAGCGTCTCGGACAGCGTGCCGATCTGGTTGACCTTCACCAGCAGCGCGTTGGCGGCACCGCGCTCGATGCCGTCCGTGAGCCGCGCGGGGTTCGTCACGAACAGGTCGTCGCCGACGATCTGCACGCGCTCACCGAGCTGCTCGGTCATCGCGCTCCAGCCGTCCCAATCCTCCTCGTCGAGCGGATCCTCGATCGTGACGAGCGGGTACGCACCCACGAGCTCGGTGTAGTAGTCGGTCAGCTCGGCGCTCGATCGGTCCTGACCCTCGAAGCGGTAGACGCCGTTGTCGAAGAACTCGGTCGCGGCGACATCCATGCCCAACGCGATGTCGGAGCCGGGGGTGAAGCCCGCCTTCTCGATCGCCTGCATGAGCAGGTCGAGCGCCTTGCGGTTGCTCGGCAGGTCTGGCGCGAAGCCGCCCTCGTCGCCCAGGCCCGTCGCGAGCCCCTGCTCCTTGAGGATCGACTTGAGCGCGTGGTAGGTCTCCGCGCCCCAGCGCAGTCCGTCCCGGAACGTCTCCGCGCCGATCGGCAGGATCATGAACTCCTGCACGTCGACACCCGTGTCGGCGTGTGCGCCGCCGTTGATGACATTCATCATCGGCACCGGCAGCAGGAACGCGTTCGGTCCGCCCAGGTAGCGGAACAGCGGCAGGCTCGCCGAGTCGGCAGCCGCCTTCGCGACCGCGAGCGAGACGCCCAGGATGGCGTTCGCGCCGAGGTTCTTCTTGTTGTCGCTGCCGTCGAGCTCGATGAGCGTGTGGTCGATGACGCGCTGGTCGTCGGCGACCATGCCCTCGATCGCCTCGGCGATCTCCTCGTTCACGGCGTCGACGGCCTGCTCGACGCCCTTGCCGAGGTATCGGGCGCTGTCGCCGTCGCGCAGCTCGTAGGCCTCGAACGCGCCGGTGGATGCGCCGGAGGGGACGGCCGCGCGGCCGACGGAGCCGTCGGAGAGCAGCACCTCGACCTCGACGGTCGGGTTGCCGCGGGAATCCAGGATCTCGCGAGCCTGCAGGGTGTCGATGAGTGCCACAAGTGCTCCTTGCTTGGGATGGACGGAGGTCAGTGGTGGGCAGTGTTTCGAGCCTAGCCCTCACCGCATCCGCGCGCGTCGGGTCGATCGAGCCCGTCCTCTGGGACGGGCTGCCGAGGGAGACTCAGTCGATGGGCTTGACCTCGAGCGTCGCGGCGGTGTCGCCAGGGCGCACGAACGCGAAGTGCGTGGCGCCGGATGCCGCGAGCTGCTCGAGCAGGGCGGTCACGTTCTTCGTGCGGCGCTGCATGCGCACCGTCTGGCCGGCAGCGACCAGATCGCGCTTGATCGCGATCGCGCGGGTCGGCTCGACCTCCTTGTCGACCAGCAGCGCGACCGTCTCGCCAGCCTCCTCCTCCGGCAGGCTCACGAGGTCGACGAGCCGCTCGAAGCCGAGCGAGATCCCGACCGCCGGCAGCTCACGGCCGAGGAAGCGCCCGACCATCCCGTCGTAGCGGCCGCCGCCGCCGATCGAGAACGGCAGGTCGGGGTGGGCGATCTCGAAGATCGGGCCCGTGTAGTAGCCCATGCCGCGCACGAGCGTCGGGTCGAACTCCAGCCGGATGCCCGCGTTCGCTGCCAGCAGCTCGCGCACCGGCTCGAGCGCCGCGGCATCGAAGCCATGCAGCGTGCCGCCTGCGCCCGTCGACTCCCCCGCACGGATGGCCTCGAGCGTGGCGAGCAGCCGCTCGCCGTCGACGCCGCGCTCGGCAAGCTCCGCAGCAACGCCCGCCGGGCCGATCTTGTCGAGCTTGTCGACGGTGATGAGCGCGGCCTCGTGCAGCTCGGGGGCGATGCCCGCGTGGTCGAGCGCGGCGAAGAGGATGCGCCGGTCGTTGATGCGGATGAACGCGTCCGGGATCCCAAGCCGCGTGAGCGCATCCCCCGTCGCCGCCAGCAGCTCGAGCTCTGCCGTGATGCCCGGCTCGCCGGCGATGTCGATGTCGCACTGCATGAACTGGCGGTACCGCCCGCGCTGGGGGCGCTCCGCGCGCCAGACGGGCGCGATCTGGATCGCACGGAAGACCGGCGGGAGGCTCGAGCGGTGGGTGGCGATGAAGCGCGCGAGCGGCACCGTCAGGTCGAAGCGAAGTCCGAGATCGGCAAGCTCGAGCGGCGCCGCTGCCGCGCGCAGGTCATCGACCTCGAGACCTCGGCGCATGACCGCGAACGCGAGCTTCTCGTTGTCGCCACCGAGACCGGCGTGCAGACGAGCCGCATCCTCGACGACCGGCGTCTCGATCTCCTCGAAGCCGTGGTGCTCATAGGCAGCTCGGATCACACGCAGCACACGGTCGCGCACGCGCTTCTCGACCGGCAGGAAGTCGCGCATGCCGCGGGGCGGGTTCACCTGGGTTGCCATGGATCCATTGTTCCGCACGTGTCGCGCAGATTCTGCCGCAGCGCATCTGGCGCTGGCACGATGAATGCCGTGCGACGACGTTGGCCATTCCACGACCGGGCAGTGCCGGTGATCTCCTGGCGGATCGTGATCCTGCTGGTGGCAGTGCTGGCCGAGGCGTGGAACATCAAGAACATGCTGGCCAGCGGCGAGCCTGCGACCGAGCACTTCGCCTACTTCACGGTGCAGTCGAACATCCTCGTCATCATCCTGATGCTCTGGATGCTGGTCGCGCAGGGTCACAGGCCGGCTTGGTTCGATCATCTGCGTGGGGCGGTCACTGCCTACATCGTGCTCACCGGCGTGATCTACGCCGTGCTGTTGGCCCAGCCCGATGAGGTGTGGTCCTGGTCGATCGAGTTCACGAACGCCGCGCAGCACCGCATCGTGCCCGCCCTGGTCGGCCTCGACTGGCTGCTGGTGCCGACCATCGGCCGCATCCGCATCCGCCGTGCCGTCTGGTGGATGCTCTACCCGGTCGGCTACCTGGTGTGCTCCTGGCTGCGCGGGGCGCTGATCGACGGCTGGTACCCGTACCCGTTCCTCGAACCGGGCGTGCACGGCGGGTGGGCGGGACTGCTGTGGCCGACCGGGCAGGTGCTGCTCGCATTCTGCATCGGCATCTTCCTCGTGGCGGGCCTCGGTGCGCTGCGCTATCGCACCGCGCCGGATGCGCGGGCTCGCTCCTCGTCCAGCCTGACCGCGAAGCCATCCAGCACGAGCTCGAGCCCCCACTCGAACTCGTCGCCGTAGTCGTAGTCCTTGCCGATCACGAGCTCGGCGACGAACGCTGCCATCGCCGGGAAGCGATCTGCCGGCAGCTGCAGCTGCTCGATCATCGCGTCGGCTGCGCCCGGCTCGAACGGCAGCTGCTGCTCGGTGCCGACGAAGCCGTAGACGTAGGCGTCGAGCACCGAAAAGACGTGCCCCGCCAGCCGCACCGAGAAGCCACCGGCTCGAAGCGCCGCGAGCACGGCCTCATGGCCAGCGAGCACCGCCGGACCGGGGGTGCGGCGCGACTCCAGCAGCGACGAGCCCCACGGGTGAGAGCGCAGCAGGGCGCGAGACGAGCGCGCCCTGGTAGCCAGGCCCGTGCGCCACTCGCCATCCGGCGCGGGATGCTCGATCTGCGCCATGAGCCAGTCGGCCAGGTGGTCGAGCAGCGCCTCCTTGGCCTCGACGTGGTGGTAGAGCGACATGGCCTCGACGCCGAGCTCGCGGCCGACGCTGCGCATGCTGACGCCCAGGAGTCCCTCGCGGTCGGCGACGGCGGCCGCGGCCTCGACGATGCGCTCGACCGTGAGGCCGGGCTTCGCTGCTGAACGCTTCGTCATCACTGCTCCCTCCGGAACTGCATCTTGTGGGACTTACAAGTGTAAGGGTACGCTCGGGACATCCAAGTCTTACAACTGTAAGGAACCCTCGTGCGTGCTGTCATCGTCGACCGGTACGGCCCTCCGGCCGTCGCCAGGATCACCGAGCTTCCCTCTCCCGTGCCGCGGCCCGATCAGGTGCTGGTGCGCGTCGCCGCCGCCGCCGTCACCTCCGGCGATGCGCGCATCCGCGCGGCCAGCTTCCCTGCCGGGATGAGCCTGCCCGGCCGGCTGGCGCTCGGGGTGCGCGGGCCCCGCAATCGCGTACTCGGCATCGTGGTCTCTGGCACCGTTGCGGCGGTCGGCCAGGCGGTGACCGCATTCGCGGTCGGCGATGAGGTCGCGGGCATGACCGGTGCGCGCATGGGCACGCACGCTGAGCTGGTCGCGGTTGAGGCGAAGCGACTCGTGCGCAAGCCCGGCGGCATTCCGCACGATGCTGCCGCCGCAGCGATCTTCGGTGGTGCCACCGCGCTGCACTTCCTGCACGCCGTCGCCGACCTTCTGCCGGGGCAGGACGTGCTCGTGATCGGCGCCTCCGGCGCCGTCGGCACCAGCGCCGTGCAGCTCGCACGGATCGCCGGCGGAAGAGTGACGGGCGTCGCGAGCGATCGCAACGTCGCGCTGCTGCACCGCCTCGGCGTCGACGAGCACGTCGACTACGGCACCACCGATCCCGTCAGTCTGGGCCAGCGGTTCGACGTGATCATCGATGCCGTGGGCACGCTGACCCCGGCGAGCGCGCGAGCGCTCGTGCGCGAGGGCGGCACCGCGGTGCTGGCGGCGGCGAGCCTGTGGCAGATGCTGCAGGCGCGCGGCCCGGTTAAGGTCGGCCCTGCGCCCGGCAGCCCTGCGCTCGTCGAGCGGCTGCTGCCGCTGCTCGAGCGCGGCGAGCTCGATCCGGTCATCCAGCAGACGCTGCCGCTTGCGGACATCGCGGAGGCCTACAGGATCGTCGACTCCGGCCGGAAGGTGGGCAACATCGTCGTGCGGCCCTAGTCTCGATGGCCCGGCCAGCCCCGCGCCCCGCAGCTCCGCCCAGCCCCGCGAGCTCCGCGAGGTCCGCGGCTCTCGCGGGATCGGGACGGCGCTGAGGAGCTCCGCGAGGTCCGCGGCTCCGCCCCAGCCCCGCGAGCTCCGCGGCCCCGAGCCGCCCCCGCACAACGCAAGCCCGCGCGGCCGAAGCAGCCGCCGCCACCGGCCAGCCGCCGCAGCACCGGCGATCCTCGAGCTGCGGGCTTGCGTTGTGCCGGCTGCCGCCGCGCCTCCGCCCCTCAGCACCGATCCGCTCCCGCCAGCTCCGACCCTCAGCGCCGTCCCGATCCCGCGAGAGCCGCGGCCCCGAGCCGGCCCCCGCACAACGCAAGCCCCGGCGCCCGAAGCAGCCGCAGCTACCAGCCGCCGCCGCGGGACCGGCGAATCTCGAGCTGCGGGCTTGCGTTGTGCCGGCTGTCGCCGCGCCTCAGCGACGACAGCCGGGTGCGGTCAGCTGCGACGACGGAACGCGCCGAAGGCTGCGAACGCGGCAGCCAGCACGGAAGCCACGAGCGCCGTGATCGCGATCGGCATTGCGGGGCTCGACTCCTGGACAGCGCCGGCAGCGGTGCCCTCCGAGCTCGCGTCGGCAGCCGGGGCCTGAGCGCCGTCGGCGGGCTCGCTTGCCTCAGTGTCAGCCTCAGCCGGGGCCGAGACCTCGTCGGAGCCACTGTCGACCGCTGCGGCATCGTCGCCCGCACCGTGCGCGTGCGAGGCCTCGCCGATCGTGATCGTCGGCGCGGGCGCGTCGGCCTCCGGGTCGGGATCGCTCCACATCGTCTCGCCCACCTCACAGCTCTGCAGGGTGGGGAACGCGAGCACGGTGCCATCGGCCGCGCCCTCCGGCAGCGTCACCTCGAGCTCGAGCGTCTCGCGCACGCCGTCGGGGACGGCCCGGTCGGCGGTGAAGGCCACGGTGCGGGCACCGTCGACCACGCCGGACTCGACCTGCCAGCCGGCGTTCGCGATGAGTGCGACCGCAGTCACCTCGTCGGGGATGCTGACCTCGACCGCCGTCGTCGGCGAGCCGTCGCAGCCGTGGCTGAACGAGAACGCCAGCTCGCTCGTGGCACCCGCCTCGGTCGAGGTGGGCGTGACGTGCACGTGCGCGCTCGCGGCGATGGGGGCGGCGAGCACGAGCGCCGCCGTGGCGACGCCGATGCCGGCGGCGGTGAGCCCGCGACGGCGCGGATTGGTGGTGGTGATGGTGGACATGGTTGTACTCCTGATGCTGAGGCGCGGCGCGGGGCGCAGCGCAGTCGTCTGAACGGCGCCCCGCTGGTGCGGTCGCCAAGTGATTCGGATCGCTCGGGGCGATCGGATGGGTCAGACGAGCAGCGCAGGCGGCCCGCGGGTGCCGCGCACACAGGCGAGGGCATCCAGCGCCGTGCGGCGGGGCCGATGCGCAGCGACCACGGACGCGGGTCGCCGAGGATTGGCGGGCGCCCAGGTGAGCACGGCTGCTGCCAGGCGCAGCGACATGGCCTCCTGCATCGCGGCGACCGCGCGCGGCACCCATCGCAGCAGCGCCAACGTGAGCAGGCCCGCTGCCACGTGCGCGAGCGGCATGCTCGCGTGGGCATGGACGGTCGTCGCCGGCAGCGCGCCGTCGGCACCGTGCATATGGGCCGCAGGGGCGCTCGACGCGGTCTCTGGCAGCGCGTAGAGCATGTGCTGCAGCGCCTGGGCGACAGCGACCGCGAGCACTTGACGAGCGGCGGATGGCCGGCCGCGCAGCAGCGGGCTCAGGACGAGCAGCGTGGCCACGAACGCCGCGGCGAGCAGCAGCGCGTCGGGCGCGGCACCGCCGGCGATCGCATGCGCGAGCCCGGTGACGAGGGTGGTGAGCGCCGTCACGATGAGCGAGGCTGCGAGCATGCGGCGGCGCCGAACGATGCGCTCGTCGAGCCCAGAACGCGAGCCGGCGATCACAGCAGGGCCGATCCGGGGGCCGGCGAGCGCGCGGCCTCACGGTCGCGCAGCGCGGCCTCACGGTCGCGCAGCTCGGCCTCGAGCTCGCGGATGGCGCCCCGCAGCGCTCGCTCCGCATCCAGCCCCGCAGCTGTCGCACCGCGCACCATCTCGAGCAGCGAACGGCCGAGCGCCTCCTCGCCGTCGTCGCGCGCGCGAGCGGCCGAGGCGTCGTCGCGCGCGCGAGCGGCCGAGGCGTCGTCCGCGGGCAGCAGGCCCGCACGCTCCCCGCGACGCAGCACCTTGGCTGCACGCGCGAGCGCGGGCAGGCTGGGCGTAATGCCGTCCATCGCGCTCTCGCGCTCCGGCTTCTCCTCACGCTTGATGGCATCCCAGTTGGCGATCACCTCGCCGACGCCATTGATGGCCGTGCCGGCGAAGACGTGCGGATGCCTGCGCCGGAGCTTCTCGCTCAGCCCGCGCGCGACGTCGTCGATGTCGAAGCGCCCGTCCGCGCGCGCGATGTCGGCGTGGAAGACCACCTGCAGCAGCACGTCCCCGAGCTCCTCCTGCAGGTGTGCGTCATCGCCGGTCTCGATCGCCTCGGCGAGCTCGTGCGCCTCCTCGATCACATAGGGCACGAGCGAGGCGTGCGTCTGCTCGGCATCCCACGGGCAACCGCCGGGTCCGCGCAGGCGCGCCATCACGGCGATGAGGTCGCCGAGCGCCGATTCAGCATCCACCCGACCAGGCTACGGCAATGGGCAGCACTCACCATTGACGCACGTGCGCCGCGAAGCGAGTCTGGGGCCTTGCTGCACCACGCTGGAAGGACCGGTCAATGGAGACCCACACGGCCACGACGATTGCGCCGCCACCGCGAAGGCGACGGCTCCGGCGAGCGCTCGCCCTGCTGACTGCCGCGATCGCGATGGTGGGCGGCACGATCCTCGCCGCTCCCGCCGCTCCAGCACAGGCCGACAGCTGCTTCACCTGGCAGAGGACCCTGCGAGCGGGCGACACCGGCAGCGATGTGCGAGAGCTGCAGATCCGGGTCGCCGGCTGGTCCGGCTATCGCACGAACCTCGCGATCGACGGCTCGTTCGGCCCGGCGACGACCACAGCTGTGCGCAACTTCCAGCAGGCGTACGGGCTCCAGGTGGATGGGGTCGTCGGTCCGCAGACGCGCGCGACGATCGACGACCTCCAGGATCCCGACTGCAGCCCTGCGCACTTCTCCTGGAGCGAGGTCGACGCTGGCTGCGGCCAGGGCGGCTACGCCGGTGGCAGCGTCGGCGCCGCGACCGTACGGCAGAACCTGCTGCGCGCCATGTGGCGTGCGGAGGCGCTCCGGCACCGCCTGGGCGATCGTCCGCTGACGGTCACCAGCGGCTTCCGCAGCCAGGCTTGCGATCGCCGGGTCGGCGGCTCCGGCACCGGGCAGCACACCTATGGACGGGCGCTGGACCTGGTCGGCGGCGGCGGGCAGTCGTTCTGCCAGATCGCCCTCGCGGCCCGGTACACGTCAAACACGGTGATCCTGGGTCCCGGCTACCCGAATCACAACGACCACATCCATGTCGACAACGGCGGGAACACCTGGTCGGCTCCGCGCTGCGGCATCTGAGCCGGTCAGTCCACCGCCGCGTCGGGGCCGGTTTCCTCTGCAGCCGTCCCCGGCGCCGGCTTCGGCGGCGGGAAGATCGCCGTCAGCAGCGCATCGACCCATGCGACGAGCTCGGCGTCGGGCAGCGGCTCCGCCTGCGTGCCCGCGAGCCGGCCGCCGCCGGCGGTCGGGATCGGCACGACGAGCGTCTTCGCGGTCGGGTTCAGCTTCGCATCCGGGTACATGCGCCGCAGGCGCAGCTGCACCGAGTCGGCGAGCTCCGCGGGCCCGACCCGCAGGTTCGGGCCGACCGTGATGACCTCCGACAGCTTCGCCGCCTGCGCCTTGCGCCGCAATCGAGCGATGGCGACCAGCGCCGACACCTGCGCGGGCGGCTCCCCGTAGCGGTCGCGCAGCTCGTCGAGCACCTGATCGATCGTGCTGTCGTCGCGCGCCGAGGCGGCGGACGAGAGCTTCTGGTACGCCTCCAGGCGCAGCCGCTCCGAGTCGACGTAGTCCTCGGGGATCACCGCATCCACGGGCAGCTCGAGCCGCAGCTCGCGCGGCCCCTCATCCTCCTCGCCGCGGAAGACCGCGACCGCCTCGCCCACCATCCGCAGATAGAGGTCGAAGCCGACGCCTGCGATATGACCCGACTGCTCGCCGCCCAGCAGGTTTCCGGCGCCGCGGATCTCGAGGTCCTTGAGCGCAACCTGCATGCCGGCGCCGAGCTCGTTGTGCACGGCGATGGTCTCGAGCCGGTCGTGCGCCGTCTCCGACAGCGGCGTCTCGCCGTCGTAGAGGAAGTAGGCGTACGCGCGCTCGCGACCGCGACCGACGCGACCGCGCAGCTGGTGCAGCTGGCTGAGGCCGTAGCGCTCCGCGCGATCGACGATGAGGGTGTTGGCGTTCGGGATGTCGAGGCCGGTCTCGACGATCGTCGTGGAGACGAGCACGTCGTACTGCCGCTCCCAGAAGTCGACGATCACGCGTTCGAGCGCCGTCTCGGCCATCTTCCCGTGGGCAACGCCGATGCGCGCCTCCGGGACGAGCTCGGCGAGCTGGGCCGCGACCCGGTTGATCGACGAGACGCGGTTGTGCACGAAGAACACCTGTCCCTCGCGCAGCAGCTCGCGGCGGATCGCTGCAGCGACCTGCTGCTCGTTGTACGCGCCCACGAACGTCAGCACCGGGTGCCGCGCCTCCGGCGGCGTCGCGAGCGTCGACATCTCCCGGATCCCGGTCACAGCCATCTCCAGCGTGCGCGGGATGGGTGTCGCCGACATCGAGAGCACGTCGACGTTCGTCTTCAACGACTTGAGTCGCTCCTTGTGCTCCACGCCGAAGCGCTGCTCCTCATCGACGATCACGAGCCCGAGCTCCTTGAAGCGCACGTTCTCGGAGAGCAGCCGGTGGGTGCCGATCACGACGTCGACGGTGCCGTCGGTGATGCCCGCAATCGTCTCCCGCACCTCCTTGTCGGTCTGGAAGCGGCTGAGCGCCCGCACCTGCACAGGGAAGCCGGCGAAGCGCGCAGCGAAGGTCTCGAAGTGCTGCCGCACGAGCAGCGTCGTCGGCACCAGCACAGCCACCTGCGTGCCGTCCTGCACGGCCTTGAACGCAGCGCGCACCGCGACCTCGGTCTTGCCGTAGCCGACGTCGCCCGAGAGCAGTCGGTCCATGGGGACCTCGCGCTCCATGTCGCGCTTCACCTCGTCGATCGTGGTCAGCTGATCGGGCGTCTCGGCGTACGGGAACGCATCCTCGAGCTCGCGCTGCCACGGGCTGTCCGGCCCGAACCTGCGGCCCTTCGACGCCATGCGCTTCGAGTACAGCTGCACGAGCTCGACCGCGATCTCGCGCACCGCCTTGCGTGCCTTCGACTTCGTCTGCTGCCAGTCGCTGCCGCCCATCTTCGACAGCTGCGGGGCCTCGCCGCCGACGTAGCGATTGAGCTGGTCGAGCTGGTCGGTGGGCACGGAGAGCCGATCGCCCGGATGGCCGCGCTTCGACGCCGCGTACTCGATGACGAGGTACTCCCGGGTCGTCTTGACGGGATTGCGCCCCCCGGTCGAGACCGTCCGCTGCGTCAGCTCGACGAAGCGACCGACGCCGTGCGTCTCGTGCACGACGTAGTCCCCCGCCTTCAGCTGCAGCGGGTCGACCACCGAACGGCGGCGGCCGGCGAGCTTGTGCGGCTGGCGCGCATCGACGCCGACGGCGCGGCCGAAGAACTCGGCCTCGCTCACGAGCTCGATGCGCTCCTCCGGCAGCGAGAAGCCGTGCTCGATGGATGCGCGCGTGACATGCACGATGCCGGGATCGAGGTCGGCCGGCAGCGCGTCGACGACGCGGGCCGCGACCTCGTGCTCGCCGAGCACCTGCGCGGCGCGCTCCACGAGACCCTGGCCGGCCGCCGTGACGACGATGCGCCAGCCCTGCCGCGCGCGCTCTCGCACATGCTCGACGGCACCGTCGGCGATGCCGGTGAAGCTCGGGATGGGCTCGCCCTCGACGGCGGTGACCGTGTCGTCGGCGGCAAGCACCGAGAAGCTCCACCACGGCGCGTCGATGGCCTCGCGCAGCTCGTCGAGGCTGAGGAATCCGCTCGACAGGTCGACCGGTGCCTGTCCTCCCGCGGTGGCTGCGCTCCACGCCGCCTCCAGGAACTCCTGGTTCGTGTCGTTCAGGCTCGCGATGCGGTCGCGGATGCGCTCGGGGCCGAGCACGACGACGCCGGCGCCAGGCAGGTAGTGCGTGATCGGCACCATCCGCTCGAGCAGTGCGGGAGCGAGCGACTCCATGCCCTCGACCGGGATGCCCTCGGCGATCTTCTCCAGCATCTGCTGGATGCCGGGGAACTCCGGCGCGAGCTGCTTCGCCCGCGCGCGCACCATCGGCGTCAGCAGCAGCTCGCGGCTCGGCGGCAGCACGATGCGCTCCACCGGTGAGGGGTCGGAGCGCTGGTCGGCGACGTGGAACCAGCGCATCTGCTCGACCTCATCGCCGAACAGCTCGATGCGCACCGGGTAGTCCTCTGCGGGACTGAAGATGTCGACGATGCCGCCGCGCACGGCGAACTCTCCGCGGCGCGTGACCATGTCGACGCGCGCGTACGCGAGGTTCACGAGCTGCCGCGCGAGCGCACTGAGGTCGATGCCTCGCCCGCCGAGCACGAGCTCCACCGGAGCGACATCGAGCAGGTTGTCGGCGACGGGCTGCAGCGCGGCGCGCACCGACGCGAGGATGATCAGTGGTCGAGCAGGGTCGCGCTCCGCGACCGCGCGAAGGGTGGCACCGCGCTGACCGACGGTCTCGGCCGAGGGACTGAGCCGCTCGTGCGGCAGCGTCTCCCACGCCGGCAGCTCGAGGATCTGCGCGTCGGGCAGCCAGGCCGAGAGGTCGTCGCGCACCGCGTCGGCCTCACGACGCGTGGCCGCCACCACGAGCAGCGGACGATCGTGCTGGTTCGCGAGCGTCGCGACGATCGGTGCGCGCATCGCTTCCATGCCGGTGAGCGATCCGCCTGTCGATGCGTCGACGACCGGTTCGAGCGCCCCGCCCTCGAGCAGCTCGAGGAGAGGGAGGAGGCTCACGAGGTCATGACCACTTCGCCTGCCGCGTCCTTCACCTCGAGCGTCCATCCCTCATCGTTCGGCTCGTACTCGGGCAGCACGAGTGCGAAGACCGCCGGTGCCTCATCGCCCACCGGGGTTCCGGCGGTGAGCGGATAGGTCTGCCCGTACCAGGTCAGCTCCGCGGTGGTGGCGCCCGTGGGCGCGATCACGAGCAGCATCGACGGCTCCTCGGGGTCATCCCAGCAGATCAGCGGCGCGTTGCCCAGGCACGAGTGCACGAAGCGGCCCTCCGGCGACTCCAGCATGAGGTCGGTCATCCCGGAGCCATCGCTGCGGTCGTTCCAGAGCAGCGTGCCGTCGTCGAGTGTCGCGGAGAGCTCGTAGCCGTTCGGCGGCGGCGGGCCGGAGTCGGGCTCGTCGGCCGCAGCGCACCCGGCGAGCAGCAGCGACGCCGCGATGACCGCGGTCGCCCTCATGGCGAATCGGCGCACGGGCGCCCTCCTTCCGATCGGCACTCAATGCTAGCGGCGCACCCGCGCCCGCTAGGACGGCGCGTGCAGCCGCTGCTGGGCGGCCAGGAACCCGTCGGCGATGATGCGCTCGACGGCATCCGCGCCCAGCTGCACGAGCAGCTCGGCCTCTGGCTGCTCGGTCTTCGCGAAGGGCCGCAGCACGAAGTCCGCGGCGTCCTGCCTGCCGGGGGGTCGGCCGATGCCGAGCCGCACGCGCAGGAACTCCGGCCCGCGGGCGGCGATGATGTCGCGCAGCCCGTTGTGGCCCCCGTGCCCGCCGCCCTGCTTCAGCCGCAGCTCGCCGAGCGCGATGTCGAGCTCGTCATGCAGCACGATCACGTGCTCGAGGTCGACGCCGTAGTAGTCCATCAGCGTCGAGACGGGACCGCCGGAGCGGTTCATGTACGACAGCGGGAACGCGGTGATGACCTTCGGCCCACCGATCACCCGCGACTCGGCGACGAGCGCATCGGCCCTGCCGTGCCGCTTAGGCGTCGCGCCCGCGCGCCGCTCCAGCTCGGTGGCGACCAGCTGGCCGATGTTGTGCCGCGTGCGCGCGTAGTCGGGCCCGGGGTTCCCGAGCCCGACCACGAGCCACGTCTCGGCCATGTCGCCGTCGTCGATGCCGGATTACTCCGAGGCGTCCTCGGTGGTCTCGGCAGCGCCCTCTGCGGCCTCGCCCTCGGCCGCGTCCGCGGCCTCGTCCTCGTCCTCGGTGGGTGCGGCCGGCACCATGATGCCGACGACCAGCGTCTCGGGGTCGGTGAGCAGCGTCGCACCCTTCGGCATCGTGATGTCGCCGGCGAGGATGTGCGAGCCCTCCTCCATGCCCTCCACCGACACCGTGATGGAGTCGGGGATGTGGAGCGCCTCGACCTCGATCGACAGCGCGGTCGTCTCGTGGTTCTGGATGGTGCCGGGGGCCGACTCGCCCTCGATGTGCACGCCCACGTCGACGATGACCTTCTCGCCTCGCTTGACGATGACGAGGTCGACGTGCTCGATGCCGGGCATGCCCTGGAGCACCGGGTTGCGCTGCACGTCCTTCACGAGGGCGAGCTGGTGCTTGTCGCCGATCTGCAGGTCGATGATCGCGTTGGAGCGGCGCACGAGCAGGTACAGCGCGTGGGCGTCGACCGTCAGGTGCTGCGGCTGGGTGCCGTGGCCGTAGAGGACGCCGGGGATCTTGCCGACGGCGCGCAGCTTGCGAGCTGCGCCCTTGCCGAAGGACTCGCGGATCTCGGTCTCGAGCTTGTCGTACTCGGTGCTCATGGAAGTCTCCTTGTGGGCCGCAGCCCGTCATCGTGTCGACTCGAACGCGCAAGCATGAGGACCCGGTCTGGCTCCCACCGCGTCGATCACGGATGCTCCTGCATCCCTCGCCGAAGTTCAGCGACCGAGTCTACCGCACGACGCGTGCGACCGTGTGTCGGACGGCACCCGGTGCTGCCGCGACGACGGCCTGCGAGGCCCGCCGTCGCGGCGCGCTCCGGGTCAGCCGAACAGGCCGGCGAGCAGGTAGATCGCGAACGACAGGATGAAGCCGATGATGGCCATCAGGCCCTGCGCGACCGTCCAGGTCTGCAGGGTCGTCTTCACATCCATGCCGAAGAACTTGCTCACCAGCCAGAAGCCGGAGTCGTTCACGTGGCTGAAGCCCACCGATCCGGCGGCGGTCGCGAGCACGATCGCGGCGACCTCGACCGGGTTGAAGCCGCCGTCGACGACCACGCCGGCCATGAGCGAGGCCGCGGTCGTCAGCGCCACGGTGGCCGAGCCCTGCGCGATGCGCACGATCTGCGAGATGAGGAACGCCGCAACGATGACCGGCATGCCGATCGAGTTGAGCGAGTCGGCGATCGCGGTGCCGATGCCGGTGACGCGCAGCACGCCACCGAACATTCCTCCGGCGCCGGTGACGAGCACCACGGAGGCGATCGGGCCGAGCGAGCTGTCGGCGACCTTCTCGATGAGCGTGCCGGCCTTGCCCATCCCCCAGCCCAGCAGCCACATCGAGACGATGACCGTGATCAGCAGCGCGACGGGCGTCTCGCCGAGCACCCGAAGCAGCGCGACGATCGGCTGCGCCTTGAACGCGTCGGCGTCATCCGTCGTCGAGGCGTACATGTTGAGGCCCGTGTTCATGAGGATGAGCACGAGCGGCAGCAGCAGCAGCGTGATGATCTTGCCGAACGAGGGGTGCGACTCCATCTCCCGGTTCACGTCGTCGGAGCCATCGAGGATCGTCGGCACCGAGATGTTGTACCTGCGACCCACCCATCCGCCGAACAGCACCCCGACGAGGTACCAGACGGGGATCGCCACGACCAGGCCGAGGATGAGCACGAGGCCCACGTCGGCACCGAGGATCGCGGATGCGGAGACCGGTCCGGGGTGCGGCGGGACGAAGATGTGCATGGCGCTGAAGGCGATCGCCGCGGGGAAGGCGACGAGCAGCAGCGAGCCGCCCAGCCGACGCGAGACGGCGTAGATGATCGGCAGCATCACGACGAGGCCGGCGTCGAAGAAGATCGGGAAGCCCATCAGCAGGCTGGCGACACCGACGGCCATCCCGGCGCGCTTCTCGCCGAACCTGCCGACCAGCTTGTCGGTCAGCACCCGAGCGCCGCCGGAGGTCTCGATCATCCGTCCGAGCATCGCGCCGAGCGCCACAAGCAGCATGACGCTGCCGAGCGTGGGATTGAAGCCGAACGCGAGCGCGGCCATCAGCTGGTCGAACGGGATGCCTGCGGCGACGGCCGTCAGCAGGCTCGTGATCATCAGCGCGAGGAACGCGTGGATCTTGAACGTCATGATGAGGACGAGCAGCAGGGCGATCGCCGCGGCGGCGAGCAGCAGCAGTCCTCCCGTGCCCAGATCCCAGTTGAGGACGAGGTCTTCCATGGCAGTGGCTCCTAGGTGTGCGTGTGCGGTGCAGTGCGGGTGGCCGTGTGCGCGGCCGGGGGATCAGCCGGGCTGGACGTCGATCGAGCCGGTGATCGTCGCGCCCGGGGAGGGCTTGACGGTGCGGCCCGCGGCGCGGGCCATCAGCATGCGGGTGACCTCGTCGACGATCGCGACAGGATCCTGCTCGATGGAGATGACGATGCCGCTCTCCCAGGGACCGAGCGGCTCGAGCGTCTCCATCTGGCTGTCGAGCAGCGTGGTCGGCATGAACGCGTGGTCTCGATGGGCGAGCCGATCGGCGAGCAGGTCCTTGTCACCGCTGAGGTGGACGAAGACCAGATCCGGCGCGCTCGAGCGCAGCAGCTCGCGGTACCAGCGCTTCAGCGCGGAGCACGCGACGATGATGATGCGACCGCTCGCGCGGCCGTCGGCGATGGTCTGCCCGATCGCCTTCAGCCACGGCACCCGATCCTCGTCCTCGAGGGGGATGCCCGCGGCCATCTTGTCCTTGTTGGCCTTCGGGTGCAGGTCGTCGCCGTCGATGAAGTCGATGTTCAGCCGCTTCGCGAGCGCCGCACCGATCGTCGACTTCCCGGATCCCTGCACGCCCATGATGACCATGGGCGGGTAGCGCGTGTCACTCATCGGCACATCCCTGCCTTCCGCTGCTGTCCGAGAACGCGAGCAGCACCTTCGAGGATACGGCTGCGTCGCGCGCGATCTCGAGGGCGCGCAGGCCGTCGCCGATCGGCAGCTCGTGGCTGATGACGGCCTCGGCGTCCAGCGAGCCGTCCGCGAGCGCGGCCAGCACGGCATCGAGCTCGTCGTTGAACCGGAAGGAGCCGACCAGCGTGAGCTCTCGCGTGATGGCGGTCGCCATCGGCACCGAGACGTCTCCCGCGCGCTGGAGGCCCAGCATGACCACCGTGCCGCCGCGTCGCGCACCCGAGATCGCTGC
The DNA here is from genome assembly GCF_045064095.1 of Agrococcus sp. Ld7. Lineage (NCBI taxonomy): Bacteria > Bacillati > Actinomycetota > Actinomycetes > Micrococcales > Microbacteriaceae > Agrococcus > Agrococcus sp. Ld7. The sequence goes on along the minus strand of NZ_JBISGY010000027.1, from coordinate 113,313 downwards.
GGCGAGGCCCGGCACGGTGCCTGACGACTCGATGACCACATCCGCGTGCACGGCCGCGATCGCCTCGGCATCCGTCGCGTCCATGGCTCGCGCGCCGAGCCGCTCGGCGAGGACGCGCGGATGCTCGTGCAGGTCGGTCGCGAGGATCTCGCTCGCGCCGTGGTGCTTGGCGACGGCGATCGCCAGCGCGCCGATGGGCCCTGCGCCGATGACGAGCACGCGCGTGCCCGCGACGTCGCCGGCCTGGCCGACGCCGTGCCACGCGACCGCTGCCGGCTCGGCGAGCGCCGCCAGCCGCAGGTCGAGGCCGTCGGGGATCGGCCGCAGCATGCGCGAGGGCAGCGCCGCGCGACGCGCGAACGCGCCGTGGGTGTGCGGCATGCGGGCGGCCGAGCCGAGATAGGTGCCCGCGGGGCTGAGGTTCGGCCGGTCGGCGGGGTAGGGCGCGGAGCCGTCGTCCACCTCGGTGGCGGGGTGCACGGCCACGCGCGTGCCGGCGGCCGGGCCGCTCCCGTCGGCGGCAGCCGCGAGCACCGTGCCGACGATCTCGTGGCCGAGCACCATGGGCTCGCGCAGGATCGACTGCCCGGCCGCGCCATGCAGCCAGTAGTGCAAATCGGAGCCGCAGATGCCGCCGTAGGCGATCGCGACGACCGCCTCGTCGGCGGCGGGATCGGGCTCCGGCAGCGGCTCCACCCGCACGTCGCCCTTCGCGTGCGCGACGAGCGCCAGGTTGTCGGTCATCGTGACTCCTCTCTCGACTGCATCAGACGACGGCGGTCATGCCGCCGTCGACGTAGATGGTCTGACCGTTCACGAACGCGCTCGCGTCACTGGCGAGGAACACGAGGGCGCCGACGAGGTCGCGCACCTCGCCCCAGCGGCCGGCCGGCGTGCGCTGCGCGACCCAGGCCGAGAACTCGGGGTCGTCGACGAGCCGCTGGGTGAGCTCGGTGGCGAAGTAGCCCGGCGCCAGCGCGTTCACGCTGATGCCGTGCGGCGCGAGGTCGGCGCAGAGCCCCTTGGTGAACATCACGATCGCGCCCTTCGTCGCGCTGTAGGGCGCGATGGAGGGGCGAGCGAGCTGCGACTGGACGGAGCCGATGGAGACGATCCGGCCGGAGCCGCGCGCGACCATGCCCTTCGCGACGCGACGCGACAGCAGGAACGCGCTCGTCAGGTTGGTCGCGACCAGGTCGTGCCAGTCCTCATCCGTGAACTCGGTGATCGGGTTGCGCCGCTGGATGCCGGCGTTGTTGACGAGGATGTCCGGGGTGCCGAGGCGCGTCTCGACGTCGGCGATCCCGGCGTCGACCGCCTGCGCATCCGTCACGTCGAACAGTGCGACGTGCGTCTGCCGGCCGGTGGTCTCGCCGATCTCTGCAGCTGCGCGCTCGGCCTTGGCGCGGTCGCGCCCGTGCACCACGACGGTCGCGCCCGCCTCCGCGAGGCCCTGGGCGAGGGCGCGCCCGATGCCCTGGCTGGAGCCGGTGACGAGTGCGACGCGACCCGCGAGGTCGAACAGCGCTGGTCCGGTGCTGGCGATGCCGGTGGTCATCAGTAGAACTCCTTCGTGCTCATGACGTTCTGCATCGGCTGCCCGTCGAGCAGCCGCGTGGCGTTGGCGGCGAAGAGCTCGGCGATGCGGCGGGGCTCGTGCACCGAGAGCGCAGCGGTGTGGGGGCTGATGAGCACCCCGGGGTGGCCCCAGAGCGGGCTCTCTGTCGGCAGCGGCTCGACGGCGGTGACGTCGAGTGCTGCGAACCCGATGCGCCCCGCGTCGAGTGCCGCGAGCAGCGCGGGCTCGTCGACCACGGCACCTCGACCGACGTTGACGAGGATCGTGTCATCGCGCACCGCGCCGAGCACAGCCGCGCCGATGAGGCCGACCGTGTGCTCGGTGCCCGGCAGCGTCGTGACGATCGCGTCCACCTGCGCGGCGGCGTCCACGAGCTCGTCCATGGGCACGAGCCGGTCGACGTGGTCGACGGGCGTGCCGCTGCGTGTCGTGCCCCAGACGGTCGCGCCGAGTGCCGCGAACCGTTCGGCCACGACCGTGCCGATGCCGCCGAGGCCCACGACCAGCACGGTCATCTCGCTCACGTGCCGCATCATGCGGCGGCCGTCGCCCCAGGTGCGCGCCGCCTGGTCTGCCTCCAACCGACGCAGATCCTTGGCACCCGCGAGCACGCCGAACAGCGCCCACTCGGCGAGCGTCGACGCGTGCATGCCCGCGCTCGTGGTGATGACGACGCGCTCGAGCTCCTGCTCTGTCAGCTCGGCCGCCTTCACCTGGCCGCCGCCGCCCGCGGCCGTCGTGTGCACCCAGCGCAGCCACTCGTTGGCGCGCACGGTGCGCGCCAGAGCGGCGGGTGACACGTCCGGGATCCCGAACAGCGCATCCGCACCGTCGAGCATCGCCTCGAAGGCGACCTGCTGCGCAGGGGTGCGCTGCCAGTCGGGATCACCCTCCCAGTCGCCGTGCCACTGCCAGGGGCGGGTGAGGCTCGGGTCTCGCAGCAGGTCGACGCGCGGCTCGAGCTCGACGATGCGCGCGGCGGAGGCGTCGTCGAGGGTGACCGCGACGGCGACGTTCAGGCGGGGTGCATGCATGGGCGTCTCTCCTTGAGCATCAGGCTATCCACGAGCGTCGCACCGCCGTCGCATGGCCGGGCGCGTCGTGCCCGCGCCGTCCGAACGCGGCGCGCGCATCCCGTGCTGACTAGCCTGGTGGCAGACCCGAACCGTCCAGGAGGACACCGTGACCCACGCCAACATCGCCGTCGTCGGCCTCGCCGTGATGGGCTCGAACCTCGCCCGCAACCTCGCATCGCGAGAGGGCAACACCGTCGCGGTCTACAACCGCACGACCTCCAAGACCGACGACCTGATCGCCGCGCACCCCGAGGCGGGCTTCGTGCGCGCGGCGACCATGCAGGAGCTCGCCGACAGCCTGCAGACGCCCCGCACCGCGATCGTGATGGTGAAGGCCGGCAAGGCGACCGACGCCGTGATCGATGAGCTCGTCGCTGTGTTCGAGCCGGGCGACATCATCGTCGACGGCGGCAACGCCCGCTTCACCGACACCATCCGCCGCGAGGCGGCCGTGCGCGAGACCGGCATCCATTTCGTCGGCTGCGGCATCTCGGGTGGCGAGGAGGGCGCGTTGAACGGCCCGTCGCTCATGCCCGGTGGCACGGTCGAGTCCTACGAGACCCTCGGGCCGATCCTCACCGGCATCGCCGCGGTCGCCGACGGCGAGCCCTGCGTGACCCACATCGGCACCGATGGCGCCGGCCACTTCGTCAAGATGGTGCACAACGGCATCGAGTACGCCGACATGCAGCTGATCGCCGAGGCCTACGACCTGATCCGACGCGGCACCGGCAAGACGCCGACTGAGATCGCCGAGGTGTTCGAGGAGTGGAACCGCGGCGAGCTCGAGTCCTACCTGATCGAGATCACGGCGGAGGTGCTGCGCCAGGTCGATGCCGACACCGGCCAGCCGCTCGTCGATGTCATCCTCGACGCTGCAGGCGCCAAGGGCACCGGCGCGTGGACAGTGCAGACGGCGCTGGATCTGGGCGTGCCGGTCTCCGGGATCGCAGAGGCAGTCTTCGCACGGTCGCTCTCGTCGCGGCTCGCGCAGCGCGCGGCCGCTACCGACCTGCCCGGCCCGGCCGGCGCCTGGCACGTGCAGGACCCGGATGCGTTCATCGAGGACGTGCGGAAGGCGCTGTTCGCATCGAAGATGGTCGCGTACTCGCAGGGCTTCGACGAGATCGTCGCAGCTGCCGATGAGTACGGCTGGGACATCCAGAAGGGTGAAGTCGCGCGCATCTGGCGAGCCGGCTGCATCATCCGCGCGCGCTTCCTGAACGACATCACCGATGCCTACGCGGCCGAGCCAAGGCTGTCGGCGCTACTGCTCGCGCCGTACTTCCGCGAGGCACTGGCCGCGACGCAGGAGGCGTGGCGCCGCGTGGTCGTCGCGGCGGCGCAGGCCGGCATCCCCGCCCCCGCGTTCTCGTCGAGCCTGTCGTACTACGACGGGCTGCGCGCCGACCGGCTGCCGGCCGCGCTCGTGCAGGGGCAGCGTGACTTCTTCGGCGCCCACACGTACCGTCGCGTCGACCGCGAGGGCACCTTCCACACGCAGTGGTCCGGCGACCGCACCGAGGTCGAGGCCGTCGACACGCACTGAGCCGCGCGCCGCCCACCGCGTCGCCCGGCTCGCACTGTCGAGCTGCGTGTCAGCTTCTTGCACCGATCCCGCCCGATTTCTGCAACAACCTGACACGCGCTGGCTCGGATGGGCGCGGCGGCGGGTGCGCGGCGGCGTGCGTGGATGGGCGCGGCGGCGGGCGCGCGGGCGAGGGTGGCGCGCCCGGATACTGTCGACGCATGCACGCCTTTCACGCCGACTCCTCGGACCTCGATCGCAAGGAGGTCCTCACTTGGGAGGGCTTCGGTGTGGCTGGGCGTGAACTGGCGCACACGATCGCCGAGAGCGGCTACCGCCCTGAGATCGTGATCGCGGTCGCACGGGGCGGCCTGCTGCCAGCCGGTCACCTCTCGTACGCACTGGGGCTCAAGCTCGCCGATGCGATCAACGTCGAGTTCTACACCGATGTGCACCAGACGCTGCCCGACCCCGTGCTGCTGGCCCCGCTGCTCGACCACGAGTCGGTGCAGGGCAGCCGCCTGCTGGTGGTGGATGACGTTGCCGATTCCGGCCGCACGCTCGCGCTCGTGCTCGACCTGCTCCGCGGCATGGGAGCTGAGGCTCGATCGGCGGTCCTCTACGCGAAATCCTCGTCGGTCGTCGACCCCGACTTCGTCTGGAAGCGCACCGACGAGTGGATCGTGTTCCCCTGGTCGGCCGAGCCGCCGGTCACCGCCTGACGCGCGGCGGCGCATCCGCGATCGACCGGCCGCACGACGCATTCGCGATCGGCCGGTCGCGCAGCGCCGCGGCGCTGCCCTGCGCGTCAGATGATCGCTCGCCCCTCGCGCTTCGCCTCGCGCAGCTCCTTGATGAAGCTGCGCGCGATGCCGAACAGCACGCCTGCGACGATCACGGGCCAGATGAGGATGTAGATGGTCAGTGCGATGGTCATGGTCTCGCTCGCTCTCAGTCTCTTGCCCGAGCCGAAGCCGGGTCATGCTTGTCGTCGCGGTCATCCGAAGCCGCCGCATCGACGACGCCCTGCGCGGGCTGCATTCGGTCGAAATTGCCCGTGACGTCGGAGATGCTCGAGAAGTCGAAGCGCCGCTTCGACCGGAACGACATCAGGAAGCAGACGATGAACGAGACCGCGTAGGCGACCAGCGACGCCGTCAGCACCGTATAGTCGCGCAGGAAGAACAGCGTGAACGGCGCAGCACCCAGCGTGGCGACGACGCCCACGATCGTGCCGATCCGCAGGCCGAAGAACCCGAACGCCATGATGCCGAGCACGACGCCGATGCCGATCGTCGCCAGCACCTCGATCGGTACGGCGAGCACGCCCGTGAGCGGGACCCAGCCGAAGCGCACCGGCAGGAACACCGCGAGGGCGGCGATCACCGACACGGTGAAGGCTGCGTTCGTGACCTTCTTCCAGTAGAAGGAGGCGATGACCGGGAACACCAGGCATCCCCAGAGCGCGCCGACGAACACCAGCAGGTCGAGGATGTTGAAGTGGCTGGTCGCGAAGAACAGTGCCGCGCCGGTGGCGACGATCATCGAGACGCGCCCGAAGAGCAGCATGGTGCGCGGGTTCGCCCGGCGACGTCCGACCGACTGCCCGTAGATGTCGGTCATCACGATCGACGACAGTGCCGAGAGGTCGGAGTCCGCCGTGGAGGAGAGTGCGCCGATGATCATCAGGAAGGCGAGCGCGAGCAGTCCCCACGGGAGGTAGGTCGCCGCAACCTGCGGGATGAGGTTGTTGACATCCCCGTCGAGCGGCTGGACGCCGAGGTAGAGCGCCATGACACCCAGCATGCCCACGCCGATCACCGTCGCGCCGTAGCCGATCGTCGCGGTGATGAACGTCGGCTTGATGAGGTCCTCTCGCACCGCGAACAGGCGCTGCGCGATCGTCTGGTTGCCGATCGCGTAGGCGAGCACCGCGGCGATGTAGGGCGCACCCTGGTTGAGGAAGGCATCCGACGAGAAGAAGTCCTGCTGCTCGGGCGTGACGTTGCCGGCTGCCACGCCGGCCTCGAACATCGCCGGACCACCGGCGGCGAAGAACACGACCGGGATCACGATCACGGCCGCGCCCAGCATGGCGACCACCTGCGCGAAGTCGGTGAGGACGGAAGCGCGGAAGCCCGACCACAGCGTGTAGAGCAGCACGCCGCCCGCGACGATCAGGATGCCCGTGCCGAAGCTGAGGGGCGAGAGCATGTCGATGAGCGCGCCGCCAGCGATGAAGTTGGAGGTGAGCGAGATGAGCGAGCCGAGCACGTTGGAGCCGGCCAGCATCAATTGCGACGACCGGCCGTGGCGGGCGTACATGACCTCGGCGAGCGTGTGGGCACGCGGGGCCACGGCGCGGATGCGCTTGCCGAAGGGGTAGATGAAGAGGATCATCAGGGCGCCCCAGAGCCCGTAGTGGATGGGGCCGGAGACGCCGTAGGTGTACCCGGCGGTCGCCGACGCGTACATCGACGAGGCCCAGATCCACGTCGCCGTCATGGATGCGGCCGAGATGCCGAAGCCGATGCGGTTGCCGGCGGTCATGTAGCCGTCGGCGTTCTCCCGCTTGCGGCCGATGCCGAGCGCCATGAGCAGCGTGCCGCCGTAGAAGACGACGAGCAGCACGATGACGGCCGCGATACCGAGCTGCATGATCTCTTGCGTGGGCGGCATTCGGTTCCTCTCGTAGGGCAGCATCGATCGATCGGCGGGCACGCCGAGCGTCGTGCCGCGCACTTGCCCGCGGCGAGCCCGGATCGACCGAGCAGGCACACGCCGCGGGGCGCCACCGGCACCGCACTCGCGGATCCGAGCTGCGGCTGCAGTCGAAACGGGCGAGGCGTTCAGGTACCGGTGCTGGCCGTCGGCCAGAACTTCCACCTTTGCATCAAAGCCGAGGCATTGCCAATCCAGGGGTGCCGGTGCGACCCGCGAGCGCACCTCTGCGGCGCGCGAGCTCCACAAGGACCTCTGCGTGCTCTGTGTGCGGGAACATGTCGAAGACTCTGCCCCGCACTGGCCGCAGCGATGGCATCGCGGCGAGGTCCCTGGCAAGCGTGGCGGGGTTGCAGCTCGAGTAGACGAGCCGCTCGACGGCGCTCGCCTCCAGCCGCGCGGCGAGCGAGCCGATGCCGCGCCGGGGCGGGTTCACCACCACGAGCTCTGGCGCGCGCGCACCCTCGAGGTCGACGCCGGTCGCGTCGCCGACCGCGAAGGACGCGTCGACGCGCAGCTCAGCTGCTGTCTCGCGGGCCGCATCGATCGCCTCGGCGGTCACCTCAACGCCCGCAACGCGGCGTCCCGCCCTGGCAGCGTGGAGCGCGAAGCCGCCGACGCCGCAGTACAGGTCGAGCACGCTCTCCGGATCGGCCTCGTCGATCCAGCCGCTCGCCTGCCGGTAGAGCGCGGCGGCCACCGCGGTGTTGGTCTGGAAGAAGCTGCGCGGCCGTAGCCGGAGACCGATGTCGTTCACCCGCATCACGAGCACGCCGGAGCCCGCGAGCAGCAGCTCCTCCTCGCCCTCGAGCACCGCCTTGTGCTCGGGCTGCAGGTTCGCCGACACGCTCGTGAACGGCAGCGACGCCAGCAGGTCGAGGTGCTTCCGGATGCGTGGCAGCGCCTCGCTCGAGCGCAGTACGAGGCGCAGCGCCAGCTCGCCGTCGGGCGAGGCGGTCAGGATCAGGTGCTTGAGCTCGCCGCGCCGGCTCGGCACGTCGTAGGGCGTGATCCGTGCTTCGCGCACGAACGCCTCGAGCGTCGGCATAGCCGCCACGAGCGGCTGCTCGTGCAGGGGGCAGGCCTGCAGGTCGATGCCGCTGCCGTCCGGCGCCAGGATGCCGAGCGTGGGGGCGGCGACGGTGCCGGCGACGACCATCTTGGCCTTGTTCCGGAATCCGCCGACGGCGCTCGCGTGCGGCGCATCCCACGCCATGGTCGGCAGCAGCGCCTCGATCCGCGCCTGCTGCTCGGTCAACTGCAGCGCGTAGGGCGTCGGCAGCAGCGTGCAGGAGCGGCAGCGGTTGGCGTCGAAGTAGGCGCAGTCGAGCGCGCGTGCCTCGGCGATCTGCATTGCACCAGCCTACGGCGGCAGGATCGTGCCCCTGGCGTGCAGCGCGATGTCGCCGACCGCCTTCGCGCGCCGGTCGCTCGGCGCGGCATCGCCCTCGCGCAGCGGCTGCGGGTCGCGCGCCAGCACCGCCTGCACGCGGGCCCGGCGGGCGCGCACGCGTACGGCGCCGATCGAGCCGAGCATCCAGCCGACGCCGACCGCGATCAGCCCGGGCCAGACGAGTGCCGTCAGGGCGCGGATGCCGGCGGTCTCCTCTGCCGATTCGATACCCGCGATGAACGTGGGCGACCAGCCGTAGGAGACCACCAGCCAGCCGAGCACACCGAGTGAGACGGCGACGCGCTCGAGCGGTCCGTCGTCGAGCAGCACCCCGTCGACGCGCTCGAGCAGCACGCGCTCGCCGCGTTCGAGGGCTTGCACGGTGCGGCGGTCGCGGATGGCCGTCCACACCAGCAGCCCGGCCTGCACCGCGAGCACGGCGACGAGCGCGATGGCGATCACGAGCGCGCCGCTCGCGAGCAGGCCGTCGATCGCGCGCTCGCCGAGCTCGCCCCACGTGCGCGGATCGGCCCAGCGCCCGGGCTGGCGCATCCAGACACCCGCCAGGAACAGCAGCGCACCCGCCATCGCGGCCTGGCCGGCGATGACGAGGACGCGGTTGCGACGCTGCCGGTGTGCGCGGGGCACCGGCAGGATCGCACGCCCCCACCGCGAGCTCAGCAGCTGGAAGCGCTGCTTCCACCGCGCCCTGCCGCGGCCCCTGCCTCGGCTCCACCACACGAGCGCGACCCCGCCCAGCAGCAGCACCGCGCCGATCGACGGCACAAGGATGCGAGCGAGCAGGGCCTCGCGGTCGTCCGCAGCGAGGAAGAGCCCGAGCGGCAGCCCGATCGCACCCAGGATGATGCCGCCGACGCCGACACCGTGCAGCCAGCCGTGCGGCCCGCCGCGCAGCGCCTCGCGCTCGGCGAACGGCGGCGTGGTGCCGCGCGGCATGCGCTCGGCGGCGCCCGCGCGCAGCGACCGCTCCAGGGCGATGCGCAGCGGCTCGCCCAGCCCGCCGATCACCACCAGGATGCCGAGGCTGGCCATCGCGCCGCGTGCGAGCAGGTCGATGTCGCGGTCGCCGATCAGCTCCTCCGCGACCAGGCCGACCACGATGGTGCCCAGCAGCAGGAACACCGCCGCGACACCGGCGGCCGCGGTGACGGCGGCACCGCCGTGCACCGCCGCACGGGCGATGCCCATCGGCACCGGGGTCACCGGCGCCCGGTCGGCCGCGTCCGGTCCGTCACCGGTGGGATGCGCGCCATCGGCGCGGTGCCAGGTCACCCGGAAGCCGCGATCTGCCTCAGGCGGCGCCGTCGAACAGGCTCGTGACCGAGCCGTCCTCGAAGACCTCGGTGATGGCGCGACCGAGCAGCGGTGCGATCGAGAGCACCTCGAGCTTCTCGAAGCGCTGGTCGTCGCGCAGCGGCAGCGTGTCGGTGACCACGACCTTGTCGATCACGTCGGAGTTCAGGATCTCGGATGCTGGCGCCGAGAAGATCGCGTGCGTGGCGGCCACGACCACGTTGGTCGCACCGTTCGCCTTCAGCGCCTCGGCCGCCTTCACGATCGTGCGGCCGGTGTCGATCATGTCGTCGACCAGCAGGCACGTGCGGCCTGCGACGTTGCCGACGATCTCGTGCACCGACACCTGATTGGGCACCAAGGGGTCGCGGCGCTTGTGGATGATCGCCAGCGGCGCGCCGAGCTTGTCGCTCCACACGTCGGCGACGCGCACGCGCCCCATGTCGGGCGAGACGATCGTGAGCGTCTCGGGGTCGAGGGTGTGGCGGAAGTGCTCGAGCAGCACCGGCATGCCGAACAGGTGGTCGAACGGGCCGTCGAAGAAGCCCTGGATCTGCGAGGCGTGGATGTCGATCGACATGATGCGGTCGGCGCCGGCAGTCTTGAACAGGTCGGCGATCAGGCGCGCCGAGATCGGCTCTCGGCCGCGGCCCTTCTTGTCCTGCCGGGAGTAGGGGTAGTACGGCATGACGACCGTGATGCGCTTCGCCGATGCGCGCTTGAGCGCGTCGACCATGATGAGCTGCTCCATGAGCCACTCGTTCACCGGCCGGCAGTACGACTGCAGGATGAAGGCGTCGGATCCGCGCACCGAGCCCTCGAAGCGCGCGTAGATCTCGCCGTTCGCGAAGGTGCGGCTGTCGACATCCATCAGATCCGTGCCGATCTCGGCGGCGACGGCGCTCGCGAGCTCCGGGTGCGACCGCCCCGTCGCCAGGACGAGATGCTTGCGGTTCTTCGCGACGATCGATCCCACTCGGGTGCCTCCCCTAGGCGTCAGGTGCTTGCTGCTCGGCCGCCGCTGCCGCGTCGGCCGCTGCCGTCCCAGGACGATGCGTCTCGACCCAGCCCGTCATGTTGCGCTGCGGAGCGACCGAGATGGCCAGCGCTCCGGGCTCGACATCCTTGCGGACGATCGTGCCCGCTCCAGTGTATGCGCCGTCGGCGATCGACACGGGGGCGACGAAGACGTTGTGGCTGCCCGTGCGCACGTGCGAGCCCACCTCGGTGCGATGCTTGGCGACGCCGTCGTAGTTGGCGGTGATGGTGCCCGCACCGATGTTGGAGCCGTCACCCACCGTCGTGTCGCCGATGTACGACAGGTGCGGGATCTTGCTGCCGACGCCGATCTGGGTGTTCTTCGTCTCGACGAAAGTGCCGATCTTCCCGTCCGCCCCGACGACCGAATTGGGGCGCAGGTAGGCCCATGGGCCGACGGATGCGCGAGCGCCGATCACCGACAGGGTCGCGTCGGTGCGCTTCACGGTCGCGTCCTCCCCCACCTCGGTGTCGACGAGCGTGGTGTCCGGCCCGATCGTCGCGCCGGTCGCGACCACCGTCGCACCGAGCAGCTGCGTGCCGGGCAGGATGGTGACGTCCTCGGCGAGCGTGACATCCGTGTCGATCCAGGTGGAGGCGGGGTCGGCGAACGTGACGCCGGCGCGCTGCCAGCGTCGGATGATGCGGTCGTTGAGCTCGTGCGCCGCGGCCGCGAGCTGCACACGGTCGTTGATGCCCCAGATGGCCCAGCTGTCACTGGCGGGCACGGCCTGGATGCGGCCACCGGCCGCCTGGATCCGCACCGCGGCGTCGGTCAGGTACATCTCGCCCTGGGCGTTGTTGCGATCGATCGTGCCGAGCGCCTCGCGCAGCGCGGCGGCGTCGAAGACGTAGATGCCACCGTTGACCTCGTCGATGGCGCGCTCGGCATCCGAGGCGTCTTTCTGCTCGACGATCCGCACGAATGCGCCAGCCTCGTCGCGCACGATGCGGCCGAGCCCGGTGGGGTCCGACAGGTGCGCCGAGAGCAGCGTCATCTGGTTGCCCTCGTGCTCGTGGCGCTCGATCAGCCGGCCGAGCGTCGCTGCGTCGATGAGCGGCACGTCGCCGGAGAGCACGACGACGTGGCCGCTGAAGTCGCCGATCGCGTCGAGTCCCTGCTCGACCGCGCGGCCGGTGCCGGGCACCTCGTCCTGATCGGCGATGAGCACGTGCGGGGCGAACTCGAGCACGGCGGCGGCCATCCGCTCGCGCTCGTGGCGCACCACGGTCACGATGCGCTCCGGGTGCAGCTCGCCCGCGGTGCTGAGCACGTGGGCGATGAGCGGCTTCCCCGCGAGCGGATGCAGCGGCTTGGGCGTGCGGCTCTTCATGCGGGTGCCCGCGCCAGCGGCGAGGACGATGACGGCAACCTGAGGCACGGACTCTCCTATCGGACACGGGCGTTCGGCTCCAGGCTACTGGCGCGCGAGTGTCGCGGGCGCGGCTCCCGGCCACGCAGCGACGCGCAGACCGGATGCGATACTGAGGCGTGCCCGAGCAGCGTTCGACGATCGCCGCCCCGCTGCCGACCGGATCCGAGCGCGGGGCCACCTCGTCGGCATCGCGGAGCCGCACGGCGATCGAGCTCACCGTCGTGCTGCTCGTCGCCGCGGTGATGGGGTTCTGGGCGCTCGACCAGGCGAACGTCGCGCCCGACGAGCTCGTCTACCAGCGTGCGGGACTGCAGTACGCGCTCGGGGACACATCCTTCAACCCCGAGCACCCACCGGTGGCGAAGTACCTGATCGGGGCCTGGCAGCTCGCGTTCGGGGCCGGCGTGACGAGCGCTCGCGTGCTGATGGGCTGCGTGCTGGTCGCCTCGACACTCGTCGCCTACACCTGGCTGCGCGCTGCCGTCGGCGGCTCGGCGGCCCTGATCGGCGCGGTGATGCTCGCCGCAACGCACCGGGTGAACGGCACGGACTTCATCGACCGGCAGGTGCTGCTCGAGCCGTTCAGCGTGCTGTTCGGGATGAGCGCACTCGCGCTGCTCTGGCAGTGGGAGCGCCGCCGGCGTCTGTCGCTCGCGCTCGGTGCCGGCACGCTCATGGCGCTGGCGATCCTGTCGAAGGCGTCTGCGGCCGTGCTGGTGATCGCGGCACTGGCCTGCGTGCCATGGCGGGAGCTGCGCGACGCGGCCGTCTGGCGCGCAGTGCTCGGCTTCGCGACCGTGGGCGTGGCCGTCTGCCTCCTGGCGTACGTGCCGCTCGGCGGCATCCCCGCGGTGCTCGACATGCTCGAGTTCCAGACCGAGCACGCGCAGAACGGGCATCGCATCATCGTCGCCGGCGAGACGCATCGCTTTGCCCCCTGGTACGCGCCGCTCTGGTTCGGCGGCGAGGTGGTGGGGTGGTTCGCGCTTGCGGCGATCGCGGTGTGGGCTGGTGCCGCGACGATGCTCCGCCGCAGTGAGCTCATCGTCCGGATGCTCGCGCTGGCCGCCCTGTCGACACTGCTCGTGCTCTCGCTCTCGCCGGTCGTCCTGCCGCACTACACGGGCGCGTGGCTGTGGCCCCTGCTGCTGCTCTCGGGTATCGGCGTGGCGTCGCTGTGGGCTCACGCGCGGCGACCGCGCGCACGCGCGATCGTGGCGGTCGCGACGGCCTGCCTGCTGGTCGGCCCTGTCACGGGGGCCGCCCACATCCTGACGCTGCGCCCGACCGGCGCGGCGCTCATCGACGCGGCGATGCTCGCGGACCCCGCTCCCGACGGCACCGTGCTGATGGTGCAGCTCTCGCCGCACGCCACGGATCCCAACGTGGACGCTCCCGTCACGGTGGACCCATCGCTCGAGGGCATCACCGCGGTCGCGCTCGGCGACGATGAGCGATTCATCCCGCCGCCGGGCGTGCTGGAGGCGGTCGCCGAGGTCGAGGACCCCGTGCTGCTCGACGACGTCGAGCTCTACCTGCTCGATGCGCCGCTCGACGAGCTGCTCGCGACGGCCGGCGACACCGCGCCGTAGACCGAGCGGCGCCGAGACTCATGCGTGGCGCCGCGGGGGCGGACCCTGCCTGCCTCGCCAGCCGTCGCGTGCGCCGCGCAGCATCGCTCGCGCGTTCGGGATCCTGGGGGCGGCGAACGCGGTCATCCGCAGCAGCTTGAACAGCATGCGGGGCACGTCCTGCGCCGTCCACACCCGCGGCGTGTCCGCTCGGCGCCAGAGCGCGACCCGGTTGCGCGTCATCATGTAGAGCCGCAGCGGCGAGTGCACGAACATGCTGCCGCCTCCCGGCAGCCGCACGAGGTCGTCGCCGATCGTGTGCAGCATGCGCGCATCGGCGACACCCGCCAGCTGCAGGCCGGCGGCCTTCGCGCGGAAGCACCACTCCATGTCGACGCTGTCGATGAAGAGCCCCTCGTCGAACCCGCCCGCCGCCTCGATCGCGCTCAGGGGGATGAGGGATCCGGAGGAGATGAGGAAGTCGACATCGACATCCCCACCCGCCGGGGCATGCACCTTGTGGTTGAGCGGGAAGCCGAAGCGCACGAAGGGTGCCCGCTCGCCGCTGCGGCCGTCGACGAACGTGGGGCCGACGGCGCCGAGCGGGCCGCGCGCCGCTCGACGGGCTGCGTGGTGCAGCAGCGCCTCGACGCAGCCCGCCTCCAGCAGCGAGTCCTGGTCGAGCAGCAGCACGTAGCGCGCGTCGCGCTCACGCGCGAGGGTGACCGCGCGGTTGTAGGCGGCGCCGAGGCCGATGTTCAACGCCTCGCGCACCAGTTCGACGCCAGGCGGAAGAGCGACCCGCTCGCTCCAGTGCGTGCCGTCGACCAGCGGGCTGTCGTTGTCGAGCACCACGAGCGCAGGAACCTGTGCGGCGGCGCGACGGAGCACATCCACGATCGTCGCCTCGTCGGGACGATAGGTCACGGCGACGGCGACGACGTCAGCGGAGGTCGATGCCATGCGCATCAGTCTGGCGGATGCACGCGCGATGGACCTGCGCCAGGAATGTCGCGATCGGCTCGCATCCGCGGCTTGTACGAGCCGCTGGTGACACATCTGCGGACCCGGAGGTCGCGGGCGACTAGCCTGGTAGCCGCGATCCGCCATGGTGTAACGGCAGCACAGCGGCCTTTGGAGCCGTTTGTCCAGGTTCGAATCCTGGTGGCGGAGCGAAGGGCCACGATTGGCCCTTTGCGACGCCGCCAGTTCCGAGCGCAGCGAGGAAGGGCGGAGCGAAGGGCCACGATTGGCCCTTTGCGACGCCGCCGGCCGCGAGCGCAGCGAGCGGAGGCGGAGCACCTCGTGCCACGCTTGAGCGGTGACCCGGCCTCCCGCGCTCGTGCTGCAGCGGAGTGCCGCGCATCACTACGTGAATCTGGCTGCGCGGCTGCTCGTCTGGTTCGGCATGGTCGTCATGGGTGTGCTGGCGTTCGTGGGAGTCGGATGGACGCTGCTGTTCCTCGCGCTCGTCGTCCTCAGCATCCGCAACCACCGCATGCTGCGCCACGGGCACTGGCGACTCGAGCACGAAGGCCCCGACGCCACCTTCTCGTTCGGTGCACGCCGGGATCAGCCGATCCGTCTCGCGGATCTCGGCGGGGTCATCGTCGTGCACGTGCCCGGAGCGACCAGCCGGGGCCTGCCGATCACCCGCGAGCGCGAGCAGTGGCGACTCGTCGGGCACGACGGCGCCACGATCGGGGTCGCGGACACCACGGGCCTTGACCCCGAGCGGGTGCGTGAAGCTCGCCGGCGGCTGCACGTGCCGTTCGTCGCGCTGCCGATCGCTGCCCGGGCCGACATCCTCCCGGCCGACACCCCCTGGTGGGTGCGCCACCAGGGTCGCGCCCTCACCATCGGCATCGTGCTCGCCGTCGCATTCATGGCTGCGGTGCTCGCGGCACCGAGCTACTGGGCCTGACGCCGGCCGCGCGGGCGCGACTGCGATACTGGCGCAATGAGCGACCTGCGCGGCGACGACGTCGACCGCATCATCGAGCAGTGGATGCGCGTGCGCCCCGACGCGGATGTCTCGCCGCTCGACGTGCTCAGCCGCATGACGCGCATCTCGCGGCAGCTCGGCCGCATCCGCGCCGAGGCCTTCCAGCTCGCTGGGCTCGAGCCCTGGCAGTGGGACGTGCTGGCGGCGCTGCGTCGGGCCGACGGGGCGCTGAGCCCGAAGGACCTCATCGCCCAGACCATGGTCACGAGCGGCACGATGACCAACCGGATCGAGAACCTCGTCGCCTCCGGCCTGGTCGAGCGCGTCGAGGGGTCGACGGACCGGCGCGTTCGACTCGTGACACTCACGGACGAGGGCATCGACCGCGTCGACGTCGCGCTCGATGCGCTGCTGGAGGCTGAGCGGCGGCTGCTCCGCGACATCCCCGCCGACGACCAGTCACGGCTGGCCGAGCTGCTGCGCGTGCTCTCCGACGCCATGGTGTGACGGGTCTCGTGACGCGAGCGGCTGCGCCGCGCGCTCCTCGACCAACAGGACAGACGACCGACGCACGGGTCTCGTGACGCGAGCGGCTCCGCCGCGCGCTCCTCGACCAACGGGACAGACGACCGACGCACGGGTCTCGTGACGCGAGCGGCTGCGCCGCGCGCTCCTCGACCGACGGGACAGACGACCGACGCCGAGTCTCCTGACGCGAGCGACGGTCAGTAGCGGTAGAGCTCGGGCTTGTACGGGCCGTCGACGGGCACGCCGATGTAGGCAGCCTGCTCGGGGGTGAGGGTCGTGAGCCGGGCGCCGAGCGCATCGAGGTGCAGGCGCGCGACCTCCTCGTCGAGCGCCTTCGGCAGTCGCGAGACGCCCGGCGGGTAGTCCTTCGTGGCCAGTTCGATCTGCGCCAGCACCTGGTTCGAGAAGGAGTTCGACATCACGAACGACGGATGCCCCGTGGCGTTGCCGAGGTTCATCAGCCGGCCCTCCGAGAGCACCAGGATCGCTCGCCCGGAGGGGAACCGCCACTCGTGCACCTGCGGTTTGATCTCGATGCGCTCGGCACCGGACCGCTCGAGCGCCGCCACGTCGATCTCGTTGTCGAAGTGCCCGACGTTGGCGACGATCGCGAGGTGCTTCATCGCCCGCAGGTGCTCGAGCGTGATGACGTGCTCGTTGCCGGTCGTGGTGACCCAGATGTCGGCGGTCTCGAGCGCATCCTCGACGCGGGCCACCTGGAACCCGTCCATCGCCGCCTGCAGCGCGCAGATCGGGTCGATCTCGCTCACGATCACGCGGGCACCCTGACCGCGCAGCGCGTCGGCAGCGCCTTTGCCGACATCGCCGTAGCCGACCACGAACGCGGTCTTGCCGCCGATCAGCACGTCGGTCGCCCGGTTGAGCCCGTCGGGCAGCGAGTGCCGGATGCCGTAGCGGTTGTCGAACTTCGACTTCGTGACCGAGTCGTTCACGTTGATCGCCGGGAAGAGCAGCCTGCCGGAGGCCGACAGCTGCTCGAGGCGATGCACGCCCGTCGTGGTCTCCTCCGTGACGCCGCGCAGCTGCTGGGCGATCGTCGTCCAACGGTGAGGATCGTCGACGAGCGTGCTGCCGATCAGCGCATCGATGACCCGCAGCTCGTCCGGAGCTTCCGCGGGCGTGTCGGCAACGGCACCCGCCTGCTCGGCATCGCGACCGCGGTGCACGAGCATCGTCGCATCGCCGCCGTCGTCAAGGATGAGCGTCGGGCCTTGCGCGAAGTCGAAGATGCGGGCGGTGCACGCCCAGTACTCCTCGAGCGTCTCGCCCTTCCACGCGAAGACGGGTACGCCGGCGGGCGCCTCGGGCGTGCCCGCACCGACGGCGACGGCAGCTGCCGCCTCATCCTGCGTCGAGAAGATGTTGCAGCTCGCCCAGCGCACCTCGGCGCCGAGCGCGACCAGCGTCTCGATGAGCACCGCCGTCTGCACCGTCATATGCAGGCTTCCGGCAATGCGCGCTCCGGCGAGCGGCTGCGCATCCGCGTAGCGCCGTCGCAGCGCCATCAGCCCGGGCATCTCGTGCTCGGCGAGCCGGATCTGGTGGCGGCCGGCGGTCGCGAGGGTGAGGTCGCGGACGGAGTACTCGAGCGAGCGACGAGCGGTGTCGGTCATGGCTGCATCCTGCCACCGCGCCGCCCTGCCCGACAGGGGGGTGCCGCGACTCCGGCACGGCGATGGGCCACGCTGTAGAATGTGGTCACGTGATCCCCGAGAGCCGTCTGCTGACCGCCCCGGCCGATCGACCCCTCTCCACCGCGTCGCGACTGGCATGGCCGGACGCCGCGCGCGGCATCACCGTGCTGCTGGTGGTCGCCGTGCACGTCTACTACCTGCAGGTGTCGCCGATGCTCGGCGACGCCCCGGCGAATCCCGTGCATCGCACGCTCATCGACCTGCTGACGCCCGTTCGGATGCCGCTGTTCTTCGTGCTGAGCGGGTTCCTGTCCGCCCGCATGCTCTCCCGCAGCTGGCGTGCCGGCATCTCCGGCCGCATCGCACCGCGTGCCTACCTCTACATCGTTTGGCTCGTGATCACCGCCCTGGTGCTGTGGCTGACCGCGGCGCTCGACGGCGTCGTGTTCCAGTTCTGGGACTACGTCCTGCCGCAGCTCTTCGTGCCGGAGAGCGTGCTGTGGTACCTCTGGGCGCTCGCGGCCTACTTCGCGCTGGCACGGGCCACCCGTGCCGTGCCCGCCGGGATCGCCGTGGCAGCGGCCGCGACCGTCGCCCTGGTCGGCGGGCTCGCCGTCACCGGTCCGATGGAGCCGATCGTCACCTCCTTCGTGTGGTTCCTGGTCGGTGCACGCCTGCCGCAGGTGGTCACCGCGCTGTCAGAGCCGTCGCGACCCGCACTGACGCGCTCGCTCCTGATGACGGCCGCGGGGCTCGTGCTGCTGCGTCAGCTGATCGAGCCGAACGCGATCCTCGACCTGGTCGCGAGCGCCGCGAGCGTCACCGCGGTGCTCGCGCTGCTCCCGCGCGTCGCGGATGCGCGCGTGCTGCGGCCGATCCGGCACATCGGTCGCAACACGCTGCCGATCTTCGCGATGCATCCGCTGCTCATCATCGCCGGCAGCGCCGTGCTGCGCGAGTGGGATTGGCTGCGCGAGCGGATGCTGAGCGACTGGGGGTACTCGCTCCTCGCGCCGGTGCTCGAGATCGTGCTGATCGCCATGACCGCGATGCTCCTGCATCGCCTGCTCCATCGCATCGGGCTGCGCCACCTGTTCGAGCTGCCCCGCGGCCGTCGGCTGCGGCGGCGCCTCCGCGCCGGCCTCGAGCGCGTCCGGCCGTAGGATCATCGGATGCCTGTCTCGACGCCGGCGCGCGCGCACCGTCGCGACATCCAGGGGCTCCGCGCCATCGCGGTGCTCGCTGTGGTCGTGTGGCACCTCGATCCGAACGCGCTGCCGGGCGGGTTCGCGGGCGTGGACGTCTTCTTCGTCATCTCCGGCTTCCTGATGACGCGCTGGCTCGTGGAGCGGCCGAGGCTCGACCGGGCGGCGTTCGCGGACTTCTGGGCGCGGCGCAGCCGTCGCATCCTGCCCGCCGCGACGCTCGTCCTGCTGACCACGCTCATCGCCGGCTGGGCCGTGCTGCCAGCATCCCGCCGCACCGAGCTCGCGGGCGATGCGATCTTCTCTGCCGTCTACGCCGTCAACCTCCGCTTCGCGCAGGGCTCCACCGACTACCTGCAGAGCCTCGAGCCGCCCTCTCCGTTCCAGCACTACTGGTCGCTCGCCGTCGAGGAGCAGTTCTACCTGCTGTGGCCGTTCCTGATGGCGGCGGCGGCTGTGCTCGCGGTGCGCATGGGCCGCAGCCGGAGGCTCCTCTCCGGTGCGATCGTCGTGGCCGTCATCGTCGCCTCCGCCACCGCGTCGGTGCTGTGGACGGCAGCCAGCCCCGCGTCCGCCTACTTCACGACCCCCACTCGCCTGTGGGAGCTCGCGCTCGGCGGGCTCGTGGCGGTGCTCCCGGCGCTCGCCGTGCGCGGCGCCGGCGCGATCGCGGCCGTCGCGCTCGCGGTCGGCGTCGCCTCGTTCGTCTGGCTCGACACCACGATGCCCTTCCCGGGCACCATCGCGTGGTGGCCGACGCTCGCGACCGCGGTGGTGCTGTGGGCGGGCGGGGCGGACAGTCGCGGGCTCGTCCACCGCATGCTGGGCGGCCGCGCGATCCAGTGGGTGGGCGCGATCTCCTACTCCGTCTACCTCTGGCACTGGCCGCTCATCGTGCTCTCCAACCCTTACGACAAGCCCGCGGAGCTGCTGTCGTGGCGCTCGCTCTGGCTCGTCGCGGCAACGCTCGTGCTCGCGTGGCTGACCTGGCGGTTCGTCGAGGAGCCGCTGCGCAAGCGATCGCCGCGGCTGCCGTGGGCGTCCGTGCGCGGCGGCCTGCTGGTGGGTGCCGCGTGCCTGGCCGTGACGCTCACCGTGGCTGGATCGATGCGAGTCGCCGCGCCGGCGCTAGCGCAGGAGCCCGACTATCCGGGCCCGGCGGCGCTCACGGCTGGCGGCGAGGCGATCGGCGAGGGCGAGACGGCGGATGCGGTCGCCTCCCTCGAGCGCGACGGCTACGTGCCCGCGCCGGAGGACTTCCAGGCCGACCTGCCCGCCAGCTACGCAGAGGGCTGCCATGTGGCCGGCCACGTCGTCGAGCCGGTCGCCTGCGCCTGGGGCGACTCAGGTCCGCTCGTGGTCGTCGTCGGCGACTCGCACGCTGCGCAGTGGGTGCCGACCATGCAAGTGCTCGCCGAGACGCACGGGTGGCGCGTCATGGCGATGACGAAGGCGGGCTGCCCCTTCACGACGGGCGCGGTCGCGACGTACGGCGTCGCGCAGCCGTACACCGCGTGCTCACAGTGGAACGAGGGTGTCGCCCAGGTGCTCGAGCGCGAGCAGCCTGCGCTGGTGGTCACCAGCAATGCCTCGACGCAGATGTGGGCAGGATCCACGCTGACGGATGCGGACGCCGATGCCGCGCTCGGCCGCGGCATGGCAGAGGCCTGGGATCGCGAGATCGATCGCGGCGCGCAGGTGATCGTCGTCCGCGACACCCCGTCGCCGCGCTTCGCGATCGAGGACTGCATCGCGAACGAGCCGGATGCCCCGGGGATGTGCGCCTTCGATCGTGCAGCAGGCCTCGCGGGAGGCGGCACCGGCCAGGACGTTGCGCTCGGCATCGAGGAGCGGGCACTGGAGGTCGATCTGAACGACTCGATCTGCGGCGAGACCCGCTGCGCCGCGATCGTCGCGGGCATCGCCGTGTACCGCGATCGCGGCCACCTGACGGGCAGCTACGCGCGGAGCCTCGCCGAGCCGCTCGAGCGGGCGATGGTCGCGGGCGGTGCGCTGCCGCTGCGCTGACTCAGCGGCGCCACTCGCGCCAGGTGCGCTCGATGCCCTCGCGCAGCGGCAGCTGCGGCAGGGTGCCGAAGTGCTCGGCGAAGCGAGCGGTGTCGAGCACGATGTGGTCGACGAACGATGCCGGCACCTCGTGCTCGTCGACAGGCAGCGACGCGCCGGTCGTCGCGCGCACGACGTCGATGATCTCCTGCACGCTGCGACCGGATCCGCTGCCGATGTTGACCGGGCCGGAGAACGAGACGTCGGCGATGACGTGGCGCATCTGCTCGATCACGTCGTCCACGTGCAGGTAGTCGCGCACCATGGATCCGTCGCCGAGCCGGTTCGCGCGCCCGTCGGCGGCCGCCGCGCGCAGCAGCGCGCTCACGAGCCCGAAGCCGGGCAGCGTCGCGTCCGCGCGCAGCCCGTATGGGTTCGCCACGCGCAGCGCCGCCGACCGCAGGCCGTGCTCGATCGAGAAGTAGCGCAGGTAGTGCTCGATCGCCACCTTGCCGATGCCGTAGGGCGAGATGGGCAGGAGCGGCGCATCCTCCGGCACCGCGCCCTGCGCAGACCCGTAGACCGTGCCGCCGGAGGAGATGAACAGGACCCGACCGACACCGGTGCGCACCGCTTCGCCGAGCATGTCGAGCGTCGGCGAGACGTTCGCCTGCAGATCCGCCTGCGGTCCGCCGAGGCTGTTGGACGGCGTCGTCCCCGACAGCGCATGCACGATGAGATCGTGGCCATCCACGGCCCGCCTGATCTCGTCGCCAGCGGAGAACGTGCCGCGAAGGACGCGGGGCGACGTCGACCGGTAGCGCGGTCCGGTCGTGAAGCGATCGAAGACGTCGACCCGCCAGCCGTCCGCGACCAGCGCATCGACCAGGTGCGCCCCGAGGAAGCCGTTCCCCCCGACCACGAGCGCGCGCCCCATCGGCAGGCTCACGCCCCGCTGGCGAGCGAGTCGACGTACTCGTCGAGCATCTCGAACTGGTCCCGCGGCGCGAAGCCCGTCGCCTCGAGCCTGCCGAGGTCGAGCGAGCTGTGCGGGGGACGCGGCGCGATGTCGGCCTTGCCCCGGTAGTACTCGGCCGTGGTGACGGGGGTCACGCGGCCCGACTCGTGGCCGGCGCGCTCGAAGACGCGCTTCGCGATCTCAGCCCAGCTGGCGGGCTCGCCGGCGTTGGAGACGTTGTAGGTGCCGTGCGGCGCGTCGACCGCGAGCAGGTGGTCGATCGCGCGCGCGATCTCGGATGCGAAGGCGAGACGCCCCACCTGATCGCCGACGACGCTGGGCGCGATGCCCCGCTCCGCTAGCGAGGCCATGGTGGCGATGAAGTTCTTGCCCTCACCGACCACCCACGACGTGCGGATCACGTAGTGGCGCGACGCGACCGAGACGGCGAGGTCGCCGGCTGCCTTCGACTGCCCGTAGACGCCGAGGGGGCTGAACCGCTCGGTCTCATCGTGCTGCGGTCGCGACCCGTCGAAGACGTAGTCGCTGGAGATGTGCACGAGGGTCAGGCCGTGCTGCGCGGCGAGCGCGGCGAGCCGCGCGGGCGCGGCGGCGTTGACCGCCCAGGCATCGACGCGGCCCTCCGGCGTCTCGGCCGCATCCACCGCGGTGTGCGCTGCGGCGTTCACGACCGTGCCGTAGGTCGACCAGCGGATGCTCTCCAACGTGTCCGGTCTCGCGAGGTCGATGCGATCGCGGCCCGCGAACTCGACGTCGGTGCGACCCGCCCACTGCTGTCGCAGTGCGCGCCCGACCTGCCCGTTCACGCCCAGCACGAGCGTCTTCCTGGGGGCCATGGGGGTGACGTCCGCCAGCTGCGGGTGGGCGCGGTCCTTGTCGGAGAGCTCCGCCTGCGCCAGCGGGATCGGCCAGTCGATCGCCGCGGTGGGGTCGGCGAGGTTCAGGAACGTGTACTCGCCCTGCGCCTCGGCCGACCAGTGGTCGTTGACGAGGTACGTGTAGGCGGTGTCGGGCTCGAGCGCCTGGAACGCATTGCCCACGCCGCGCGGCACGAACACCGCGACCGACGGATCGATCTCGATCGTGAACGTCGCCCCGAACGAGTCGCCCTCGCGCAGGTCGACCCAGGCGCCGAAGACGCGGCCGGAGGCGACCGAGATGTACTTGTCCCACGGCTCCGCGTGGATGCCGCGCGTGACGCCCGGCTGCGCGTTGAACGAGATGTTGTTCTGCACGGGACCGAAGTCGGGGACCCCCAGCGCCAGCTGCTTCTCGCGCTGCCAGTTCTCCTTGAACCAGCCGCGGTTGTCGCCATGCACTGGCAGGTCGATCACGAGGAAGCCCGGGATCGGCGTCTCGCGAACGCGCAGCTGCTTGCCCGTCTCCAGCTCACCCATCCGGATCAGTGCCCCGCCTGCGCGTACTTCGCCTCGGCGGCGGCCTTCTGCGGCCGCCACCACGCCTCGTTCTGGCGGTACCAGTCGATCGTCGACGCGAGCCCCGCCTCGAAGTCGGTGAACGACGCCTCCCAGCCGAGCTCGTCGCGCAGCTTCGACGAGTCGATCGCGTAGCGCAGGTCGTGCCCGGCCCGGTCGGTCACGTGATCGAACGCGTCAGGCTCCTGACCCATCATCGTCAGGATCGCCTGCACGACCTCGAGGTTGTTCTTCTCGCCGTCCGCGCCGATCAAGTACGTCTCACCGCTCCTGCCCGCCTCCAGGATCCGCAGCACCGCAGAGGAGTGGTCGTCCGCGTGGATCCAGTCGCGCACGTTCTGTCCCGCGCCGTACAGGCGCGGCCGCACCCCGTCGATCACGTTCGTGATCTGCCGCGGGATGAACTTCTCCACATGCTGCCGGGGCCCGTAGTTGTTCGAGCAGTTCGAGATCGTCGCCTCCAGCCCGAACGAGCGCACCCAGGCGCGCACCAGCAGGTCGGAGCCCGCCTTCGTCGACGAGTACGGCGATGAGGGGTTGTAGGGCGTCTCCGGGGTGAACTTCGCCGGATCATCCAGCTCCAGGTCGCCGTAGACCTCATCGGTGGAGATGTGGTGGAAGCGCGTGCCATGCCGGCGTGCCGCCTCCAGGAGCGTGAACGTGCCGATTAAGTTCGTGTGCACGAACGGGCCCGGGTCCGACAGCGAGTTGTCGTTGTGGGACTCGGCCGCATAGTGCACCACCGCATCCGACTCCGCCACCAGCGCATCCGCGACCTCCGGGTCGGCGATGTCGCCCACCACCAGCCGCACGCGGTCCTCCGGCAGGCCAGCGAGCGTCGCGCGGTCGCCCGCGTACGTCAGCTTGTCCAGCACGACCACATCGTGCGCCGTGTTCGCGACGACGTAGTGGACGAAGTTCGATCCGATGAAGCCGGCGCCGCCGGTCACGAGGAGCTTGCTCATGGCCCCAGCGTACTGGCGTCGCGCAGGCCATCGCGCTCGGACGCCGCGGCTCAGTCCTCGAGCGTGGGGACGAACTCCCGCAGCCAGGCGCGCAGGCCCGGCCCGAGGTCGTCGCGCTCGATCGCGAGCTGCACGTTCGCCTTGATGTAGTCGAGCCGGTCGCCGGTGTCGTAGCGGCGGCCGCGGAAGACGACGCCGTGCACCCCGCCGTTGTCTTCATCGCTCGCCATCGTCAGCAGCGCATCCGTCAGCTGGATCTCTCCGCTCCTGCCCGGCTGCGTCTGCGCCAGCACGGGGTAGATCTCGGGCTTGAGCACGTAGCGCCCCACGATCGCCAGGTTCGACGGCGCCGTTCCCGGCTCGGGCTTCTCCACCAGGCCGCGCACCCGCACGACGTCGTCCTCCTCGGTCGACTCCACCGTCGCCACTCCGTACAGGTGCGCCTGATCCGGATCCACCTCCATCAGCGCCACCACGCAGGTGTCGCGCTGATCGTGCACCTCCAGCATCCGCTCGAGCAGATGGTCGCGCTCGTCGATGATGTCGTCGCCCAGCAGCACCGCGAACGAGTCGCCGTTCACGTGCGCCTCCGAGCGCAGCACCGCGTGGCCCAGCCCCTTCGGGTCGCCCTGCCGCACGTAGTGCACGTTGGCCAGATCGGTCGACTCGGCCACGCGCAAGAGCTTCGCCTGATCGCCCTTCGTGTGCAGGATCATCTCCAGCTCGGTCGCCCGATCGAAGTGGTTCTCCAGCGCGTTCTTGTTGCGGCCCGTCACGAACAGCACGTCGCGCAGCCCGGCCCGCACCGCCTCCTCCACCACGTACTGGATGGCGGGCTTGTCCACCACCGGCAGCATCTCCTTGGGGAGCGCCTTCGTCGCGGGCAGGAACCTGGTGCCGAGGCCCGCCGCGGGGATCACGACCTTGGTGACGTCATGGTGCATAGCGCCAGGCTACTTGTGCGGACTCGGCAATGGCATGAGTTCGGGCTCAGGGACGACTCAGGCGTGGATCAGCCCGAGCACCTCGTCGCGCACCGCGACCATCGTCGGCGCCGCCTCAGCCTCGACGTTCAGGCGCAGCAGCGGCTCCGTGTTCGAAGGGCGGACCGAGAACCACCAGCTGCCGTCGGGCGCCGTGACCGTGAGCCCGTCGAGCTCGTCGAAGTCACCGCGACCCGCGAACGCCTCCACGATGCGCGTGTAGGCGGCGGGCACGTCGTCGACGGTCGAGTTGATCTCGCCGGATGCCGCGTACGGCGAGTAGCTCGCGGCGAGGTCCGACATCGGCGACTCGATCACGCCGAGCGTCGCCAGCACGTGCATGGCGGCGAGCATGCCGTTGTCGGCACCCCAGAAGTCGCGGAAGTAGTAGTGCGCCGAGTGCTCGCCGCCGAAGACGGCGCCGGTCTCGGCCATCTTGTCCTTGATGAGCGAGTGGCCGACGCGGGTGCGGATCGCGGTCGCGCCAGCGGCGGCGATGACCTCCGGCACGACGCGGCTGGTGATGAGGTTGTGCAGCACCACGATGTCGCGCTCTCCCTCAGCGCGAACGCGGCCGATCTCGCGCTCGGCGACGATCGCCGCGACCGCCGACGGCGAGACGGCCCCGCCGCGCTCGTCGATGACGAAGCACCGGTCGGCATCGCCGTCGAACGCGAGCCCGATGTCGGCGCCCTGCTCGACCACGGCGGCCTGCAGATCCACGAGGTTCTTGGGGTCGAGCGGATTCGCCTCATGGTTCGGGAAGGTGCCGTCGAGCTCGAAGTACATCGGCACGATCTCGATCGGCAGCCCAGGCAGCCCCGCGGCCTCCCCCAGCACCGCCGGCACGGTCATGCCCGCCATACCGTTGGCCGCGTCCACGACGACCCGCAGCGGCCGCACGCCGCTCAGGTCGACGAGTGAGCGCAGGTGGGCCGCGTAGTCACCGAGCACGTCGCGAGTGCGGAGCGTGCCGCGCGACGAGGCCTCCGGCAGGCCGTCGTCGAGGTAGCGCTGCGCGCCGTCGCGGATGGCTGCGAGCCCGGTCTCGAGGCTCACGCCGCGCGCGCCCGCGCGCGAGAACTTGATGCCGTTGTAGGCGGCGGGGTTGTGCGATGCGGTGAACATCATCGCGGGGGCGTCCATGGAACCGGACGCGAAGTACGTCGCGTCGGTCGAGCACAATCCGATGAGGACGATGTCGGCCCCTCGCGCCTGCGCCCCGTCTGCTGCGGCAGCGGCGAGCGCGGGGGACGAGGCGCGCATGTCGTGCCCGATGATGATGGGCGAACCGGTGCCGACCTCGTCGGCGAAGGCGGCACCGAGCGCGCGCACGACCGTCTCGGTGAGCTGCCCGTCGACGAGGCCGCGCACGTCATAGGTCTTCACGATGTCGGTGAGCGACATGGATCCTCTTCCTTCTCGGCGGGGCCGGGTTCAGCGATCCGCGTGCCCGGGCTCGTATCGGACGATATGCCAGCCCGACGGTCCCGCGTGGCGTTCGGCGTGCGGCGCGCACAGGTCGTAGCTGCCCTCGAGCGCACCCCGCCTGCTGGCGGGCTGCAGCGGACCGATCACGAGCATCATGCCGTCGTAGTCGACCGTCACGGTGCGATCGGCGTACCGGCGGCATCCGGGTCGCGAGCACGTCCTGTCGTCCATCTGCTCCAGGCTAGCGTCGACCTCCACCAGGGGCGCGCGACACTAGGATGACGGCATGCCTGCGCGTCAGCACTCCCGCGGTTCGCGCCACGGCCGTGAGATCCGATCGTCGATCGCCGGGCCGGTGCTCCCCTTCCTCTCTTCGCGCGAGACGCGCTTCGAGGACATCGCGGCAGACGCTGCCGACTACGTGATGGCGCTCTGGCCCGCGGAGCTCGGCGACGTGCGCTTCCGCTGGGCGGACATGCCGCCGCGAGCGCTCGCGGAGCGCGTCGACGAGGTGCCCGAGTGGGCCGTCGACACCGCGCAACGCACGATCACGCTCTACCGCCTCCCGCTGCAGCGGCTGCCGCGCGTGCACATCGACGACCCCTGGCATCGTCAGGTGGCCATCGAGGGCGCCGTGTTCCGTGCCGCGGCCGAGCTGATCGGCCGCGACCCGTGGGAGGTCGCGCCCGACCGCTGGCGTCACCATTGAGCCCACCCGCGTAGGCCGAGGAGCGAGCGGCGCAGCCGCTCGCGTCACGAGGCCGGCCGGAGCGCTCCCCCTCGTAGGTCGAGGAGCGAGCGGCGCAGCCGCACGCGTCACGAGACCGGACTGATCGCCGCCCTCCGGTCTCGTGACGCACCCGGGCTCCGCCCGGGCGCTCCTCGACCTACGAGCTGATCGCCGCCCTGCGGCTTTGTGACGCACCCGGGCTCCGCCCGGGCGCTCCTCGACCTACGACCAGACCGCCGCACGCGTCACGAGGCCGATCGGAGCGCCCACCCTCGTAGGTCGAGGAGCGGGCGGCGCAGCCGCACGCGTCACGAGACCGGACTGCTCGCCGTCCTCCGGCCTCGTGACGCACCCGGGCTCCGCCCGGGCGCTCCTCGACCTACGAGCAGACCACATTCCGGTCTCGTGACGCACCCGGGCTCCGCCCGGGCGCTCCTCGACCTACGAGCTGACCGCCGCACGCGTCAGGACCTGCGATCTGACCTGCGGCCGTTCGTCAGTGCAGCACGCGAACGCCCTCGGCGGAGGGCCCCTGCGGACTCGCAGTGAAGCCACCGACCCGGCCCTCGTCGCGGTAGCCGATGCCGATCACGAGGCCCTCCCCGCTGACCTCGATCGAACCGCCCTCGACACGCTGCTCGTGCACACCGTTGGCGGCCAGCTGCACGGCGCGGCCAGCGACCTCGATCTCCTGATCCGCATCGGCGGTGCTCACGATGTGCACGGTCGCGTTCGGGCCGCTCGGCACCGCAACGGCGGACGTGCCGGTGCGGGCCTGCCCACCCGCGATCCAGTCGAAGTCGAGTCCCTCCCCAGCGACGGCGACCGATCGCGCTCCGGCGACGACGGGCGCGTCCGACTCCACGCTGATGGCGAACGTTCCTGTCGGCAGCTCCTCCAGCGGGAAGTCCGTCACCCTGCCCGCCTCGAGCACGCCTGCTGACTCGATCGTGGAGCCGTCTGCCTCCTGGAAGACCACGCGGACATCACCGCCGGTGGGCGAGAGCAGCCGCAGCGTCGGCACCGTGTCGTCGTAGCCCTCGCGCGTCTCGAGCCCCGTTGGCTCGGTCACCGTGACGCCGGGCAGCACCGTGGACGTGAGCGCGGCGACGGGATCGACGACCTCGAATCCGCCGCGCTCCAGACCGCGCGTGGTGATCTGCTGCAGGTGCGCAGCGACCGGGGCGCCCGTGGATGCGACGCGCACCACCGCGTCTGGAACGCCCGGCGCGATGGCTGCCAGATCCAGCACGATCGACGACCCGGGCGAGACAGCGATGCCGCTCGAGCCGACCGACTCGACGGCACCGTCAGACCCGAAGACCGTGACATCGACGCTGGCGCTGGCCTCCGACGCATTGGCCACCGTGAGCACCGTCTGGCGCCCGGTGCGCGTGGAGCCGCCGACCAGCCACTGATCGAGCCTCGTCTCCGCGCACTCGCTCGCTGCGAAGCCCCGCACGGCTTCGACGTCGAGCGCCAGGGTCTGCGCGGCCGACAGCGTCGTCTCCTCGTTGCGCTGCACCACGGAGACGCCGCCGGGCACGTCGTCGGCTCCGGTGACGGCCACCGCATCCCGACGGATCTCACCGCCGAGACTGCCGATCTCGATCACGGGATCGCCGAGTGCTGCGATCGCGAGCGCATCCTCGCCGTCGGAGGTGCCGACGCGGAGCGCGGGCCCCGCGCACACGCGCGACTGCAGCGGCGAGGAGGGCTGCACGAGCGACTCCGGCACCGGAGTCTGCACACGGATGTCGTCCGGCAGCGCCGTCGCCCCGAGCACCGCCCCCACGATGATCCCCGCGACGGCGACGCCGCCAAGGGCGCGCGCGCTCCAGCGCACGACGTCCCGACGCTCGAACCGCCTGCCGGCCTCCGCCGCCTCGTTCGCTGCTGCCTCGCGGTCGGTGAGCGTGACGTCGCTGGCAATATCGCCGGACGATTCGGCC
Organism: Agrococcus sp. Ld7; assembly: GCF_045064095.1. Lineage (NCBI taxonomy): Bacteria > Bacillati > Actinomycetota > Actinomycetes > Micrococcales > Microbacteriaceae > Agrococcus > Agrococcus sp. Ld7. The sequence continues at coordinate 83,901 of NZ_JBISGY010000027.1, read as the reverse complement.
TCGGCTTCGACGGCGCGCTCCTCGGGCGCGGCGCGATGGTTGCTCGGCGCCTCCTCCTCGGCGATCGGCGACGGGTCGTCGAACTCCTGCGAGTCGTCGAGAGGGTCGTGGTCCCTGCCGTGCGTCACTGCCAGTCCCCCGTTCCCTCGAGCCTGCGGGTCCTCGTCCGCGCGCCGCGGCGCAGCGACGGCAGCGCCGCGACCACCGCCGCACCCAGAGCGACGAGCTGCACGAGCAGCAATGCGCCTGCCCATGCCGGGCGCGGCTCGCGCTCGAGGGCGGTGGCGTCGACGCGCTGCCAGAGCAGCCCGGCCTCGGTCTGGCCGATCGCCTGCAGGTCGCCGCGCGCGTCGAGCGAGCGCTGGGCGCGATCGTGCACCCCGGCGGCGCCTTCGCGCTCCTGCTCTAGCAGGACGAACCGCACGCCCTGGGCATCCAGGAGCGGCGCGACCTCGGTGTCGCCGCCGGCAGCCATGTCGACGGCGACCTGGGCGAGCCGCGCCTCGGTCTCCCCCGGCGCACGCCGCGCGAGCTCCGCCGTGGCGACGCCGTCGAGCGTCGCTCCGGCGCCGCGCTCGACGTCGACCTGCAGCACTCCTGGAGCGAGCGGCAGGAGCACCATCGTGCCGATCGTGCTGTCGGTCTCCGCCGCTGCATCGACGAACGCGGGCATGCGGCGCTCCGGTCCGGCGATCACGGTCGCCGGCGCGAGGAAGGACGTGGCGATGATCGGGAGCGCTGCGATCGTCGCAGTGAGCGCGACGAGGCCGCCGGGAACGCTCGCACGTCGATCATCGACCTGCACCGCGACGACGGCGAGCCCCAGCAGCGCCACGAGCATGAGCGATGCGCCCGATCCTGCCCAGACCGTGACCGGCTGCCCCTCGAAGGAGGTGAGCGAGAGCCGCGTGGACGCGACGGCGGTCGCGTACCCGGCGAGCAGCAGCAGCACCCACGGCCATGCCTTCGCGGGCCGCAGCACCACGGCGGCCAGTGCGGCGATCGCGAGCGGCGCCAGCAGCGCGAAGGCAAACCCTGCCGCATCGCCCTCGGGCGCGAGCTGCGCCACGACACCGCCGAGCGACGCGAAGGAGCCGTCCGGCGACAGCAGCGCCGCCTGCAGTGCGCTGGGCGGCGCGCCCGGCTTCGGCACGCCCGGATCTGCGAGCGCGGCAAGCGGCATCCCGGCTCGCCACCGCTCGACCACGATCGGCGCGAGCAGCGCGGCGGTCGGCAGCAGTGCTGCGAGCGGGCGCAGCGGCGCGCGCCAGCCGATCCCGGCCGCGATCAGCACGAGCAGCAGCAGTGCCGGCAGCAGCACCGGCGCGCTGGCGGCCACGATCGCGAGCGGCACGGCAGCGAACCCGGCGGCGCGCCAGGAGTCCGATGCACGCAGGATGCCGACCACGGCGATCGGCAGCGCGAGGTGCGCGAGCACGGCGCCGATCCGTCCCTCCACGATCGCGGCAAGCAGCAGCGGGGAGAGCGCCCACACCGCGGCGGCGACCGCGGGCGCCCAGCGCGAGGTCGTCATGCGTCGGACCGAGAAGAACGCGGTGAGGGATGCGATGGCGGGCGCGAGGAAGAGCAGCAGCACCACCGCGGTCGATGGCTGCCACGGGGTCAGGGAACCGAGGAGCGCGAGCAGCAGCACGAAGGGATCGGGAACGGCGACGACATCCCCGAGCGGGTCGAGGGTGCCGGCGAGCGTGTGGGACCAGAGCTGCGACACCGATGCCGACAGCGGCAGCAGGCCACCGCCCGTCGCGCTCGACGCGCCGATGAGCTGCGGTGTCAGCACGATGCCGACGACCACGGCGAGCGCAGTGACCCAGAGCCCGGCGCCCTCGACGAAGCCGACGCGCTCGTCGACAGCGATCTGCATGCGCTCGGGATCGCCGAGCGCCCGGCGCTGGGAGCGCACCGTGCGCCACGAGGCGCGAAGGGGGCGCAGCGACCTCCACCGCGACGTCCGTGTCGCAGCGATCCGCCGACGCGCTCGGGCGACGGCTCGGAGCGAGACGAAGGCCGCGAGCGTCGCGTGCCACTCGGCCAGCACCGCCGCCGGCCGCTTCGCGAGCAGATGCACCACGGTGCGAACGAGTCCCGTCGGCACCAGCAGCAGCCACTGCAGGATCAGCGCGACGGGATGCGCGTAGGACAGCCGGCGGTGCAGCTGTGCGCGCCTGGCGATCGCGACCCGCTGCGCATCGCTCACCGACCTGGCGGCGAAATGCTCGGGGCCGCCGGCTCGACGCACCCTGGCTCGCGGTTCCACCGCGACGCGATGACCCGCCATGCGAACCCGCACGCCCAGGTCGAGGCCCGCATCGATCGACCGGAGCATCGGATCGAAGCCCCCGAGCGACTCGAAGACGTCGCGCCGGATCAGCACGCCCGTCTCGGCCACACCGAGCCGATCGCTGTCGTCGTCGTGCTGGCCCTGATCGAGCTCGCCCTCGTGCAGCAGCACGCTCCGGCCGAACGGGGTCATCGTCTGCCCGAACTCGGCGAAGCGATCGGGCGCCTCAGCGCGCATGACCTTCGGTCCGACCATCACGACGCTCGGGTGGGCGTCGACATGCGCGAGCAGCGCCTGCAGCGCGCGCTCGTGCGGCGTCGCATCGTGCGCGAGCAACCACAGCCAATCACCGTCCTGCGCGGTCGGCAGCGAAGCGACCCCTCTGCCGATCAGCTCGCCGTACGACAGCCGCGGCGCGACCACGACACTGCGTGCACCGGACGCCTCGAGCACGGCGCGGGAGTCATCCCTGGATCCCCCGTCGACGGCCACCAGCCGCTCGGGAGCCACCGTCTGCGCGTGGATCGCAGCGAGCGTCGCCGGCAGATAGGCGGCCCCGCTGCTGGCCGCGAGCACGGCGAAGACCCTCGGATGCACCCGGCAAGGCTAGGTGCCCCCGCGCTCGACCAGCGGGTTGCCGTCGGTGTGCCGCGCAATCGACGGAGTGCTCAGCCGCCGCCCAGGCGACCGATCGCCCGGCGGGCGACGCCCACCACGCGCTGAGACGGCGAGCGCTCGAGCATCGCGGTCCTGGCACGCAGCTGCTCGAGAACGGCCTGGGCCGCGTCGAGATCGCGCTGCAGGGTGTCTGCGTGGGCCCTGGTGAAGGTGAGCTGCGCATCCAGGCGGTCGCGGTCGACCCGCAGCGCATCGGCGTCGAGCCGAGCATTGGTCAGCTCCTCGAGCGCCAGCCGCTCGAGCGGCTCGGCCGCGGCAGCCCTCGCGCGCTCCGCGTGCAGCATCGCATCGTCGAAGGGCTCGTCGGCGCTGTCGGCCAGAGCCGCCTCGAGCCGATCCGGCAGCAGGCCCGGCAGCGCGTCGAGCGACGCCGCCAGCGACGCATCCGCGCCGTACTCGGGCTCGTGCAGCTCGTCGTCCGTCGGCATGCGCCAGGCGACGAAGGCGGCGAGCAGGCCGGCGCGCATCCGGCGCCAATCGCGCATCCCGTGATGCCGAGGCGATGGCTGCAGCTGCGGGTTCGCGTCGTAGCCCTCACCCATGTTGCGGATCTTGCGCTCGATCTGCTCCATCGATCGCCATGGCAGGTGCAGCACCTCCAGCGCCAGCTCGCTCGCCGGCTGCTCGCCAGCGGGCGTCGACACACGGTGGTTGCCCTGCACCACCTCGACCTCGGGGTCGCCGATGTGGATGGCATTGCTCGACGGGTGCGCGACGAGCCCCGATGCTCGCAGCTGATCCTCCGTGCGCAGGTCGCGGTACGTGAGGCGACGGATGCCGGAACCGCGGCGAGCGAACGGCCCCACCATGTTGACGACCGGCACCTGGAAGGCTCCCACCGCCGCTGGCAGCCGCTGGAACACCTCAGCGAGGGTCATCGTGGGATCGAGCGGTCGCAGGAACTCGTCGGCGTCGCCGTTGATGACCCAGTCGGCACCGTGCTCGGTGGCCGCGAGCCGCGCCATGCGCGTCACGACCTCTGCCTGCTGCTTGCGGTGGACGGGGTCGTCGAACACCGTCACCGGGGCGATCCGCGCGTAGTCCGCCAGGATCTCGCGCGTGCCGTCGACCGAGGCGTTGTCAGTGACGAGGATGTGATCGACGCCGTGCGCCAGGTGATGCTCGAGCATCGCCGCGATGATGTCTGCCTCGTCGCGCACCATCAGCGTCAGCACCACGGTCACACGACCACCCTATGCCAGCGGCGCCGTTCGATCAGGCGAGCTTGCGGAGCTTGCGGCGCTCGCGCTCGGAGAGCCCGCCCCAGATGCCGAAGCGCTCATCGTTCTCGAGCGCGTAGTCGAGGCACTGCTGGCGCACCTCGCACGTGTCGCAGATGCGCTTGGCGTCGCGCGTGGAGCCGCCCTTCTCGGGGAAGAACGCCTCCGGGTCGGTCTCGGCGCACAGCGCATCGGCCTGCCACGCAAGGGGGTGGTCGTCGGCCTCGGTGCGGACGCCCGGAACCCCGAGCATGATCGGGTCGACGAACCAGTCGCCGGGCACCCCGCGACGCAGCCCGCCGTCATCCACGCCTCGCGTCGTCGTCGTGCTGCGCTGCACTCCCTCTCGCATGGCGTTCCCCCGGTTCTCGCGAGACCCCGGCCGGGCTCGCGTTGCACCAATTACACCGGTGTAGTTCGCTCCGCGTCAAGTCGAGGATTCTAAGCGTGTCGCACGCCCCCGGCCGGGAACTGCGTCACGGCGTGTCGAGGTCGAGCGCGAGCCAGGCCTCGGAGGAGTCGACCGAGAAGGGGGCGTCGGTGTCGATCCACGCGGCCTCGGCAGCGGCGAGCCTGTGCCCCGTGCCATCCACCTCGACCACCGCCGGTGCCACGGCGAGCAGCACTGCACGCCCGGCGGGCGCCGCATGCCGTCCCACGATGCGGCGCAGCTCGAACGGCGCGGGTGGCCGGTAGGCGAACGCGCCGTCCAGCGCTTCGGCGGGCAGTCGCGGATCGGTGTTCACCGAGGTGTCGACCACCGCGAGCAGCTCGGGCACGTCGACGTGCTTGGGCGTGAGGCCGCCGCGCAGCACGTTGTCGCTCGGACCCATGAGCTCGATGCCGAGTCCCTCGAGGTACGCGTGCATGTTGCCTGCGGGGAGGTAGAGCGCCTCGCCGGGCTTGAGCGAGAGGCGGTGCAGCAGCAGCGCGACCAGGATGCCCGGATCGCCGGGGTGCACCTCTGCGAGGCGCCGGATCGTGTCTGCCTCGACGGGCAGCGACTCGGCGATGTCGTCCAGGCGCTCCGCTGCAGCGCGCACGGCCCCTGCCACCTCGGGCGCGCCGGAGAGCAGCCAGGCGAGCGCACCGCCCGCTCGCACCCGGTCGGCGACCGGCGCGAAGCGCTCGTCGATGCCCGCGAGCGCATCGAACGCGCGCTCGGCGTCGGCCACGGGGCGGAATCCGCTGAGCGCCTCGAACGGGGTCACCGCGACCACGAGCTCCGGCTTCGCGAACGGGTCGCGATAGCTGCGATGCGGGGCATCGCGCGGGATGCCCTCGGCGTCCTCGCGATCGAAGCCCGCACGCGCTCGCGGCGCATCCGGGTGCGCCTGCAGCGAGAGCGGCTCAGCCGCCGCGAGCACCTTCAGCAGCATCCTCGGCTGCCGACCGCCCTCCGCGGCTATCGCGGCCTCGAGGTCGAGGCCCGCGTGCGCGCCGCCGGTGACGCGCGACGGGCAGCCCGGATGCGCCCCGAACCACAGTTCCGCCTCCGGTGCGCCGGAGGGCGCGTGGCCCAGGTACTCGGCGAGCAGGCTGCTACTGCCCCATGCGTAGTCCCGCGGCTCATTGGTGATCGGCACAAACACGTCCCGGTCTCCTTCCCGCGGATTGGCTCGAGCGTACCAACGGCCGAGCGGGTGGCCTTGTCCGGCCATAGCCTGACGTTGTCGGCCTCCGGCCGCGAGGCACGCGGCCACCGCCGCCCATCGACAGAACCGAGGACTCATGACCTTCACGCCGCTCACGAGCGATTTCTACGGGTTCGCGACCGATCTCACCGAGACCGAGCAGGCCTCGCTCGGTCAGATCCGCGCGTTCATGGAGGACGAGGTCCAGCCGGTCATCGACGACCACTGGCACCGCGACGCGTTCCCGATGGACCTCATCCCGGGCATCGCCGGACTGGGTGTCATCGGTGCCGGCTGGGCGGAGTCGGCTCGGTTCGAGAACTCGGCCGTCTACCGCGGCTGGGTCGCACTCGAGATGAGTCGCATCGACGCCTCGGTGTCGACCTTCGTCGGGGTGCAGAACGGTCTGGTGGCAGGCTCCATCGGTGTTGCAGGCAGCGCCGAGCAGCGCGCGGAGTGGCTGCCGAAGCTCGCCGACTGCTCGGTCGTCGGGGCGTTCGGGCTCACGGAGCCGCTCTCGGGCTCCGACTCCTCGCAGGGTCTGCGCACGGTTGCGCGGCGCGACGGCGACGAGTGGGTCATCGACGGCGCGAAGCGCTGGATCGGCAACGCGACGCACGCCGACATCGTGATCATCTGGGCGAAGGATGCCGACGACGGCAAGGTCAAGGGCTTCATCGTGCCGACCGACGCCGCCGGCTACTCCGCCACCAAGATCGAGCGGAAGATCTCGCTGCGCATGGTGCAGAACGCCGACATCGTGCTCGAGGGCGTGCGAGTGCCGGAGTCGATGCGGCTGCAGGAGGCCTCCAGCTTCCGCGACACCGCTCGCGTGCTGCGCCTCACGCGCGCAGAGGTGGCGTGGAGCGCCGTCGGCATCATGATCGGGGCCTACGAGGCCGCCGTCCGGTACTCGAGGGAGCGCGTGCAGTTCGGCAAGCCGATCGCGGGGCACCAGCTCGTGCAGGACATGCTCGCGAAGTCCCTCGGGCACATCACCGCCTCCATCGCACTGTGCGTGCAGGTGTCGCGGATGCTGGACGAGGGAAGGCAGGCCGACGCACACTCAGCGCTCGCGAAGTCGTTCACGACCTCGCACATGCGCGAGGTCGTCGGCTGGTGCCGAGAGATCTGCGGCGGCAACGGCATCGTCACCGACTACGGCGTCGCCCGCTTCTTCGCCGACGCGGAGGCGATCTACACCTACGAGGGCACGGCGCAGATGAACGCGCTCATCGTCGGCCGCGCGATCACCGGCGAATCAGCGTTCGTCTGAGCAGCGCGAACCGGTCGGCCGCAGCACCGAACATGCGCCCGGCCGCCCAGCCGGTCACGCTCGTCAGCGCCTCGGCGATGATCCCCCCGGTCATCTTCGAGCTGCCGAGCTCGCGCTCACGGAAGACGATCGGCACCTCGACCACCGTCGCACCCGCCTCGAGCGCTCGCCGCGTCATGTCGATCTGGAAGCCGTAGCCCTGGCTCCTGACGTCGTCGAGCGCGATGCGGCGGAGCAGGTCGGCGGTGTACGCGCGGCAGCCGGCGGTCATGTCCTGCACCGAGGAGCCGAGCATGACGCGCGCGTAGACGTTCCCCGCCCGTGAGATCGCCTGCCGGTACCAGGGCCAGTCGGCGATGCCGCCGCCGGCCACCCAGCGCGAGCCGATCGCGAGATCGGCCCCTGCCTGCAGCTGCGCGAGCATCCGCGGCACGGCGTCGGCCGGATGGGAGCCGTCGGCGTCGAACTCGACCACCGCATCCGCCCCCTCATCGAGCGCCACCCGCATGCCGTGCAGGTAGGCGCGCCCGAGCCCCTGCTTCTCGGTGCGGTGCAGCACCCTGATGCGGGTGTCCGCCGCCGCCATCGCATCGGCGAGCTCGCCGGTGCCGTCGGGGCTCGCGTCGTCGATCACCAGCACCTCCACCTCGGGCGCTGCCCGCAGCAGCGCATCCATGGTCACGGGCAGCGCCTCGAGCTCGTTGTAGGTGGGGACCAGGACGACGACGCGCATGGGGCTCCAAGCGGAAGGGCAGGGGGGCGAGCAATCCTCGCACAGGCAGCAGGGTCCAGCGCGGAGCCGAGCGCAATCTGGTCCCACCCGGGCATGGCACGATAGTGCAGTGCCCGGGCAGAGAAGGAGGACGATCCTCGCAACCTGGATCGTCGCGAACGCGGTCTGCGGCGACGCCGTTCGGAACGTGATCGGCTACCCAGCCTGGGGCGCGATGGTCATCGCGACCTTCGTCTGGGTCACGCTGGAGCTCGTGCTGCTGCGGGTGCGGCTGACGCGGATGCCCGTGCCCGTCGTCGCCTTCGCCGCGATGGCGCTGGTGTCGGCCCTGTGGGCGATCGCACCCGGCTGGTCGCTCGTCGGCTCGGTGCTGCTGCTGGGCACGATCGCGAGCGCAGTGCTCATCGCGACCCTGCCCTACCGCGTCATCCTCGACCTCACACACTGGACGATGCAGGGTCTGCTCATCGCGTCGTTCCTGTTCGAGTCGTTCGTGGCGCTCGTGCTGCGTCGTCCGCTGTTCCCGCTCTGGGCCGACTACCCGCCGGACGTCAGCGGCGAGCTGCACTGGTCGAGCGGCCTCCTCTTCGACGGCGGCCGCGTGCAGGGAGTCATGGGCAATGCCAACCTGCTGGGCATGGTGGCGCTCATCGCGCTGGTGATCGCCGGATGCCGTGCGGCGGCCGGCCTCGACCGCCGCTCCTGGCCGCTGTGGATCATGCTGCCGATCCTGGCGCACCTCGTGACCCGCAGCGCGACCGTGCTCTTCGCCACCGCGATGGTCGCGGTGCTGACCCTGCTCGTCGTCTCCTGGGTGCGCTGGCGCGGCGCCACGTTCTACCGGATCTTCGGGATCGCGATCGCGATCGGCCTCACCTGCATCGGCCTCATCATCGGCAACTGGGCGTTCGTGACCGACTTCCTCGGTCGCGACGCCGACATGACGGGCCGCTTCGACATCTGGGGGCGCGTGATCGACCTCGGCCTCACCAGCCCCGTGGTCGGGGTCGGGTATCTGGGCTACTGGCTCCCGTGGGTCGAACCCTTCGACACGCTGGGCGAGATGCACGGCATGGTCTACCTGCAGGCGCACAACGTGTGGCTCGACGTCTTCATGCAGCTCGGCATCGTCGGCGTGCTGCTGTGGGCAGCCATCCAGTATCGAGCGGTCGCGAACTCGCTCGGCGCGCTCTACCGCGCGCCGATCGGCGAACGAGCGCTGAACAGCATCCCGCTGCTGCTGTGGGTCGCCCTGTTCGTGCAGGGGCTGGCAGAATCCCGGCCGTGGATCGAGTTCGGCCTGATGCTGCTCGTGATCTTCGCGATCGGGCCGCTGCGGAAGCAGATCGCCCCGCGCGCGCCGCGCACGGCGGCGATCACGCAGCCCGTCTGACCTCGGCTGGGCGCCGCGTCGGCACGATCGTTAGGCTGGGCCGGTGACTGCGAACCGAGATCCCTCACGCGACGACGAGCTCATCGAGCTGCGCCAGCAGGTCGATGAGCTTCGAGGAGCGCTGCGGGGCGCCGAGGAGCGCGCTGCCCGCACCGATCCTCTCGATCCGCGCCTGTGGGCTGGCCGTGCCCAGCGGCTCGTCCGCTTCGGCGGCCGCGCGGCCCGGGCGGTCGTGCACGGCCGCAGGCGAGCGGCACCGCTCACCGAGGGCGACGCCGACGCGCCGTCGTCGTTCGAGCGCTGGTCCGACCGCATGGATGCCTCGCGGTTCGTCGGCTTCCCGGTCGACTGGCGCTTCAGCCGCGTGCCGGTCGCAGAACCGGCAGCGGTGGCCGTCGTGCTCCACTGCCACTTCCCCGAGCTGCTGGACGAGCTGCTGGAGGGCCTGCGCGCGATCGACGAGCCCTTCGACCTCTACATCACGAACTCCTCCGGCACGAGCATCCAGGCGCAGCAGCTGCGCCTGGCGGGCGCACGACACGTCGAGGTGCTCTCGGTCGAGAACCACGGGCGAGACATCTGGCCGCTCGTGCAGCTCGTCAACGCGGGCATCCTCGACCCCTACCCCACCGTGCTCAAGGTGCACACGAAGAAGAGCGCCTGGCGCGAGGCGCACGAGACGCTCGACGGCGACGGGGCCGCCTGGCGCGCGTCGCTCGTCGACGCGCTGCTCGGCTCGTCCGACAACGTGGCCTCGATCCTCTCCGCGATGCGGGCCGATCCCGACATCGCCGTCGTGACCGCCGATGCCAGCATCGCGGGCCCGGAGCACTGGGGCGGCGATCTGGGGCTCGTGCGCGGCATCTATCGCCGGCTCGGCATGCCGCTCGATCCTGACTCGCTGCGGTTCCCGGCCGGCTCGATGTACTGGATCCGCGGCTTCGTGCTGCAGGGCCTGCGGGCGTTCCGGTTCGAGCGCGATGACTTCGAGCCCGAGGCTGGCCAGATCGACGGCACGTGCGCGCACGCGATCGAGCGCATGGTCGGCCTGCTGTCCGAGGAGGCGGGCATGCGCGTGCTCACGCGCTCCGACCTGCCCGCGGATCCGGGCGAGGCCTGCATTGCGCCGCGCGCCAGGCTCGTGCCGTTCTACCTCCCGCAGTTCCACCGCGTCGCCGAGAACGATCGCTGGTGGGGCAAGGGATTCACCGAGTGGTACAACGTCGTCAAGGCGCATCCCCTCTATCCCGGTCACGACGTGCCGCTGCGGCCCACCGAGCTCGGCTTCTACTCGCTCGAGCTCGACACCGTCCGCGAGCAGCAGCTCGAGCTCGCGCGCACCCATGGCATCGCGGGCTTCATGTACTACTACTACTGGTTCGCGGGCAGGAAGCTGCTGGAGCGTCCTATCGAGCGTCTGCTCGAGAGCGACCTCGACCAGCCGATCTGCATCATGTGGGCGAACGAGAACTGGACCAGGAGGTGGGACGGCGGCGATACCGACGTGCTGATCGGCCAGGAGTACGAATCCGTGCCGGCGGAGCAGTTCATCGAGGACGTGATGCCGCTGCTGCGCGATCCGCGCTACCTGCGCGCTGACGGAGCCGTGGTGCTCGCCGTGTACAAGCTCGCACAGCTGCCCGACCCTGCGGCGACGGTCGCGCGCTGGCGTGAGCGGTGCCGCGAGGAGGGCGTCGGCGAGCTGCTGCTGCTGCAGGTGGACGTCGGACCCGCGATGGGCAGCCTCCGCGACGCGGGCGCGATCGGCATCATCGACGGGTCGCTCGACTTCGCGCCCCACAACCTCGACTGGGTCGCGACCGAGATCCCCGCCGACCAGTGGGACGCCCGTTTCCAGGGCCGCGCGATGAGCTATCGCGCGATGGTCGACGGGTACCGACGTCGGCTGGCGTCGCTGCCCGAGGACGCCTACCCCGGCGCGATGGTCACCTTCGACAACACGGCGCGCCGCCAGTGGCAGCCGGACCTCTTCACGGGCACCAATCCCTACACGTTCCGCCGATGGCTCACCGCGTGCGCCGCCGCGGTCGCCGACCGGGAGCCCGATCGCCGCCTGATCTTCGTCAACGCCTGGAACGAATGGGCGGAATCCGCGGTGCTCGAGCCGACCGAGCAGTACGGCAGATCGTTCCTGCAGGCGTGCCGCTCGGCAATGGGTGCCGGATGAGGTTGACCACGACGCCGCGCCGCGCGCTCGTCTGGGCGTTCCACGACGTCGACGGCATCCTGGACGCGGCGAACGAGCACTACCTGCGTGCGCTGCTCGAGCACGTCGAGCAGGCGGTCGTGGTCGCCAACGGCGAGCTCGAGCCCGGCAGTCGTCGCCGCGTCGAGGAGCTCGGCGCCATGCTCATCGTGCGCGGCAACACGGGGTACGACGTGGAGGCATTCCGGGCCGGGATCGAGGCGCTCTCGCCGACGCTCGCCGAGATGGACGAGCTCGTCGTGGCGAACTCCTCGGTCTTCGGCCCGCTCCGCCCGCTGCGGCCGATGTTCGACGCGATGGCCGAGCGTGACGTCGACTTCTGGGGCATCACCCGGCACGGTGCCGCCGATGCCTCCGCCGGCACTGCCGCGCCGCGCACCGAGCGCGCGCACGTGCAGAGCTACTTCACCGTCTACCGCTCGAGCCTGCTCCGCAGCGAGGCGTTCGCCTCCTACTGGCGCGACCTGCCGGCGATCGAGGGCTATGCCGACGCGGTGCGGCTGCACGAGATGGAGCAGACGGGCTACTTCGAGGACCACGGGTTCACGTGGACGGTCGCCGTCGACACGAGCGATCTCGAGCACCTCTCCACCAATCCGATCATCGGCCTCGCCGCGCTGCTCGTGCGCGAGCGCGGCTGCCCGGTCTTCAAGCGGCGGATGCTGTACCTGAGCACGCACGAGCTCACCACCCACTCCGATGGCGCTGCCACCGCCGAGCTGTGGAGCCTGCTCTCCGCGATGCCGAGCGACCTCAGGCGGGACCTGCTCGACCATGCGATCCGCACGATGCCGACGCTCCGGCTGCGCCGCACGCTGCAGGATGCGGTCTGGCTCGATCAGGCCGCCGACACCGGTCCCGTCGACGCGATGGTGGTCGTGCTGGAGGGGCCGATGGCCCTCGGCGCGATCTCGGAATGGAGCCGCTCGATCGGCGCCGACCGAGTGGCTCTCATCAGCGACGACACGGACTCGCCGGCGGCGCGGGCGGCAGCGGTCGCCGGCGCGCGCGTGCTCGCCCCCGCGGCGGAGCCCGCGATGCTCGCCGCGCTCGAGCTCCCGGCTGAGCGCTTCCTGGTGCTCGGCGATGATCCGCGCCCGGGCTGGGCCGAGGATGCCAGGATCGCGCGCTCGCACATCCGCGCGTCCCTCGGCGACGGGGCGGTCGCCGTGCAGGCCGCCTGCGCGGCATTCGACGACGACGACACCCTCGGCGCGATCGTGCCGCCGGTGGCGCTCGGCAGGAGACTCGTCGGCAGCCTCACCCGCACCCCGTCCAAGCGCGGGCGCGCGGCGCTCGACGCGGCCGCGGCAGGGGGGCCGCCGGACGTGCCCGCCGCGCCGACGCCGGGCGCGTCGCTCTGGGTGCGGCGCGCGCTCCTGGAGCGATTGGTCGAGGTCTCCGCAGGCATGCCAGCCGGCGATCGCGCGCGACTCGCGCACCACGAGTGGGCCTCGATCCTGCTGCACGGACTCGCGCCGCTCCGGATGCGGGCGCGCACGGGCGTGACGAAGGCTGGCGCGATCACGCACATGGAGATCGGCGACGCCTTCATCGCTGACGTCGCGCGAGCGCTGGGCGCCGGTGCGCACGACACGCTCGGCGATGTGCTCGCGCGCGCGGGCGGCCGGCCGCTGGACGCAACGGTCTTCTTCGACACCGGGGGCGGCTATCGGCACGCGGGTGCGCCCCAGTCCGAGCATCCGAACGGCGGGCCGATGCTGGTGGAGGTCGTGGTGCCCGCCGGGACGGTCGGCATCCGCTTCGACCCCGCCGAGGGCACGGGGCTGCTGGTCAGCGGCATCCGCATCGAGACGGCTGGCTATCGCATCCGGCCGGTGAACGGCTCGCGCGCGGGGTCGCTCGACCTGTTCTCGACGCACGATCCCGCCTATGACATCACCGGCCCCCTGCGTGCCGGCGATACGCTCACGATCCGGGTCGAGCACGCGGAGCGCATCGACGGCTCCTCCGCGGCCCTCGAGCGCATCGAGCGCCGCTTCGGCCCGCTCGGACCGCTCGGCCGTGTGCGGTCGCTGGGCGTGCGTGCTGCGCGCAAGGCTGTGCGCGTCGCACGCTCCCGCATGCGCTGAGGCGCCGCGGGACCGGTCAGCGCAGGCCCTTGGAGACGCGGCCGGCCGGGGCGGATGCCCACCGGCCGGCCGTCATCACGATCGCGTCAGCCGCAGGAGCGGTACGAGACCACGCCGCTGCCGAGCGTCGGCGCGCCGCCGAGCAGCAGGACCTTGCCCGGGCGCCAGGCCGCGAGCCGATCGCGCGTCGCGTTCGGGATGCAGGTGCTGTGCGCGAGCACGAGCGGCGCTCCCGCAGCCCCCGCTGCTGCGGCACCGGGCAGTGCGTCGGCGAAGCCCTCGCCGCTGGCGACGAACACCGAGTCCACATCGGCGAACAGCCTGCCGAGCTCGGCGGCCGTCTCGAAGCGGTTGCCACCGGCGAAGCGCTCGACCGTGAGGCCCGGGGTCCGCACAGCGCGCTCGATGCCCGCGGAGACCGAGCTGCCGTCGCCCGCGATGCCGATGAAGGTCGGACTGAGCGAGGCGATCGTTGCGCGCGTCGCAGTGTCCGGCGCGGCTGCCGCACCGTCGACGAGCAGCACCGGTCCGTGCTTCAGTGCGGCCGCGGGCCCCGCTGCAAGCGCGTCCGGGAAGCGGCGGCCGGTCGCGAGGAACACTGCGTCGGCATCGCGCCCGAAGGCGTGCGCGGCGATCATGCGACTCGTCTCGAAGCGGTTCGCGCCCGCGAGCCGCACGACGCTGCGGGCCACGCCGAGCCCGCGCACCTGCTGCTCCGCCGCTGCGGAGACGGACGGCGCTCCACCGACGATGACGATCTTCTGCGGCTTCAGCCGGCGGATCTCGGCGAGCACCTCCTGCGGCACCGAACCGGCAGGGGTGAGCAGCACCGGACCGCCCTCGTGCGCGGCGGCCGGGCCGGCGGAGAGTCCGTCGGGGAAGCTCGACCCGCTCGCGAGGTAGACCACGGGAGCCGTGCGCGGGAACGCGTCCTGCGAGATCGCGACCCCGGTCTGGAACCGGTTCGCGCCGGCGACCCTGTCGGACGCCGGCAGCAGCGAGGCGAGCGAGACCGAGATCGATCGGCAGCCGAGCGAGGTCGCCGCGTGGCCACCCGCGCGGTCGAGCGCCGTGACGCACACCCGGTGATCGCCCGTGGCGAGCTGCAGCTGCACGCGGAAGCCGTGCGCGGAGCCGTAGCCCGGGAACGAGCTCGCGACGTCGGTGCGCGTGGCGTTCGCGACGTAGGTGCCCACGTCGCGGCCTCCGACCGAGACCCGGACGCTGCTCGCGACGGCCGTGTCGGGGTCGAGCGCCCAGCCGCTCAGGACGACGTCGCCGCCATCGCTGCGACCGAGCGCCTCGAACTCGCCGCGGGGCGGGCCACCGTTCGGCTGGACCGAGCGGCAGCCGAGCAGGCGATGATCGCCGCCGTCGACGTTGATCGCGTAGGCGCAGTAGGTCTCGCCGCCCGCTGGTGCGGGCACGCGCGCCTCGAAGCCGTGCGCCGGACCGGCGGTCGAGACCGACCGCTGCACGTCTGCGCGCGGCAGGTCGGCATCGACCGCGGAATACGGCTTGCCCTCCCCCAGCGGCCCGCCGCGGTAGACGTGCACGCGGATCGGGGACCGCGTGTCCGGGTCGTGCGCCCAGCCTCGCAGCGTTGCGGTCGGACCGACCGAGTAGGTGCCGTCGATCTGGCCGATGGGCGTGCCGGCCTTCGGCGTGACGGGCACGCAGCCGATCATCGTGTTGCCGTGCACGGTGGAGTCGAGCGCATGCACGCACAGCCGCGTCGTGCCGGTCGGCACCGTCACGGTGCCGGAGAAGCCGAAGCGATCACTGCCGCCGGGCGTGCGTGCCGGGATGCCTGCGCGCTGCTCGTCCGCGATGAGCGTGCCGACGTTGCGGCCGGTCGGGTAGGGGTTGTTCGCGTAGACGTGCACGCGGATCGGCGAGGTGGTGTCGGGGTCGAACGCCCATCCGCTCAGGCTCGCCTGCAGAGCGTTGGTCGTCGCGCTGGCGTCGACGGCGCCGACCGGCGGCCCGCTGCCCGCGCCGCGCGGATCGCCGAACCAGTCGGTGAAGATGCGCCAGAAGTTGCGGTTGCCGTAGGCCGAGCATGCGTCGCCGGTGCCGTAGAGGTTGGCGAGCGCTGCGGCGTTGGGCTGGTACGGCGTGTAGTTGTACAGGCCCGCGGTGGCCTGGTTCTGGATGTCGACAGCCGACGACCCGCACGCGGCGTTCGGGTGGTAGAGCACCTGCCGCACACCGACGCGATGCTGGTAGTTCGAGGGGTACGCGGCGTAGCGCTGGAACTGTCTGGCGGCGTTGTAGACCTGGTAGAAGAAGCCGCCGAAGGACGGGTCGCACGGCGCGGTGTCCGGGCACGCGAAGCCGGTGGCGCGCTCGTACTGGATGCGCGACGGTCGCGACGAGGTGACGAGCGACTGCTCCTTCTCGAGCAGCACGAGGAGCACCCGCTGCGAGACGTCGCAGGCCTGACCGACCCTTGCAATGATGGATGAGGCCCGCTCGTCGCCCTGACCAGGCATGGCATCGCAGAACTGTGTGCCCGCCATTGCCGGCGTCGCCTGGCGGTAGTCGCGCAGGCACGTGTAGCCGGCGGTGCAGCTCGGCCGCTGCTGCTGCAGGAAGTCCTGCGTCTGCGAGGCGGTCATCGCCCTGCCGTCGAAGAAGTTGGCGTCGGAGATGAGGTTGCCGGGCGTGAAGTCGGACGCCCGAGCGGCCTCCGCGGGGGCGGCGGGCGCTGCAGCGACCATGCCCGTCAGCATCACGATCACGGCGACCATCGCGACCAGTGGCCGTCGTCTCAGCATTGCGTTCCCTCGCGTCTAACCTTCAAGTTCCTGTTGAAGTGTAGCGGCCGAGATGTACCCCGCTGGCGATCGTGGCGCCACGCGTCCGGGACGAGGCCCCGACCGCGGCTGGGATAGGATGGCGCGGTTCACCTGATCGCCCCGACGCCTGTCGAGCCCGCGGTCGCCCCCGAGGCAGGAGCACACATGTCGGACGTCGCGACGGCCCGTGCGCAGCGGCTCGCCGACGCGCCGTGGGAGCACGCCGGAGCCCGCTCGAACGGGCTCGCCGGATTCATCGCGGCCACCCGCGACGTCTGGCAGTACCGCGAGCTGCTCGGACGCCTGACGAAGCGCGAGCTGAAGGCGAGGTACAAGGACTCGAAGCTCGGCTTCGTCTGGAGCCTCGTCCGACCCCTCACGATGCTGTTCGTCTACGCGATCGTGGTCGGGCAGTTCCTCGGGGCGGCGCGCAGCATCGACAACTTCGGCATCTACATCTTCGCCGGCCTCGCGATCTACACGGTGTACGCAGAGATCATCGGTGGTGGCACGAGCGCGATCGTCGTCAACTCCGGCCTCATCAAGAAGGTCTACCTGCCGCGCGAGATCTTCCCGCTCGCGACCATCGGCCCGGCGATGTTCACGCTCGTCATCCAGGTCGTGATCCTCATCGTCGCGGCCGCCGCGACGAGCGCGCTGAGCTTCGGTGGGCACCTGCTGTACGCCCCCGCGTCGATCATCCTGGCGATCATCTGGAGCTCCGCGTTCGCGCTCGCGCTCTCCGCCATCAACGTCTACCTGCGGGATGTCGCGTATCTGGTCGATGTGGTGCTCGTGCTCGTCATGTGGGGCTCCCCCATCCTCTACTCGATCGCGATGGTCGACTCGCAGCTGGCCGGCGGCTCGTTCGAGTGGCTGCTGCCGCTGTACGTCAACAGCCCCGTCACGCTCACGGTGCTGGGATTCCAGGAGGCGTTCTGGCAGCCCGGCGCCGCGGCCGCCCATGTTCCGGAGCTGTGGGTGAACATGCTCGTCAGCGCGGGCATCGGCCTCGTCGCCCTCTACGTCGCCCAGCGCATCTTCGCGCGCCTGCAGGGCGACTTCGCGCAGGAGCTGTGATGTCGAGCGTCCCGATCGTGCGACTCGACGATGTGTCGAAGCACTTCACCGTGCGCAAGGACAAGAGCCTGAAGGAGCGCATCGTCAACGCGGCCCGCGGCCGTGCGCACGCGGAGCACTTCGAGGCGCTCAAGCACATCTCGCTCGAGATCGATACCGGTTCCACCGTCGGCCTCATCGGCCCGAACGGCTCCGGCAAGTCGACGCTGCTGAAGACCATCGGCGGCATCATCCAGCCCTCCAGCGGCACGGTGGAGCGCCGCGGCCGCATGGCGGCGCTGCTCGAGCTCGGCGCCGGATTCCACCCGGACCTGACCGGCCGCGAGAACGTCTACCTGAACGCATCCATCCTCGGTCTGTCGGAGCGGCAGACCGACCAGTACTTCGACGCGATCGTCGACTTCTCGGGCATCGAGCAGTTCATCGATCAGCAGGTGAAGTTCTACTCCTCCGGCATGTACGTGCGCCTCGCCTTCGCGGTCGCCGTGCACGTCGACCCCGATCTGCTGCTCGTCGACGAGGTGCTCGCGGTCGGCGACGAGGCGTTCCAGGAGAAGTGCCTCGACAAGATCCGCTCGTTCCAGCTCGAGGGGCGCACCATCGTGCTGGTCACCCACGCGCTCAGCCAGATCACCGACCTGTGCACGCGCGGCGTGGTGCTCTCGCGCGGCTCGATGGTCTTCGACGGCCCCCCGATCGAAGCTGTCGATGTGCTGCGCGGCGGCTTCCGCTCGCAGCGCGACTACGAGGACGCCCGCAGGCCCGTCCAGGAGGACGAGCAGCCGGTGGAGCCGATGGAGCGCGTCACCATCGACGGTGTGCGCATGGTCGACGCCTCCGGCACCGAGATCACCACGACGCAGGTCGGATCCGATGTCGCGCTCGAGGTCGACCTGACGGCCCACGACCCGGTGGAGCACTGGCGACTGGGCGTCGCGCTCGCGACGGGGTTCGGCCAGCTGGCGCTCTTCACCACGACGCAGCGACTGGGTATCGAGACCGGGCGGATCAGCGGCCCGGTGCGGGTGCGCGTGGAGATGCCCGATCTGCATCTGGGCACCGGCGAGTACACCGTGAGCACCGCCATCGAGCACATCGAGGGCCCGGAGCTGGCGCGCGCCGATGAGGCGCTGCGGATCCGCGTGGAGGGCGACGGCAGCTCGTCCGGCACCGCGAGGACGACGCTGATCGGCGGGCTGCAGACGCGCTGAGGTGTCACCGCACGGCGCCGCCGACGGTCCCGTGAGGCTGCTGAGCCGCGCAGTGTGCGCGCCGGACGACGCCTGAGCGCCGCCCGGCGCGCCTCACTCCCAGGGGTCAGCCGGGTACCAGCTCGCGTAGCCGCGCAGCTCGGTGCTGAACAGCCGAGCAAGCGACCTGGCGAAGTGCTCGCCGATGTGGCTGTTGTCCACGTACGTGACGATGCCACCGAGCGCGGGCGTGCACACGCCGCCCGGGCAGATGTGATCGTTCAGGTCGATGAAGGCGCCGCCGGCATCGTGGATCCGGGTCGCGTAGCCCGCCAGGTCCGGCAGCTGCAGCTCTGCGTCGAACGAGCACTCGGGGCTGTCGAAGCCCGCGCGCTCCGCGCACTCCAACGGGTCGAAGTCGGTGCGCGGATTGTCTCGCACCCCGACCACCAGCGTCCCCGTCCGCTCGTGCAGGTAGTCGACCCAGCCCGGGAAGCTCCCCCCGAACAGATCCTCCCTGCCGTCGGGGTGGGTGAGCGACGCGATCGTGAAGACCATGTCGGGCGAGCGATCCAGGATGTACTGATTGGCAACCTTCCACGTGTTGCTGCACGCGCCCACCTCCTCGGGCCACGCATTGTCCTCGGGCCAGTGGAAGAAGCAGCCGGGCGAGGTGAAGGTGCGCACGTGCCACGTCGGATGCTGCTCGACCGTCTCCATCAGCATCGGCGCCATGGCTGCCGAGTGCGAGCTGCCGACGATCACGATCGATCGCTCCGGCGACTCCAGCTGGCCCCAGTCGCGGCAGATGCCGACGTTGTAGGGGTCGTCGTCGGCACAGGGCACGCCCGGCTCCTGCGCGAACGAGGCGGTCAGCGCCTCTCCCGGGTACACCGAGGCGAACTCCCGGCCGGGGTCGGCGTTCGCACCCATGGACGGCAGGTCGAGGCCCGACAGCTCGCCGGCCTGATCCGACTCCGCACGATCCAGCTGCGCGCGCACGGCGACGACAGAGGTGAGCACCAGCGCGACGGAGACGACGATCGCGCCGATCTGCCGCAGCACCACCGTGCGTCCCGCGCCGGCTCGGGTGAACCGAGCGACCGGGTGCTCGACGACGTGGTAGATCAGCACGCTCGCGACACCCGAGACGACGAGGATGCCCAGGCCCTGCAGCGGGTTCGGCCGCTCGATGCCGGTCGCCGCCGCGAACAGCACCAGGGCGGGCCAGTGGGTGAGGTAGAGCGCGTACATGTACTTGCCGCTGCGCTCGAGCACCGGGTGCCGCAGGAGCGCGTTGCCCCGGTCGCCGCTCTGCCGCGGCGAGTCGGCGGCCAGCAGCACCAGCCCTGCGGCGACGACGGGCCACAGCGCCGCGACGCCGGGGAACGCGGATTCGACGGGGAGCAGCCAGCCGGTCGCGACCACCGCCGCCAGACCGATCCAGCCCATCCAGTGCTTCACCCGCGTCGAGAGCCGCAGCGACGGCGCGATGAGCGCGAAGACGGAGCCCGCCGCGAACTCCCACAGCCGCCCCCAGGTGTCGAAGTAGGCGAGCCGCTGATCCTGCGCGACCGAGATGACCGACCACGCGAAGGAGGCCAGCCCGATCGCCAGGAACACGATGAGCAGCGCCCGGCGCACGCGGTCGCGGAACAGCAGCGCCACGACCACGTGCAGGATCGGCCACAGGATGAACATCTGCCCCTGCACCGAGAGCGACCAGAAGTGCTGGAAGACGCTCGCGGTCGATCGTGCCTGCGCCAGGTAGTCGACGGCATTGCCCTGCAGCCAGAAGTTCATCGTGTAGCTGATCGCAGCGAGGGCCTGCTGCGAGAGGTCCTCCCAGTGCCGCTGCGACAGCACGAGCAGCGCTCCGGCCAGCGCCAGCAGCGTCGCCGCCGCGGCAGCCGGCAGCAGCCTGGCGAACTTGCGCAGGATGTACGACACGAGCGGCACATCCCGGTGCTGCTCTGCAGCGGTGACCAGCGACCGGGTCAGCAGGTAGGCCGAGATGAGCAGGAACACGTCCACGCCGCCGGAGACGCGCCCGAACCAGATGTGGAACGCTGCGACCATCAGCAGCGCGACGGTGCGGAGTCCCTGGATCTCGGCGATGTACCGCGGAGCGGCGCTGGCGGTGACCCGTTCGCGGACCGACGTCACCACTGTCTCTGGAGCAGTCGCACGAGGTACTCGCCGTAGCCGCTCTTGAGCAGCGGCTGTGCCAGCTGCTCCAGCTGCGCGTCGTCGATCCAGCCGGCGCGCCAGGCGATCTCCTCGATGCAGCCGATCTTGAAGCCCTGGCGATCCTCGATCACGCGCACGTACTCGCTCGCCTGCATCATCGACTCGAACGTGCCGGTGTCGAGCCAGGCGACGCCGCGGTCGAGCACCTGCACCTGCAGCCGGCCCGCATCGAGGTAGCGCTCATTGATGCTCGAGATCTCGAGCTCCCCGCGGGCGCTGGGCGTGATCGACTTGGCGATCTCCACGACGTCGTTGTCATAGAAGTACAGGCCCGGCACCGCGTAGTTGCTCTTGGGCCGCTCGGGCTTCTCCTCGATCGACACCGCGCGCATCTGATCGTCGAACTCGACGACGCCGTAGGCGCGCGGGTTCGCGACCTGGTATGCGAAGACGAGCCCGCCGTCGACCTCCGTGTGCTGACGCAGGCTGGAGCCGAGGCCGGTGCCGTGAAAGATGTTGTCTCCGAGCACGAGCGCAGCGGGCTCGCCCGCCAGGAACTCCTCCGCGATGATGAACGCCTGCGCAAGGCCGTCCGGACTCGCCTGCACTGCGTACTGGATGTCCATCCCGAGCGCGGATCCATCGCCGAGCAGTGCCTTGAACTGCTCGTTGTACTCGGGCGTGGTGATGATGAGCACCTCGCGGATGTCCGCCATCATCAGCGTGGACAGCGGGTAGTAGACCATCGGCTTGTCATAGATGGGCATCAGCTGCTTCGAGATGCCCTTCGTGATCGGCCACAGGCGCGTGCCTGATCCGCCGGCCAGGATGATGCCGCGCATCGACTCTCCATTCGTTGTCCTCACCGCGCCGAGCGCAGCGGCGCCAGTCTAGTGCGAGCGGTCCGAGGGCTCGGCGGCGTCGGCGCGGGTGCTCTCGTGCGCCGTCGCCTGCAGCGCCGCGGGGGTTGGCTGGTCCCCGCCCGTGCGGCACGCTCGCTCGCGCTGCTCCACGAGCTCGATGAGCGTCGCGGCGCGGGCGTCGAATGACTCCTCGAGTCTCACGCGGTCGGCGATCACCCGCATCCGGGCCTCGTCGGGCCAACCGTCGTCATCCATCACCAGCGCTCGCAGCTGCTCGGGCGAGTGGTAGGCGCGCACGGCGCCGCCGAAGCGCTCCAGGCCCTCGATGGGATCCGTCACGACCCTGGCGCCGCTCGCGACCGCGTCGAACAGTCGATTCGAGAGGAAGCCATGCTCGGCCATGTCCGGCCAGTGGTCGTTCAGCACCCTCCGCGCACTGCGGTACGCGACCGCAGCGCGGATGTTCGGCAGGTGCTGCGCGCGGATGTGCCGCGCGTCGACGAACGGCTCCCAGCCGTCGCCGTAGAGGTCGACGTCGATGCGCTCTCGGAGGGCATCTCGCACGATCGGCCGGAACACCTCCCTGGTCCTGCCGACGAACAGCACGTCCGACGCGAGCATCGCATCCGTCGATCCGGGGTGGAACCGCGATGCGTCCGTCGCCTGCAGGAGCGTCAGCACCGGGACCGACGCGACGCGAGCCATCCGCCGCGCCCACGGCTCACTCGCCGCGGCCACCAGGTCGTACGAGCGCAGCTCGTCGGCGCTCACCCAGTCCGGATGACTGATGACCCACAGGATGTTGCACGACGACGGGTTGGTCGGCATGCGGTACAGCCCTCGGATCGAGACGGTGACATCGTCGAGCTGGTCGGAGCGCGGCCGCGCCATGGCGCCGCGCCGGTCGATGAACGCCTGTTGCCCCGCACGCTCGAGAGCGGCAGCCAGGCCCTCGGCGAACGGGGTATCCCCCCAGCCGTCCCCGCGCGGGCCAGCGGGGGCGCCGATCCTGATCGCCCAGCGACGGCGAGGATCCGTGCGCCGCAGCACCGGTCGCACGTCGCGCAGGCCCTCGACGAGCTCATTGCGGTCGAGCAATGCGTCGAAGCGCTCGATGGGGCCGGCGCTCCACCCATCGATCTCGAGACCTGCGGAGCGCAGCGCGGCTGCGGGCTCTGGCTGCTCGCTCGCTCGCAGCACGCGCGCGATGGGCAGACGAGCGGCCCCCGACGAGGCACGGGCGCGTGCCGACGGCACCACCACGCCGCCGCCGACCGCCGCGGTCGCGGAGCCGATCGCGGCGCCGAGCGGCTGGCCGCGCGGCAGCGTCCGTGCGAGCCCGCCCCGGACGAGCACAACGGGCGCCGCGATCGCTGCGACCCGATAGGGCGATGCCGGGAGATCGATCTCGGGGTGCCCCTCGAGGATGCGCCACGGTGGTGACGACGCGTGTGCCACGAGGATCCCGGCATCGCGCACGGTCCCCGACGCGGCATCCACCACGACGGGCTGCGCCGCGTCGACGTCGCCGCGCTCGGCGGCATCCACGAGGGTCGCGATGGCCTCCTCGGCGATCTGGGCGGTGTGGTGTGCGATGAGCACCCATGCCTCGGGCGCGAGCTGTTCGACGGCCGCGGCCGCCGCCGCGCTCCAGGACTCGCCCGTGCGCAGCACTGCGACGCCGGCCTGCTGCCGGAGCGAGACCGGAGCATCGGGCAGCGCGGCAGCAACAGCCGCCTCCCCCGCACTTGGGGCTCGAGCGAAAAGGGCACGGCGCGGCACGCGCAGCGCGAGCACGGTCCGCCCGGCGACGCCCCGGAAGGCCGACAGCGCCCTGCCTCCTGCGACGAGCCATCCGGGCACGGTCGGTGCCCTGCGCCTAGAGCGAGCCATCGCCGCAGAGCTCGGCGGCGTCGGCCCGGATGCGCTCGAGCTGCGATTCCTCGAGCGCAGCGGCCACCGCCAGGTCGTTGCCGTCACCGAAGACGTTCCCCACGTACAGCCCTGCCGTCTGGGTGCCCGGCACGAAGGGGAAGTTCTGCGACACCGGGGTCACCTGCGCCGTGCGGAAGCCATGCGCCACGGCACTCGCGTGCAGCCAGACGTCATCCTGATGCGGCGTGCGGTCGAGGAATCCGTCGCCGCCGTCGCGCAGCGCGTCGAGCAGCGCGGCCGGCAGCAGCTGCCCGGAGACCGAGGTGCCGAAGTGCGCGAAGCTCGGGCGCGTGCTCGTCGCCGGCGGCCAGCTCAGGTACGGCCCGACGGCGTCGCCGATGCAGCGGATCTCATGCGCTCGGTGCGCGACCACGGCGTCCGGATGCTTGGCACCTGCATGCAGCAGCTGCTCCAGCCAGTCCGCGGGATAGAGCTGATCGTCGTCGCTCGTCGCCATGGGCAGGCGGTGCGCCCGCTCGCTGAGCACGTGCGGACGCCACTTCGTGTGCACGCCGAGGCCGGGCGCCACGTGCTGCACCTCCAGCCCGCGCGCCTGCAGCCGAGTCAGCGAGCGCGGCAGCACGTCGAGCGTCGGATCGTCGAGCCACAGGATGATGCGCGCGGGCCGGACGCTGCCGGCACCGATCGATTCGATGGCCGCCCAGACGAAGGCGATCCTGGAGGCGACCGTGGTCATGACGACGACCACCGACGCGTCGCCGACGATCGGTTCGCGGGAGGTGAGGTTGCGCGCGCGCATGCGCAGGAGCCGACGCAGCGTCACCGCGTCGGGACGATCGTCGTACACCCCCGCGCCGACACCGACCCCGAGCGCACGGAGCGCGCGGGGCTCGACGCGGGCCCTGCCGTCGCGAGTGAGGGCACCGAGCGCGCGAAGTGCGCGTCCTCCGGCGCGTCGTGCCGAAGGAAGCGAGCGCATGGGGCTACTGTACCGCCCGGCCTTGACAGGGCATTCGCGCAGCCGTCAGGATGCATCCGTCCCCAACTGCACCGGAGTCCTGCCATGCCCTTCCCTCGCTCGTCCGCGCGCGCCCTCGCGGGCCTCGCGGTCGCGGCCGTCGCGCTCTCGCTCACGGTCCTCCCCACTGCCCCGGCGCACGCATCGCGTCTCGTCGACCGCATCGACGGCCCCGACCGCTACTCGGCGAGCGCCGCGATGTCGCAGGAGCTGGGGTCGGCCTCGACGGTGTACCTCGCCTCCGGGCAGTCGTATCCAGATGCGCTCGCGGCAGCGCCGGTCGTCGCCGCCGAGGATGCGCACATGCTGCTGACGGCGCCGCACGTCATCCCCTCCTCGATCCAGCGCGAGATCCGGCGGCTCTCCCCCACGCGCATCGTGATCGTCGGCGGCGAGCCCACGATCTCCGCGGCGGTGCAGCAGCAGGCCGCAGCGCTCGCCCCGGGTGCGAGCCTGGAGCGGATCGCCGGCGCGAACCGGGTGGAGACCTCCATGCTGCTGCTCGACCGACTGCGTCGCAGCGTGCCGGCCGCGGACGTCTGGGTGGCGAGCGGCAGGAACTTCCCCGATGCCCTGGCCGCCGGCGCGGTCGCGGCTCGCAACGGCCACGGGCTCGTGCTCACCACCGGCGCCGATGCGCACTTCGAGCGGCAGCTCGCCGCACGAATGGGCGGCACGAGCCGGTTCCTGGTTGTGGGCTCCTCGGTCTCGGTGGGCAACGATGTCGCGTCGCTGCTGCAGCGGACCGGCCGCACCGTGCAGCGCATCGAGGGCGCGAATCGCTACGCGACCGCCGTCGCCGTCAACCGCGCGTTCACCACGACGGCACCGGTCGGCCGCATGCTGCTCGCGAGCGGCGCCAACTTCCCCGACGCCCTGGGCGGCGCGGTCATGTCCGGCGCGACCGGCAGCCCGCTCTACCTCACCCACCCGCCGTGCGCGTCGACGGATGCGGTGGCCGTGGATGCGCATCGCGTGGGCGCCCGCGACGTCGTCGCCCTCGGCGGCCTGCCTTCGGTCAGCCGCGACGCGGCGCAGCTGCGCAACTGCGACTCCATCGCGGCGGCCGACACGATCCAGGCGGCGGTCAACGCGAATCGCGCGCAGCTGGCACGGCCTGTCGGGCCGCTCGACCGCCACACCTGCCTCGACGCGATGGCCCAGGGCTGGGCCACGCAGATGGCGGTGCGTGGGCTGAGCGGGAGCGTCCACAACCCGAACCTGAACGCCCAGGCCCGCGCGTGCGGCATGCGTGGCTGGGGTGAGAATGTCGGTCGCTCCTGGGGCCCGCGGCCGAATCCCGACGACATCATGGCCCGCTGGCTCGCGTCACCGGCCCACACCGCGAACATCCAGCGCTCCGCGAGCAACCTCGTCGGTGTCGGCGTCGCTCAGGGCTCCAACGGCTACTGGTACTACGTGCTGAACTTCGGCACCGCCTGATCGCGCGACCCTCAGATCGAGGGCACTGCCACGGCGCCGACGAACACGTCGACGATCCGAAACACGTTGTCGGTGAGGTGCTCGAGCGGACCGCCGGGCTGGTACCAGCCCGGCTGCGCGGAGATGACGAACGCCGCGGCTCCGCCCTGCGTGGCCACCAGCAGCATGGCGATCGCCGTCACCGCGAGCAGCGTTGCGCCGAAGCGCGCGCGGCGCAGCGAATCGGCGGCCCCGTGCATCGCGAGCGCCGTGATCGGCACGACGGCCGGCAACAGGTAGCGGCCCTGCACGCCCAGCGGCGCACCGAAAGCCCGCCAATCACCGAAGTTGTGCCAGAAGAGGATCGCCAGGTACACGACGCTCGAGAGCACGAGCGGCAGCAGTGCGCGCAGGCGCGGGGCGGTGGGCCAGACGACGGCTGCCACGGCGATCACCGAGATCACCGCGACCGGAATCGCGACCGAGACGAGCGTCGACACCACCGGTGCCGCGAACCAGTACCAGACCGCCTGCAGGTAGACCATCAGCCTCGGCACCCACTCGTCGAACAGGAACTGCGTCATGGTGCTGAGAGACAGCGGGAGATCGGCAAACGCGGCATCCGCCTCCCGGTTGCGCTCCCACACGCCATAGCTCTCGCAGCGCAGCTCGTTCAGCACGGCCGCGCAGTCGGGCGAGGGCGAGCCGTACGTGACGATGTTGCCGATGAAGCGCTCCACCGACAGTGCGACGAGCACGAGCGCGACCACCGCGACAGCGCCGAGCATCACCCTGCCGGCCCGGTTCGCAGGCAGCACCGGCAGCTTCCGGTCGCGGATGACCGCAAGGGCGACGAACGCGAGCATCACGAGCACGATCGGTGCGGCATGGAACTTCGTCAGCACCGCCGCGAGCCCCAGTGCGATCGCCCCGATCATTCCGAGCCAGGTCGTCTGCCCCGCCCACTGGCGCACCACCACCCATCCGCAGGCGGCCACCAGCAGCAGCATCGCCGAGTCGTAGTTGACCTGCGCTGCCAGGAAGGGCGAGACCGGCAGCGCCGCGTACGCCACTGCGGCGAGGTTCGCGACCGTGCCGGAGACGCCGGCTGCCCGCACTGCCGCGACCATGCACAGCAGCGCGCCGACATGCATCGCGACCGTCAGCAGCCGCAGCACGATGACGCGGTCGAACTCCGCGGCACCCGCGTCGGCCATCCATCGCTCGGGGAAGGAGAGCAGGTAGTGATAGAGGTATGAGGAGCTGCGGCTGGTCGCGCCCACGCTCTCCTGCGGCGCGTCGGTCGAGAACCACGGTGCCCCGTGCTGCGCGTGCACCGCGATCGAGTCGAGGTGCCACTCCTCGTCGAACACCATGCCCATGCGAGCGGTCAGCGCGATCCAGGCGGCGCCGAGCCCGAACCAGAGCAGGATCAGCGCCGTCGTCCAGCGACTGCCCACCGCTCGCAGCGTCGTCTCTGCCGCCCGGTGCACGCGCGATCCCGCGTCGCGGAAACGATCATCGACCGTGCGTGATTGCAGCACAGCTCACGACCTCTCAACTCGGCGACGTGCCCCGCGTAGTCTAGCCAGCGGCAGCGGCCATGGCCGGTAGGCTGGGATGCTGCGAAAGGGGCCCCGTGAAGCTGTTCATCCAGATCCCGTGCCTGAACGAGGAGCAGACGCTCCCGATGGTGCTCGAGTCGATGCCGAAGTCGATTTCCGGCATCGACGAGATCCACATCCTCGTCATCGACGACGGCTCGAGCGACCGCACCGTCGAGGTCGCCCGCGAGCTGGGCGTGCGCCACTTCGTGCGGCACGCCCGCAACATGGGGCTGGCCCGCTCCTTCCACGACGGGATCGAGTACGCGCTCTCCCACGGGGCCGACATCGTGGTGAACACCGACGGCGACAACCAGTACCCCCAGGAGATGATCGGCGAGCTCGTGCAGCCCGTGGTGCGCGGCGAGGCGGAGATCGTGGTCGCCGATCGGCAGACGGCGAAGATCGAGCACTTCTCGCCCTTCAAGAAGCTCATGCAGCGCTTCGGCAGCTGGGTCGTGAACCAGGCCGCGGGCACCGATCTTCCGGATGCGGCCAGCGGGTTCCGCGCCTACTCCAAGTACGCGCTCATCCGGCTGAACATCGTCACGCAGTTCAGCTACTGCATGGAGACGATCATCCAGGCCGGCAACAAGCGGCTCGCGATCACCTCGATCCCCGTCAGCACCAACCCGAAGACCCGCGAGTCCCGGCTGTTCAAGAACATCTGGCAGCACATGCGCGAGTCGGGCCTGGCGATCCTGCGGGCATACTTCATGTACAAGCCCTACGTCTTCTTCGCAACGCTCGGCGTGCTCTTCACGGTCGCGGGTGCCGTGCCCTTCGTGCGCTACCTGGTGCTGGTCCTGAACGAGACGCCCGGCAGCCACGTGCAGTCGCTGCTGCTCGGCGTGCTGCTGTTCGTCGGTGCGCTGCTCTCGTTCGCGATGGGCGCGATCGCGGACCTGACGCGCATCACGAGATCGTTGCAGGAGGACTCGCTCGAGCTCGACAAGCTCGACCGCTACGGCGCGACACGGAGCTGGGTCACCCTGCCGCCCGACCCTCGTCACGGCCAGCACCAGGGCGAGGCGACGGCGGCCTGACGCCGCTGCGCCGCAGCGCGACCCAGCCGCCGACCGCGACGAGCACGTCGCCGAGCAGCATCGCGAAGCGGCTCACGAGCGCGAGGGACAGCGCGGTGGGCAGGCCGATCGCACCGCCGAGCGCCAGCACCAGCACGCCCTCCCGGGCGCCCGCGCCCGCAGGCAGGAAGATGATGACGAAGCCGGTCACCCACGCGAACGCGTAGGCGGCAGCCGCGAGCACCAGCGTCGCAGGATCCGCCGCGAAGGGCACGACCAGCAGCGCGAACTGCACGCCGAAGCAGACCCACATGGCGGCGCACCACGCGCTTGCGGCGAGCATCGGCAGGGCCCGCACCGCAACCCCGCGCAGCGCGTCTCGGCGGAGCACGCGGCCGGCGAGCCGCAGCAGCCGCTGCAGCAGCGGGGGCCAGAGCGCGACGCCGCAGACGAGGCTGGCCGGCACGATCCACCAGTAGGCGAGGAGCACATCGGTGCCCGCCAGCAGCAGGCCGATGCCGCCGACGAGCATCCCCGAGAGCACGCTCACGAGCATCTGGGCGAGCGAGGCCGCTGCTGTCACGGTCCGGCCGATGCCGTGCCGCGCCGCGAGATCGGCCTGCGCGAGCACCGCCCACACGCTTCCCGGGACGTACTTGGCGAGCTGCCCGACGAAGTAGGTGCTCGCGCTCGCCCCGAGCGGCAGGTCGGCGCCGAGGGCGCGCATGCAGGCACGCCAGGAGAGCATTCCGGCACTCACGCCGAGCACGGAGCTCACGACCGCACCCACCAGCAGCCCGGGGTGCAGCCGACCGAGCGCCGCGGCGACGTCGGGCCAGGAGGCGATCACGAACCAGGCGATCGAGACCACGACGGCGACGGCGAAGGCGACCCGGATGCCGCGCATCATCCGCGCTCGTCGACTGCGCGGCGGAGTGGGTGCGCCGTCGATCGGCACGCTGGAGTCGGTCGGCACGGCTGCCAGCCTAGTCGTGCGCCAGCGTGGGACGATGGAGGGGATGGATCGCTCTCCCCGCCCCCGCCTGCTCGTCCTCGCCTCGACGTTCCCCGCCGCCGCGGGCGACGGCACACCGGCATTCGTCCGGGACCTGGCGATCGAGGAGGCAGCGGCGTTCGACGTGCTCGTGCTGGTGCCCAGGGTGCCCGGTGGCGCTGCGGAGGAGACGGACGGGCCGATCCGAGTGCGACGCTACCCCTACTTCCCCCGCCGCTGGGAGGCGCTCGCCCACGGAGCGATCCTCGAGAATCTGCGCGCTCGGCGATCCCTCTGGCTGCAGGTGCCGACGCTCTTCGCGGCGCAGTGGCTCGCCACGCGGCGCGCCATCCGCGAGTTCCAGCCGGACGTGATGCACGTGCACTGGATCGTGCCGCAGGGCATCGTGGCCCGGTCGCTCGCTCATGGCATCCCGATGCTCGTCACGACGCTCGGGGGCGACCTCTACGCCCTGGACGGCGATGTCATGCGGCGCGTGAAGCGCTGGGTGCTGGGCGCGGCGGCCGCCGTGACGGTCATGAACCAGGACATGGCGGCACGCGTCATCGCGCTCGGCGCGGAGCCCGCCGCAGTCGGCGTCGAGCCGATGGGCGCGGACGCCGCGGCGATGCAGATCGAGCGCATCACCGCCGAGACCGGGCAGCGCGTGCGCCTGCTGCTGGTCGGTCGACTCGTGGAGAAGAAGGGCGTGTCGGTGCTGCTCGCCGCGCTGCGCGCCGTGCCGCATCGGGACTGGGAGCTCACGATCGTCGGTGACGGGCCGCTGCGCACCCGGCTCGAGTCGGAGGCACGCGAGCTGCCGGTGCGCTTCGTCGGCCAGCAGGGTCGCGGTGATCTCGCGAAGCAGTACGCGAGCGCCGACATCGTGCTCGCCCCTTCGGTGATCGCGGCGAACGGCGACCAGGACGGGTTGCCCGTCGCGCTGATCGAGGCGATGTCGGCGGGCTGCGCCGTGATCGTGAGCGACCTCCCGGGGCTCGCGGACGTGGCTGCCGACGGCGCCGGGGTGCTGGTGCGCTCTGGGGACGAGGAAGACCTGACGATGGCGCTCACCGCCCTCATGGCTGAGCCCGATCGCATCCGGGAGCTCGGGGCGAGCGCTGCCGAGCGGGCGAAGGAGTACGCGATGCCCGCAGTCGGCGCACGGTATCGCGAGCGCATCCAGCGCATCCTCGATGCCCGATAGACTCATCGGTTCCGAGCAGGGGGGAGCCGCGGTGTCGAACCACTCGGCAGAGCGTCGCGTCCTGGTGCTGCTCGCGACCCACAACGGAGCCCGCTACCTGCGAGAGCAGCTGGACAGCATCCTCGGCCAGCAGGGCGTCGCCGTGCGGGTCGTCGCCTCCGATGACGGTTCGACCGATGCGACGCCGTCGCTGCTCGCGGACGCCGCCGCCGACCCGCGCGTGAGCGTGCTCCCGCCGGGCCGCTTCGGCACCCCGCAGGCGAATTTCCTGCGTCTGCTGCGCGACGCCGACCTGGCCGACGCCGACGCGGTCGCGCTCGCCGATCAGGATGACATCTGGCACGCCGACAAGCTCGCTCGCCAGCTCGAGCTGCTCGACCGGCACGCCGTGGATGCCACATCGTCGAACGTGACCGCCTTCTGGGAGCGCCCCGACGGCAGCAGGAGGCGGGAGGTCATCGACAAGGCCCAGCCGCAGCGCGAACTCGACTTCCTGCTCGAATCCGCGGGGCCCGGATGCACGTTCCTGCTGCGCAGCACGGCATTCCTGTCGGTGCGCGACGTGCTGACGACGCACCCGCTCGTCGATCCGTCGGTGCCGCACGACTGGCTCATCTACGCGGTGACACGGGCGCTCGGCCTCCGCTGGCGCATCGATGCGACCCCGACCATGGACTACCGCCAGCATGATCGCAACGCCACCGGGGCGAATCGCGGCGTGCGCCCCGCGCTCGTGCGAGCGCGACGCATGGCCTCAGGCGCCTACCGGATGCAGGCGCTCGCGGTCGCGAGGCTCACCGCCGCCGTGGCCACGCCGGCGCTGCGGCCGCAGCTGGAGCGGATCGCACCGCTGTTCGAGCGCAGCACCTTCGCCAGCCGTGCAGCCCTGCGACGCCTGGTGCCCGAGCTGCGCAGGGCGCCGGGCGAGCGGCGGCTGCTCCACATCGCGCTGCGGCTCGGCACCTGGTGATCCCGAACCTAGACTGGGCAGTCGACGGCGGCGTGCCATCCGGTGCCCGCGAAGGGGATGACGCGTGAAACTGCTTGTGACCGGAGGGGCCGGATTCGTCGGCTCGAACCTCGTGCGGATGATCCTCGGCGACCGTCTGCCCGGCACAGAAGGCGCGTCCGTCACCGTGCTGGACGCGCTCACCTACTCGGGCAACCTGGCGAACCTGTCTGCCGTCGCCGAGCATCCGCACTTCGAGTTCGTGCACGGCGACATCCGCGACACCGGATTGCTCGACCGGCTCCTGCCCGGCGTCGACGCGATCGTGCACCTGGCCGCGGAGAGCCACGTCGATCGCTCCGTGCGGGATGCCTCGGTCTTCGTCGAGACGAACGTGGTCGGAACGCAGCGACTGCTCGACGCCGCCCTGCGGCACGGCGTGCGCCGCGTCGTGCACGTCTCCACCGATGAGGTCTACGGCTCCATCGAGACCGGCTCGTGGGACGAGGACTGCCCGCTCGAGCCGAACAGCCCGTACTCCGCGTCGAAGGCGGGCAGCGATCTGCTCGCCCGCAGCTACCACCGCACGCACGACCTCGACGTGCGCATCACGCGCTGCTCGAACACCTACGGCCCCTTCCACTTCCCCGAGAAGCTCATCCCGCTGTTCGTCACGAACCTCATCGACGAACTCGACGTTCCGCTGTACGGCGACGGCGAGAACGTGCGCGACTGGCTGCACGTGGACGACCACTGCCGCGGCATCGCGCTCGTGCTCACCAGCGGGCGCGCGGGTGAGGTCTACAACATCGGCGGCGGCGTGGAGCTCACCAACCGCGAGCTCACCGATCGGCTGCTCGCCGCGACCGGACGCGACC
The DNA here is from genome assembly GCF_045064095.1 of Agrococcus sp. Ld7. Taxonomy (NCBI): domain Bacteria; kingdom Bacillati; phylum Actinomycetota; class Actinomycetes; order Micrococcales; family Microbacteriaceae; genus Agrococcus; species Agrococcus sp. Ld7. The sequence goes on along the minus strand of NZ_JBISGY010000027.1, from coordinate 51,228 downwards.
GATCGGCCGTGCAGCACGTCGCCGATCGCAAGGGCCACGATCTGCGCTACTCGGTCGACGTGACGAAGATCTCCACCGAGCTGGGCTTCGCGCCGCAGGTGCCGTTCGAGCAGGGGCTCGCCGACACCGTGCAGTGGTACCGCGACAACCGCGCGTGGTGGGAGCCCCTGAAGGAGCGTGCTGCACTGTGACCGACACGACCGCGATGGACGAGCGACGCTTCACCGTCGTGCTCGACGAGGTCGCCGAGCGCTCCCGCACGGTGGTCGGCCGGTACTCGGCGGAGATCACGCGCGGACTGATCGCCACCGCGCCCGAGGGCTTCGGCGTCGGCGCGCTCTCAGCGCGGATCTCCGAGTCTCGCGAGGCTCGCCTGCGGGAGCAGGTACCGGGGCTCGCGGAGCTGCGGCAGACCGCCGTGCAGGCCCGCGAGCTGCGGGAGGCCTGGCTGCACTCGTTCACCACCATCCCCGTGCGCGGCCTCGTGCACGCGACCAGCCTCATGGCGCCCCTCGCGGGCGAGCCCGGCCCCACCGACCAGATCACCGTCACGGTGCACGGCCTGCAGTCGTTCTCCGACCGCTCAGAGCGCAAGCAGCGCTGGTTCGATCGGGCACTGAAGCGAGCGCTCGCCCGCGCGGACGGCATCGTGGTGCCGACGACCTCCGTCGCCGAGGACCTCGCGCTCCTCGACGACGTCGAGGGTCGCGTGCGGGTCGTGCCGCCGGCGCCGTCAGCGGCACTGCTGGCCGCATCCACCGCTCCCCCCGCGCGCGCGCTGCATCTGCCGGACGAGTACGTGCTGGTGCTGACGCAGCCCAGCGCGCTCGGGCAAGCCGAGCGGCTGATCGAGACCATCGCGAGCTCGCGCATGCCGGATGTGCGCGTCGTCGTCGCGGGACCCGTGGAGTGGGGCGAGACCCGTCTGGCGGGCCTCGCCGTGGAGGCCGGGATCCCCGCGGGGCGGCTGGTGATGCTGGGCGAGCTGGAGGATGCCGACCTCGCGCTCGCCTACCGACGCGCGCTCGCGCACCTGCACGTCTGGGAGCAGGATGCTCTCGGGCTCTCGCTCCTCGATGCCGCCGCCATGGGCACCGCAACCGTGCACCCCTCGACGCGCTCGCTGGATGAGATCGCCGGCGATGCGAGCGTGGCGGTCGCGGGCGGGCCGCACGAGCTCGCCGCGGCGCTCGCCGACATCCTGGAGGACGACGAGCTGCGCAACCGCCTGCGGCTGCATGCGAAGGATCGCGCCCAGGCCTTCACGTGGGAGGGCGCAGCTCGCCAGGTGTGGCAGCTGCACGCCGAGCTGTAGGCGGTATCGGCAACCGAGCGACGGGTGCCGATACCGCTCCGCTAGGGCGCGGCCGGGCTCTCGGTCGACGGAGCGATGGCATCGGCTTCCGCGAGCGCCCGCTGCACCATCGCGTGAATCTGCTCGAAGTCGGGGTCGCCCGTCTCGACCCCCGCATCCGGGATGAGCTCGAGGTTGGTGATCGGCAGCTGCCGGGTGCGCATCGCGAGCTCCGACAGCGAGCCGATCATCGACTGCGGCACGTCCGTCTGCACCAGGTCCGCTCCCGCGGCAGCGAGCTGCCGGTACTTGGTCAGGAGCACATCGGGCGTGAACTGCGCGATGACCGCCTCCTGCACCTGGCGCTGCCGCACCATCCGGTCGTAGTCCGAGGTGCCGGTGCGGCTGCGGGCGTACCACAGGGCGGTCGGGCCATCCATGTGCTGCAGCCCCGGTTCGATGTATCCGAAGGGCTCTGCTCCCTCCACACCGAGCGCGACGCGCGTGGGCACGTCGATCTCGACGCCGCCGAGCGCCGTCACGAGGCTCTCGAAGGCGTGCATGTCGACGAGCACGAAGGACTGCAGCTCGAGACCCGTGACCCCCTCGACGGCGTCGCGGGTGGCTTCGATGCCGGGGCTCGATCCTTCGGCAGCGGCCTCGGGGTAGAGCTCCGGGTGCGCCTCGCCGTACGTGTAGGTGCCGTTCAGGAGGCAGTCGCTCGACTCGCAGTCGAAGCCGTTGGGCCACGGCCCCCACATGGGTGACCCTTGCGAGAACGGCGCGTTGCGCAGGTTACGGGGCACCCCGATCATTGTCGCGGCGCCGGTCTCGGCGTTCACGGTCACGACGGTCATCGAGTCGAAGCGCAGACCGACGCGATCCTCGCCGGCATCGCCGCCGAGCAGCAGGAAGGTGTAGCGGCCGTCGACCGGATCGACCGGCGGACGCGAGGAGTGGAAGACGCCGCTCACCAGGGAACGGGTGGCGTCGACCACGGTCGCGCCGTAGCCGGCGAGCGCCGCAGGAGCGACCGTCGCGATGATCGCGACGATCGCGATGGCCGCGCGGGCCCTCCCGTGCACCTGTCGCAGTCGCGCGAGCCGCAGCGTGTCGAAGCCGAGCATGAGCCACAGCACCGCGTAGCCGACCAGCAGCACCTCGAGCACGAGCAGACCGATCGAATTGCCCACGATCGTCAGCAGCGCCGTGCGCCAGACGAACCAGAGCACGACCGTGATCGCCGCGAGCACCAGCAGCGCGATGGTCGCCGCGAGGCCGAAGCGACCGAGCCTCCTGTTGCCCGCGAGCACCTGCGCGCTGCCCGGCAGCAGGAAGCCGATGAGCACGAGCCACCAGCCGCGACGCCGCATGACCAGCGGGTTGCGATCGTCGGGCGTGCGGAGCGGGGTGCCGGCGTGCAGCAGCGTCATGCGCTCGGCGCCACGCGATCGCGCAGTGCCGCGGCCTTCTCGTCCACCTGGCGCTCCAGCTCGTCGGCGAAGCCGTCCAGGCGCGCGCCGAGCTCGGCGTCGAACGCGCCGAGCATCCGCGCGGCGAGGATGCCCGCGTTCCTGGCGCCGCCGATCGAGACGGTGGCGACCGGGATGCCTGCCGGCATCTGCACGATCGAGAGCAGGCTGTCGAGACCGTCGAGGGTGGCGAGCGGCACCGGCACGCCGATGACGGGCAGGCGAGTCATCGAGGCGACCATGCCGGGCAGGTGCGCAGCGCCACCGGCACCGGCGATGATGACCTTCACGCCGCGGTCGGCGGCGGCGCGGGCGAAGTCGACCATCCGCTGCGGGGTGCGGTGCGCCGAGACCACGTCGACCTCCGACGCCACGCCCAGCTCATCGAGCACGTCCTTCGCGGCCTCCATGACCCGCCAATCCGAGTCGGACCCCATGATGATGCTCACCTGCGCTCCCATGTCATCCAGGGTACGGCCGCTCGCCATGCGCCTCGAACGCGCCTCGCCGCGCCCGCGGCGGCGCCACTCGCTCCATCGAACCCGATCCGGTGCACCAGCTCCCGGCCGGCGGACGGGGTCGAGGGGGTCAGGCGTCGAAGCAGGCTGCCGCGGCGCGCGCGCGGTAGGCAACCTCGTCGAAGTCGTCGCCGACGGCGGTGACGTGGCCGACCTTGCGGCCGGGTCGGGCCGACTTCGCGTAGGAGTGCACCTTCACGTCCGGATGCGCCGCGAGCGCCGAGGCGTAGCGGTCGGTCATCGCACCGGAGGCGGGGCCGCCGATCACGTTCACCATCACGTTCGCCGGCGCCAGGATCGCGGTCGAGCCCAGCGGCAGATCCAGCACCGCGCGCAGGTGCTGCTCGAACTGGCTGGTCACCGACCCGTCGATCGTCCAGTGGCCCGAGTTGTGGGGACGCATCGCCAGCTCGTTGACGAGCACGCGCCCATCGCTCGTCTCGAACATCTCGATCGCGAGCACGCCCGTGACGCCGATCCCGTCGGCGATCGTGCGCGCGACGTCGTCGACCACCGGCTGGATGCTCGCCGCGTGCGGCGCAGGCGCCAGCACCTCCACGCAGATGCCGTCCCGCTGGACCGTCTGCACGAGCGGCCACACGACTGCCTCGCCCGACGGTCGGCGCGCGATCAGCTGCGCAAGCTCTCGACGGAACGGCACGAGCTCCTCCACCAGCAGAGACGGGCCTCCCGCCGCTGCGCCCTCCAGCCAGTCGGCGGCATCGTCGACCGAGCGCACGACCCGCACGCCCTTCCCGTCGTAGCCTCCCGTGGCCGTCTTCACGACCGCGACCCCGCCGTGGTCGGCGAGGAACCGCGCGAGATCCTCGGGCCCATCCACCGGGGCCCAGTCCGGCTGCGGCGCGCCCAGCTCTGCCATCTTCGCGCGCATCTCGCGCTTGTCCTGCGCGAAGCGCAGCGCCTCCGGGCCGGGGTGCACGGCGACGCCCGCCTCGACCAGCGCGCGCAGCACGTCCTGCGGCACGTGCTCGTGATCGAAGGTGATGACGTCGACGCCCTTCGCGAACTCGAGCACCACGGATGCATCCCGGTAGTCACCGACAGCGGTGGCAGCGAGCGACGCCGACATGCCCGTCCCCTCGGCCAGCACCCGCAGCTCGACACCCAGGGCGACCGCTGCGGGGATCATCATGCGGGCGAGCTGCCCGCCACCCACGACGCCGACGATCATGCCGCGGGCACCGTGTCGGGTCGACCGAGGCCGACGACCCTGAAGCCCGCGGCCGCCCAGCGCGCCGCATCGAGCGTGTTGCGGCCGTCCACCACGATGCGCGCCCGGGTCTGGGTCGCGATCACCTCCGGGTCCAGGTCTCGGAAGTGCTGCCACTCGGTGCCGATCGCCAGCACGTCGGCGTCCCGGATGGCGTCCTCGATCGAGGCGACGATGTCGAGCGCGGGCACGGATCGGCGGGCGGTCTCTGCGGCCTCGGGGTCGAACGCCCGCACCGAGCGCCCCTGATCCTGCAGCCGACGCGCGACGTCGAGCGCGGGCGAGTCGCGCACGTCGTCGCTGTTGGGCTTGAACGCGAGGCCCAGCACGGCGACGCGGTCGCCAGCCTGCGCAGCGAGCTCCGCCTCGATGAGCGCGACCATGTGGTCGCGGCGCCGCAGGTTGATCTCGTCGACCTCGCGCAGGAAGCCGAGCGTCTGCTCGTGGCCCAGCTCGGTCGCGCGAGCGCGGAACGCGCGGATGTCCTTCGGCAGGCATCCGCCCCCGAACCCCAGCCCGGCGTTCAGGAAGCGGCGGCCGATGCGGGCGTCCAGGCCGATCGCGTCCGCCAGCTGCGTGACATCCGCTCCGACGGTCTCCGAGAGCTCCGCCATCGCGTTGATGAACGAGATCTTGGTGGCGAGGAAGGCGTTGGCGCTCACCTTCACGAGCTCGGCGGTGGCGAAGTTCATCACCAGTCGCTCGGTGCCGCGGGCGATGATCGTGGCGTACACCGCATCCAGTCGTGCGACGGACGCGTCGTCACCGTCGGCGACACCGTAGACCAGCCGGTCGGGCGCGACCGTGTCCTCGACGGCGAAGCCCTCGCGCAGGAACTCGGGATTCCAGGCCAGCGCCGCGCCCGTCGGGGTGACGAGGTCGGCGAGCCGCTGCGCGGTCCCGACCGGCACCGTCGACTTTCCGGCCACGAGCGTGCCCGCCCCGATGTGCGGCAGCAGCGATTCGATCGCCGCGTCCACATAGGTGAGGTCGGCGGCGTCGGAGCCCGCGCGCTGCGGCGTACCGACGGCGAGGAAGATCACGTCGCTGCCCGCGACCTCGGCGACGTCAGCGCTGAAGCGCAGCCGGCCGGACTCGATCCCGGCGGTCAGCAGCTCTGGCAGTCCCGGCTCGTAGAACGGGGGCTCTCCGCGGCGCAGCCGCTCGATCTTCGCCGCGTCCACGTCGATACCGACGGTGTCGTAGCCGAGCGACGCCATGGCGGCGGCGTGGACGGCACCCAGATAGCCGCATCCGATCACAGCGATCTTCATGTGAGCTCCTCTTCGCGTATGCGCGCTCCGGCGCAGTCATGGTTCATGCGGGGTCGCCATCGTGCACTGCGAGGCCGCGCGCGCCCAGCTGCTCGGACAGCATGCGCTGCACGAGCGAGGCGAGCGGTACATCCGACAGGATGACGGCGCGGTCGCCGCCGGTCGAGAGCAGCAGGTCGCCGGCGCCGAAGAGCGCCTGCAGGCCCCGCCGCCGCACGGTCACGTCGTGCACGCGGGACAGCATCGTCTCGCGTCGGGTGCCGCCGAAGCCGGTGCGGATGATGACGCGCTCGGTGGTGAAGGTGAATCCGCGCGACAGCCACGCGAGCGTAGGTACTACCGTGAGCAGCACGACCACGATCGCCGTGACGGTGAGCACCCCGATGTTCCAGAACGCCCAGTCGATCCGGTCCAGCAGCAGCGCCGCGAGCCCGACGCCGAGCCAGAGCACGAGCACGGGCACGACGAGCACACGCGCATGCGGTCGCATGCGCGCGATGACTCGCTCCTCGCCGGCTTGCACCCGACGATCCTCTCGCATCAGCGGACGTGCACGACGTCACCGACCCGCACGTCGACGATTTCCCCGCCGCTGTCCACGCGCAGCTCGCCCCCGGCCCCGAGCCCGACGGCGCGTCCTTCGAGCCGCCCGTCGGGCAGCTCGACGCGCACATCGCGGCCGATCGTGGTGAGCGCCGCCTCGACGGCCGCGCGCAGGCCCTCGCCGCCGAGCGCCGGCAGCAGCGCGTCGAGCGAGCGCAGCATCTGCCACAGCACGGCGTCCGCGAGCACCGGCGCGGTCCCCTCCGCGCCCTCCAGCGTCAGGGAGGTCGCGTGTGGCGTGGGCAGCTCGTCGCGCTCGAGCGTCAGGTTCACGCCGAAGCCGACCGCAACGGCGTGCTTGCGGCGCTCGCACAGCACCCCCGCGATCTTCCTGCCATCCACCAGCACGTCGTTGGGCCACTTGAGGCCCGCGCGATCGGCGACCAGGGTGTCGAGCGCATCGGTGAGCGCGAGGCCCGCGGCGAGCGGCATCCAGCTCGCCGCCTCCTCGCTCATCCCGCGCGTGTGCACGAGCACCGTGGCCGCGAGGCACTTGCCGGGGGGACTGACCCACGCCCTGCCGAGCCGGCCCCTGCCGGCCCGCTGATCGAGCGTCGCCCAGGTGGTGAGGTGGTCGGCGCGCTCGTCGACGGCGTCGAAGGTCGAGTCGATCCGGTCGAGCTCGACGACCGTGGCAATGCGTGCAGCGCCGGGGAACAGCATGCCCCAAGGCTAGGCCGCGATCGGCGCGCGTCGAGCATGGGATGGAGACGATCACCACGGAAAGCGGGCCGGATGCTGTGGCAGTCGACAAATGGTGCGCATGCGGCGCCGTCTAGAGTGGCATCCGTGACCGACGACACCGAGGCCGCAGTTCCCCTCTCCAGCACCGCAGACCGCATCGCGGATCTGCGCGAGCGCCACCGCGAGGCGGTGACCGACAAGGAGACACGCGCGAAGGAGCGTCAGGGCGCGAAGGGCAAGAAGACCGCTCGCGAGCGCATCGAGCAGTTCGTCGACCAGGGCTCGTTCGTCGAGTTCGACGCCTACGTGCGACACCGCACGACCGCGTTCGGCATGGAGGGCAACCGGCCCTACGGCGACTCGGTCGTCACCGGCATCGGCACGGTGCACGGGCGGCGAGTCGCGGTCTACTCGCAGGACTTCACGACCTTCGGCGGCTCGCTCGGCGAGGTCGCGGGCGAGAAGATCACGAAGATTCAGGAGTACGCGATGAAGGTGGGCGTGCCCATCGTCGGCATGCTCGACTCCGGCGGCGCGCGCATCCAGGAGGGCGTCGTCGCGCTCGGCAAGTACGGCGAGATCTTCCGCAACAACACCGCCGCATCCGGCGTGATCCCGCAGATCTCGATCATCATGGGCCCGGCTGCCGGCGGTGCGGTCTACTCCCCCGCGCTGACCGACTTCGTGATCATGGTCGACAAGTCGAGCCACATGTTCGTCACCGGCCCCGACGTCATCAAGACGGTCACCGGCGAGGAGGTCGGCTTCGAGGAGCTCGGCGGCGGCCGCGCGCACAACACCGTCTCCGGCGTCAGCCACTACCTGGCCGCCGACGAGGATGACGCGCTCGACTACGTGCGGGCGCTGCTGGCCTACCTGCCGGACAACAACCAGTCGGAGGTGCCGGCCTACGACCACACCGCCGAGCGCGTCGTGAACGACGCCGATCGACGGCTGAACACCATCATCCCCGATTCGCCCAATCAGCCCTACGACGTGCTCGCGATCATCGAGACGCTCATGGACGATCGCGAGTTCCTCGAGGTGCAGCCGCTCTACGCGCCCAACATCGTGATCGGCTTCGGCCGGCTCGAGGGCCGCACGGTGGGCGTCATCGCCAATCAGCCGAACGCGATGGCCGGCACGCTCAACATCGAGGCCGGCGAGAAGGCCGCTCGCTTCGTGCGATTCTGCGACGCGTTCTCGATCCCCATCCTCACGGTCGTCGACGTGCCCGGCTACCTCCCGGGCACCGATCAGGAGTGGTCGGGCGTCATCCGCCGAGGCGCGAAGCTGCTCTACGCGTACGCGGAGGCGACGGTGCCGATGGTGACGGTGATCACGCGCAAGGCCTACGGCGGCGCCTACATCGTCATGGGGTCGAAGCAGCTGGGCGCCGACATCAACGTGGCGTGGCCCTCTGCCGAGATCGCGGTGATGGGTGGTCAGGGCGCCGTCAACATCCTCTACCGCAACGAGATCAAGCGGGCGGAGGCCGACGGGGAGGATGTCGCCGCCGTGCGCCAGCGACTCGCGAGCGAGTACACCTACAACGTCGCCTCGCCGTTCCTGGCCGCAGAGCGCGGCGAGCTCGACGGCATCATCGAGCCGGCGCAGACGCGCGTCATGATCACGCGGGCGTTCCGGTCACTGCGCACGAAGCGCGTGCAGCGGCCGGAGCGCAAGCACGGCAACATCCCGATGTGACGGATCCGACGATGACAACGACCGACCCGCAGGCACACGACGGCACGGATGCGGGCGAGGGTGCGAACTCCGACGCCGCGATCATGCGGGTCGTGTCGGGCGCCCCGACCGCGGAGGAGCAGGCGGCGGTGCAGGCCGCCCTGCTCGGCCTCGCCGAGGAGTGGGCCGAGACCAAGCATCGCCGGGTGCTCGACAGCGAGAGCGAGTGGCAGGCGAAGTCGCGCACCGCGTCGGGCTTCCGCTGGAAGCGCGACTGACCGCCTGCCAGCGTGCCGCCGCTAGCATCACCGCATGGCGAGACTGCGCAGGGCGCAACCATCGAAGGACGCGGGCATCCACCGCCGCCGAGCCGGCAGCGGCTGGTCGTACCGGCACGACACCGGGCGTGCGGTTGCGGCCGCAGACCGAGAGCGCGCCAGGTCGCTCGCGGTGCCGCCGGCCTGGACGGACGTGTGGATCGCGGCCGATCCGCTCGCGCACATCCAGGCGATCGGAACCGACGGCGCCGGGCGTACGCAGTACATCTATCACCCGCAGTGGCGCGAGCGCCGCGACCGCGTGAAGCATGAGCGCGCGCTCGACCTGGCAGAGGCGCTGCCTGCGATGCGCCGCCGCGTCACACGCGACCTGGCGCTCGACGGCCTCGGGCGCGAACGGGTGCTCGCCGCCGCGCTGCGCGTGCTCGACGCGGTGGCGATCCGCGCAGGAGGCGACGCGTATGCGGAGGAGCACGGCTCGCACGGGCTCATGACGCTGCTCGTGCGGCACGCGCGCGTCGAGGACGACACGGTGCGCCTGCGCTTCCCCGCCAAGTCCGGCCAGCGCTTCGACATCACGATCGACGACGCCGATCTTGCCGCGTGCGTCGCGGAGCTGCGCGCGGGTCGCTCGCCGCGCTCGCGACTGCTGGCCTGGCGCGACGGCCAGGGAACCCACTCGCTGCGCGACGCCGACCTGAACCGCGCGGTGCGCGGCGCGACCGGCGGCGAGTTCACGGCGAAGGACTTCCGCACGCTGCACGGCACGATCGTTGCGGCCGACTCCCTCGCACGGGCGCGCGATGTCGCGACCGCGACCGAGCGCAAGCGCGCGATCCGGAGTGCGATCATCGAGGTCTCTGAGGCGCTCGGCAACACCCCGACGGTCGCGAAGGCGAGCTACATCGACCCGGAGGTCTTCGAGCGCTTCGAGGCGGGTGCGACGATCGGCACACGCGGCTCGCGCGAGCGCGCGCTGCTGGCGCTGCTGCGATGACCTCGCGGCCCCCGCGCCAGCAGCGGTAGCGTCGCATTCATGCATGCGATCATCTCCGGGGCCGGTGTCGCAGGCCTGGCGCTGGCCGGCCGCCTCGCGCTCGACGGCTGGAGCGTCGAGATCATTGAGCGCGCACCCGCGCCACGCGCATCCGGGTACCTGATCGATTTCTTCGGGCCCGGCTTCGACGCCGCCGAGCGGCTAGGGCTGCTGCCGGCGCTCCGCGCCCGCGCCGAGTCCTTCGACGAGCTGCGCAGCGTCGACGCCGCAGGCCGCGTGCGCGCGAAGCTGCCGATCTCGCTCGTCGCGGAGGCGATGGCGGGTCGGTACCTCACGATCATGCGGCCGGGGATCATCGAGGCGCTGATGGACGCGCTGCCGGAGAGCGTGCGGATCCGCTGGGGCACGCAGCTCGAGACCGTGCACGACGACGGCACGTCGGTGCACATGCTGCTCTCGGACGGCGATCGGGTGCGCGCAGACCTGCTGATCGGCGCCGACGGCGTCGGCTCCCGCGTGCGGCAGCTCGTCTGGGGCCCGCACGGCGGGTTCGTGCGGCCGGTCGGCGGCCTGCTGGCCCTCGCCTGGATCGGCGATGATGCAGCGCTGCACGCCGACCTCGACGGCAGGGTCGCCATGCAGCTCGAGCAGGACCGCCAGCTGGTGGTCGCGCCGCTCGGCGAGACGGGCGTGACCGGCTTCGCCGTGCTGCGCGGCATCGCGCCAGAGGGGGCGCGGGAGGCGATCGGCGAGCTGGGCGTGCTGGGCCGACGGGCGCTGCGAGGCATCCGCGATCCCTACATCGACGACGTCGCCCAGACGGTGGTCGATCCGTGGGTGCGCGGTCGCGTGGCGCTGCTCGGCGACGCGTGCGCGGCCGTCTCGCTGCTTGCCGGGCAGGGCGCATCGCTCGCGATCGCGGGCGCCGAGCGGCTGGCCGAGGAGCTCGCGTTCGCGAAGCACGCCAGCGAGCTGCGCGCAGGCCTCGCCGCCTACGAGCGCGAATGGCGACCGATCATCGAGCGCGAGCAGGCGCGCGGACGACGTGCCCAGGCCACCTTCGCCCCGCACACGCGGCTCGAGCTCGAGTCGCAGCGCGCCATGTGGAGGGCGGCGACGCTGCCGGGCGTCGCGCGGCTGGTCGCCAAGGCGGCTGGCGGCGTCTCGAAGGCGCACTGACGCGGCCGCCCCGTGGCGCGGGACAGCTCGACGCGTCCGAGATCGAGCTCGACGCGTCCCAGATCGAGGAGGTTTCGCGAGACGAGGACGATTGCTCCTCGTTCCGCGCCCATCTGCCAGTCCGTCCTCATCCTGAGACGCGGCGCCACGGAGGGCGTGCGTCGCCGGGTCGCGGGCTCAGCCGGGTCGCGGGTCGCTGCGCACCGTGACGACCACGTTCCCGACCTTCTGGCCCGCCTCGACGTAGTGATACGCGTCGACGATGTCCTCGAGCGCGTACGTGCGATCGATGACGGGTCGGAACGTGCCCGCCGCAAGGTGCTCGCGGATGTGCTCGAGCACCGGCGGCCCCTCGTCCGGCAATGGGAAGACCACGCGGCGGCCTCGCCGGAGCACCAGTCCGACGAGCGAGAGCGGAATGTTCTGCCAGCCTGGCCCGAGCTCCGAGGAGACGTAGATACCGCCGGGCTCGAGGAGCCGTCGGCAGCGGCCGAAGGTGCTCTTGCCGACCGTGTCGAGCACGACGGCGTACCGGCCGGAACCTCGTGTGAAGTCGCGCTCCTCCAAGGCGATCACGTCGTGTGCGCCGAGCCCGCGCACCAGTTCCGCGTGTTCGGCGTGGCACACCGCGGTGACGCGAGCGTCCATGGCAACGAGCAGCTGCACCGCGGCCGAGCCGATGCCGCCGGTCGCGCCATGCACCAGCACCCGGTCGCCGGTGCGCACGCCCGCGCGGCGGATCATGGATGCTGCGTAGTGACTGCCCTCCGTCGCGGCAGCGGCGGTGACCTGATCGACCCCGTCGGGCACGGTGGCGACCAATGAGTCCTGCCGCACCGCGAGCAGTTCCGCGTGCGCTCCGAAGCGACCCTCGCAGTAGCCGAAGACGCGATCGCCCACCGAGAATCGGTCGACAGCCGCCCCGACCCGCGCAACCTCACCGGCGAACTCGGTGCCGAGCACCGCTCGGCGCGGGCGACGCAGCCCGGTGAAGGCGCGCATGAAGAACGGTCTCGCAGCTCGATACGCGCAGTCCGTGCGGTTGACGCTGGTCGCGTCGACTCGGATGAGGATCTCTCCGTCTGCGGGCACGGGCGCCGGGACGTCCCGCACGACCACCACCTCTGGTGCCCCGTACCGCTCGCTCACCGCCGCCCGCACGGCAACCGCCTCCCGCGACCTCCCGCCTCAGCGACGGAAGGCCGCCACCGCCTCGATGTGGTGGGTGTGCGGGAACAGGTCGAACGCCTCGAGCGAGCCGATGCTCCAGCCGCGCTCCCCCAGCAGCTTCGCGTCACGCGCGAGCGCGACCGGGTCGCACGCGACGTAGACGATCTGCGCGGGCTCCAGCTCGACGATCTGCTCGATCACGTCGCGACCGGCGCCCGCGCGCGGCGGGTCGAGCACGACGAGGCCGTTCGAGAGCCGCTCCCGGTCCTGCCTGCTCGCGCGCTTGCCCAGGTCGCGCAGCCAGCGATCAACCCGGCCGGTCTCGGCGTTCGCGCCCAGCCACTCGGCGAGGTTCTCGCTCGCGTGGTCGGTCGCGACCTCGTCGGCCTCCACGCTCGTCACCCGGGTGCGCTCCCCCAGCTGCTCGGCGATCGTGGCCGCGAAGAGCCCGACGCCGCCATAGAGGTCGAGCGACCAGCCCGCAGGATCGACGCGGTCGACGTCGATGATGCGACGGAGCGCATCCGTCAGCACCCCCGCGGCTTCTCGGTGCACCTGCCAGAACCCAGAGCGGTCGAGCTGGAACTCGCGCTCGCCGACCTTCTCGACGATCGTGTCGGTGCGACCTCGCTCGGGCGCGCCCTCCATCGCGATCACGTCGACCTCACCGTCGACGCCCCACTCGACGTAGTCGACCGCGGTGACGCCGCCGAGGCGCTGATCGAGCTGCGCGGAGAGCTGGATGCCCTTGGTCGCCAGCGGCAGGCTCGTGACCGGCACGACGTCGTGGCTGCGCGGCGCGAACGGCCCCTGGCGGCCCCGGTCGTCGACGTGCAGGCGCACGCGCGTGCGCCAGCCGAGCCCGCCGCGCGCGTCGTCGCCGGGCGCAGCCTGCACGGGCACCTCGCGCGTGATGCCGCCGGTGCGCTCAAGCGCATCCTCGATCACGCGCTGCTTCAGCTCGCGCTGGCGCGGCAGCGCGATGTGGCCGAACTCGGCGCCGCCGGCGCGCTCCGCCGGGGAGCGGTCGATCGAGGCCTCCGACCAGATGTGCGGGACGCGGTCGGGCGACGCCGTCACCACCTCGAGCGCCACGGCGACGGCGAACGACTTCTTGACCTCCACGATCTGCGCCTTGACGGTCTCGCCGGGCATGGTGTCGGGCACGAACACGACCCGGCCGCGCTCGCCCTCGGAGGCGCCGTACCGACCGACGAAGCGGCCGCCGTGAGCGACGTTGTCGATGGTGAGCTCGACGATCTGACCGGGGCGGATCTCTGCTTGAGGCATGGCTCCATCCTCCCGCACCGTCGCCACTCGGCGCTCCACCGGGACGTCGGTGCGAGGATCGTCGCGTGCAGCTCATCATCGCCTCCGCATCGCCCGCCCGACTCGCCCTGCTCAGGCAGGCGGGCATCGAGCCGATCGTCACCCCGACCGACCTCGATGAGGAGTTCCTGATCGTCTCGCACGAGGCGCAGCACGGCCCGCTCACGCCGCCCGACTACGTACAGCTGCTCGCCCGGGCAAAAGCTGAGGCGCTGCTCGATCAGGATCCGCTCACGGGCTTCGACGGGCTCGTGCTGGGGGGCGACTCGTCGCTCGAGCTCGACGGTGAGATGCTCGGCAAGCCGCACACGCCCGAGCGCGCGCGCGAGCGCTGGCTCGCACAGCGCGGCAGGTCGGCGACGCTGCACTCGGGGCACTGGATGCTGCGGGTGCGCGACGGGCGGATCCAGGACTCGGCGGGCGCGACCACTGCGACGCATCTCGACTTCTCCCCCGACATCGACGATGACGAGATCGACGCGTACGTCGCCACCGGTGAGCCGCTGGAGGTGGCCGGCGCCTTCACGATCGACGGCCGCGGCGCCGCCTTCATCGACCGCATCGACGGCGACCCATCGACGGTCGTGGGCATGAGCATCCCCGCCGTGCGCAGACTCGCCCGCGAGCTGGGCGTCGCGTGGCCGTCGCTCACGCGCTGATGTCGCCAGAGGCCAAGCCTGCGGTCGCTCGCGCGGCCTGGCTCTGGGTGCACGAGGCAGCACCGCCCGACGCCGTGGCCGTGGCCGCCTTCCTCTCCGAGGAACGGGTGTACGAGGCGTTCGTGAGTGTGCCCGGCCCCGGCCCGAGCAAAGACACCCGATCATGCGTGGCCGCGCTGCGCGATCGCGGCATTCGCGTGAGTGCGCTCGGCGGCGACCCGTCGTGGGTCGATGGGCAGGGCGCGCTGCGGTGGATGGAGCGCGCTGTCGGCGGCCTCGCCTTCGACGCCGTGCACCTCGACATCGAGCCGTGGGGCACGGCGGACTGGGCGGGGAACGACGCCCGGATGCTCGCGGGCCTCGAGCGCGCCGTGCGCGAGGTCGCCGCGCACACCGAGCTGCCGGTCGAGGTCGACCTCGTGCCATGGCTTGCCGAGACCCATCCGAGCGCGTTCTTGCGCATCGCGAGCGCCGCGGACGCCGTGACGCTCATGGCCTACCGCGACCGAGCCGACGACATCTTCGCGGTCAGCAGCGCTGCGCGTGCGCTGCTGCGTCGCGCGGGCAGGCCCTATCGGATCGGGGTCGAGACGGGCCCCGTGCGGCACCCCGCACCCTCGGCGCGCGAGACGTTCGCCGACGACGGGCGGGCGGCGATGGATGCGGCACTCGCCGACGTCGCGGCAGGCATCGACCCGCGGGACCGCTTCGACGGTTTCGCGGTCCACGACGCCGAGGGATGGGCGGCGCTGCAGGCCTGACGCGTCCGACTCAACCGCGGCGGAAGATGCCGGGTGCAGCTACGTGGTCTGCTGCGGAGCCCCTGCTCCCGGCTGCGCCAGCTCGTCCTCGAGGTCGAGATCCGTCGCCGCCTCCTGGAACTGCGCGTTGAGCAGTCGCCAGTAGGCGCCGCGCTGCGCGACCAGTTGCTCGTGCGAGCCCTGCTCGACGATGCGCCCGGCCTCCATCACCAGGATGAGGTCGGCATCGCGGATGGTGGAGAGCCGATGCGCGATCACGAACGAGGTGCGGTCCGTGCGCAGCGCCGCCATCGCGTGCTGCAGCAGCAGCTCGGTGCGGGTGTCGACCGACGAGGTCGCCTCGTCGAGGATCAGCACGCTCGGCTGCGCCAGGAAGGCGCGCGCGATCGTCACCAGCTGCTTCTCGCCTGCCGAGAGGTTGGATGCTTCTTCGTCGATGACGGTGTCGTAGCCATCCGGCAGCGCGTGCACGAAGCGATCGACGTAGGTCGCCTCCGCAGCCTCCCGGATCTGCTCCTCGGTGGCCTCGGGCCTGCCGTAGGCGATGTTGTCGCGGATCGAGCCGCCGAACAGCCACGTGTCCTGCAGCACCATGCCGGTCTGCGCGCGCAGCGCATCCCTCGTCATCGTGGCCGTGTCGACGCCATCGAGCGTGATGCGGCCGCCGTCGAGCTCGTAGAAGCGCATGAGCAGGTTCACGAGGGTCGTCTTGCCGGCGCCGGTCGGTCCCACGATCGCGACCGTCTGTCCGGGCTCGACGTCGAGCGAGAGATCCTCGATGAGCGGCCTGTCCGGCGAGTACGAGAAGCGCACGTGCTCGAAGGTGACCCGACCGGAGCCCCCGCTCGCCGCCACGCCGCCCTCGTCCGACGCCTCGTCCTCGGCGTCGAGCAGCTCGAAGACGCGCTCGGCGCTCGCGACGCCCGACTGCACCATCGTGATGGTCTGGCCGATCTGCCCGAGGTTCTGCGAGAACTGCTGCGAGTACTGGATGAACGCCTGCACATCGCCCACCAGGATCTGGCCCGCCGCCACGAACAGCCCACCGGCGACCGCGACGAGCACGTAGCCGATGTTGCCGACGAAGGTCATCAGCGGGAACACCAGGCCGGAGAGGAACTGCGCCTTGAACGACGCGTCGAACACGGCGTCGTTCTGCTCGGCGAAGCGGGCACGCACCGCCTCCTCGCGGCCGAAGACCTTGACGAGCGCGTGGCCCGTGAAGGCCTCCTCGACGATCGCATTCAGCGTGCCGGTGCGCTTCCACTGCTCCTTGAAGCGCCCCTGCGCCGGGCCCATCACGGCGCCCAGGATGATGCCCGTGAGCGGCACGGCGATGAGCGCGATGAGTGCGAGCCAGCCGTTGATCGAGAGCATCATGACGAGCACGCCGACGACCGTGAGGAGCCCCGTCAGGATCTGCGACATGGACTGCGACATCGACTGCGAGACGTTGTCGAGGTCGTTCGTCACGCGCGAGAGCAGCTCGCCGCGCTGCGTGCGGTCGTAGTACGACAGCGGCAGCCGGTGGATCTTGCGCTCCACATCCGTTCGCAGACCCTGCACCGTGCGCTGCACGATGCCGTTCACGACGTATCCCTGCAGCCACTGGAAGAAGGCGCCGACGAGGTAGATGCCGAGCACGAGCAGCAGGATCCCCCCGAGCGCGTCGAAGTCGATGCCCTGTCCCGGCTGCAGGTCCGGCATCCGCTCGACCAGGTTGGCGAACTCATCCTGCCCGGCGGCCCGCAGCCCCTCGACGACCTGCGCCTGCGTGGTGCCCGCCGGCAGCTGCTGCTGGACGAAGCCCTGCACGATGACGTTCGTCGCCTCGCCGAGGATCTTCGGCCCGAGCACGACCAGCACCACGCCGATGGTGCCGACCAGCACCACGAGCGCCAGCCACCAGCGGTACGGGTGCAGCAGCGACAGCAGCCGCCTGCCGGATGACCAGAACGACTTCGCCTTGCCGGGCGGCGGTCCCCAGTCGCCCGCGCCCTGACGGGCGGCCTCGGCGAGCTCCTCCTGGAGGCGCTCCTCCTCGGTCATCTCGGGCTCGGCCTTCGCGAAGCGCGCCCTGCGCGCCGCGATCCGCTCCTGACGGGTCGGCTCCTGCTGCTCTGACATCTCAGGCCTCCACAGCCAGCTGCGAATCGACGATCTCGCGGTAGGTCTCGCTGCGCTCGAGCAGCTCGGTGTGCGTGCCGGTGCCGACCACCCTCCCGGCCTCGAGCACGACGATGCGGTCGGCGTCGACGATGGTCGAGACGCGCTGTGCGACCACGATCTGGGTGATGTGCCCGACCGCCTCGGCCAGCGCTGCCCGCAGGCGCGCATCCGTCGTCAGGTCGAGCGCCGAGAACGAATCGTCGAAGACCAGCACGTCGGGTTCGGCCACGAGCGCTCTCGCGATCGACAGCCGCTGACGCTGGCCGCCGGAGACGTTCGTGCCGCCCTGGGCTATGCGCGCATCGAGCTGGCCGTCGAGCTGCTGCACGAAGCCGGCCGCCTGCGCGATCTCGAGGGCTCGCCAGAGCTGCTCGTCGGTCGCCTGCTCGTTGCCGTAGCGCAGGTTGGACGCCACCGTGCCGCCGAAGAGGTAGGGCCGCTGCGGCACGATCGCGATGCCGCGCCAGAGGGTCTCGGCGTCGAGCTCGGTGACGTCGGCCCCGCCGACCAGCACGTGGCCGCCGGTGGCGTCGAACAGGCGCGGGATGAGGTTGACGAGGGTCGTCTTCCCGGCACCGGTCGACCCGATGATCGCCACGGTCTCGCCCGCGGATGCGCGCAGCGAGACCCCGTCGAGCACCGGGATGTCGGCGCCCGGGTAGCGGAAGACGACGTCCCGCAGCTCGACGGTGCCCGGCGTCGACATGGGCACGCCGCTCGCCACCCGCTCGATGGAGGGCTCGGTCTCGAGCACATCGCCGATGCGCTTCGCGGACACCGCTGCTCTCGGGATCATGATCGTCATGAAGGTCGCCATCATGACCCCCATCAGGATCTGCATGAGGTACTGCAGGAACGCCATCATGGTGCCGATCTCCAGCTCCCCCGTGTTGACGAGGCCGGCCCCGAACCACAGCACCGAGATCGACGAGAGCTCGACGATCAGCATGATGATCGGGAAGATCAGCACGAAGATGTTGCCGGTGCGCAGCATCGCATCGGTGACGAGGTCGTTCGCGACCGCGAAGCGCTGCTTCTCCTGTCGCTCCTGCACGAAGGCACGGATGACTCGGATGCCCGTCAGCTGCTCGCGCAGCACCTTGTTGATGCCGTCGATGCGCTCCTGCAGCTGACGGAAGATCGGCACCAGGCGGGTGACGAGGAACACCAGCACGATGAGCATCAGCGGCACCGCGACAGCAATGAGCCAGGCGAGCGTCGCATCCGCCCGGATGGCCATGATCACGCCACCGATCGCGAGCATCGGCGCCGACAGCAGCATCGTGCAGCTCATCAGGATCAGCATCTGCACCTGCTGCACGTCGTTCGTGTTCCTGGTGATGAGGCTCGCGGGGCCGAAGCGCTGCACGTCCTGCTCGCTGTAGTCGCCCACGGTGCGGAAGATGTCGGCCCGTAGGTCGCGCCCGGCGCGCATCGCGAGGCGAGCGCCGAACAGGATCGCCAGGATGTTGGCGGTCACCTGCCCGAGGCTCAGTCCGAGCATCAGGAAGCCGAGGCGCCAGATGAGGTCGGTGTCGCCCTTGAGGACGCCGTCATTGATGATCTCTGCATTGATGGTCGGCAGCATCAGCGACAGCACCGATTGCGTGAACTGGAACGCGACGACGAGCACGAGCGGGAGCCAGGAGGGCTTGACGTAGCGGACGATGAGCTTCCAGAGCATGATCAGCCCTTCTGTGTGTCGGTGGCGAGTGCCGAGACGACGGCACCGTGCGTGCCACCGCGCGTGCTCGAGACGGCGGGGTCATGCACGATGCCGTGCAGCAGCACCTCGAGGATCTCGTCGACCGACGACACGGCGCCGTGCTCGCCCCAGCTGGAGGCAGCTGCCCACGCGAGCGTGCGCACCACATCGGCGGCGACCACGGGCGACACCCGCAGCTCATCGCGGAACGGCTCGAAGCGACCGGCGAGTCGATGCTTCGACGCCTCGAAGTCGGCGCGCGCTGACGCGGCCGCGCGCTGACCGATGGGGCCGAGCGCCATCACCAACCGGAACACGAAGCGGGTGCGCTCGACCAGCTCGCGGAGCGTCCAGCTCACGACCTCCTCGAGCGTGTCGAGCGGCATCGCAGCGGTCTCGCCGGCGTGCTCCATCGTGAGGTGGTACTCCGCGAGCGCCAGCAGCAGCGACTCCTTGTCGCCGAAGGCCTTGAAGAGCGTGCCCTCCGAGACGCCCGCAGCCTCAGCCAGCTGCCGGGTCGTGACGGCGATGCCGTGCGTCAGCACCGCGGGCGTCACCGCCTCGATGATCTGGGCGCGGCGGTCGTCCGCGCTCAGGCGAGGGATGGGAGTCACGGAGCGATCTTAGGTGAGTGAGCACTCACTCACCAAGTCCGCGTTCGCGGGCGCACTGCGCGGCACTGTGGGAATCGGCAACGACAACCCGTGCTTCTGTGTGCGGAGTGCACGCATCCGTCATGCGTCGACGCCTAGGCTGGGGAACCATGCCCCGCATCACGAAGGTCCTGATCGCCAACCGCGGCGAGATCGCTGTCCGCATCATTCGCGCGGCGCGCGACGCGGGGATCGCTTCGGTCGCGGTCTACGCCGAGCCCGACCGCGATGCGCAGCACGCGCAGCTGGCCGACGAGGCCTACTCGCTGCACGGCTCCACGAGCGCCGACTCCTACCTCGTGATCGACAAGATCCTCTCGGTCGCGCGCCGCTCCGGTGCGGATGCCGTGCACCCGGGCTACGGCTTCCTGGCCGAGAACGCCGACTTCGCGCGCGCCGTCATCGACGCCGGCATCACCTGGATCGGCCCGAGCCCCGACGCCATCGAGCAGCTGGGCGACAAGGTCTCCGCCCGGCACATCGCCGAGTCGGTCGGCGCCCCGCTCGCACCAGGCACGATCGAGCCGGTCGCCGGCGCGGCGGAAGTGCTGGCGTTCGTCGACGAGTTCGGCCTCCCCGTGGCCATCAAGGCGGCGTTCGGCGGCGGCGGCCGCGGCCTGAAGGTCGCCTTCACGCGGGAGGAGGTCGCGCAGCAGTTCGACTCCGCCACCCGTGAGGCAGTGGCTGCGTTCGGCCGCGGTGAGTGCTTCGTGGAGAAGTACCTCGACAAGCCCAGGCACGTGGAGACGCAGTGCCTTGCCGACGCGCACGGGAACGTCGTCGTCGTCTCCACCCGCGACTGCTCGCTGCAGCGCCGGCATCAGAAGCTGGTGGAGGAGGCACCCGCCCCCTTCATCACCGCGGAGCAGGACGCCGAGTTGCGTCGCGCATCGAAGGAGATCCTCCGCGCTGCGAAGTACGTGGGTGCCGGCACGTGCGAGTTCCTCATCGGTGCGGACGGGACCATCTCGTTCCTCGAGGTGAACACCCGGCTGCAGGTGGAGCATCCGGTCTCCGAGGAGGTGACGGGCATCGACCTGGTGCGCGAGCAGTTCCGCATCGCGGAGGGCGAGGCGCTCGGCTACGACGACCCGGAGGTGCGCGGCCACTCGATCGAGTTCCGGATCAACGGCGAGGATGCCGGCCGTGGATTCATGCCGCAGCCCGGACCCGTGCGCAGCTACCGCACGCCCTCGGGCCCCGGGGTGCGCATCGACTCCGGCGTGGTCGCCGGCGACGTCATCGGCGGCAACTTCGACTCGATGCTCGCCAAGCTCATCGTCACGGGCCGCGATCGCGCCGAGGCGCTGGAGCGCTCGCGCCGGGCGCTCGCGGAGTTCGAGGTCGATGGCCTGCCGACCGTGCTGGCCTTCCACCGGCGGGTCGTCGACGACCCGGCCTTCGCCCCGGAGGGCGATGCCCCGTTCAGCATCTACACCTCGTGGATCGAGACCGAGTTCGAGAACGACATCCCCGCCTGGGATGGCGAGCCCGGCGAGCTCGGCGGTCCGGAGGCGCGGCGCACGGTCGTCGTGGAGAGTGACGGCAAGCGCATCTCCGTGTCGATGCCGCAGCGGCTCTTCTCCGACACCAAGGATGCGAAGGGTCCGGCGCCCCGCCGCACGCGCCGCGCGCTCGAGGGCGGCGCCGGCTCCGGCTCGATCGTCTCGCCCATGCAGGCGACCGTCGTGAAGGCTGCGGTGCAGGTGGGAGATCGCGTCGTCGCGGGCGACCTGCTGGTCGTGCTCGAGGCGATGAAGATGGAGCAGCCGCTCTCGGCGCCCATCGACGGCACCATCGCCGCGATCGACGCGCCGGTCGGCAAGACCGTGCCCTCTGGGCACCAGCTCGTCACGATCGCGCCCGACGCGGACTGACGCCGACCGCTCACACGAGGCGAGACCTGCGGCAGGCTCCCGCGCAGCCGTCTGGCGCGCGGCCGCCCGGCGCTGTCGCGCGTCAGTCCTCGAAGCGGTGCATCGCCCGAGCGGCGTCGGAGATCGAGCCGGTCAGCGATGGGAACACCGGGAACACGCGCGCGATCTGGTCGACCGTCAGCCGGTGCTCCATCGCCATCGTGACCGGGAAGATGAGCTCAGAGGCCTTCGGCGCGACGATCACGCCGCCGATGACCGTGCCGGAGCCGGTGCGGGCGAAGAGCTTCACGAAGCCGTCCTCGACGCCCATCATCTTCGCGCGCGCATTGGTCGAGAGGTCGATCCGGTAGACCTCGCCCTGCGCGACGCCCTCCTCGATCTGCTTCTGCGACCAGCCGACGGTGGCGATCTCCGGCTGCGTGAAGATGTTCGACGCGACGGTGCGCATCGAGATGGGGTGCACGGCATCCCCGAGCGCGTGGAACATGGCGGTGCGGCCCTGCATCGATGCGACGGACGCGAGCGGCAGCGCATCGGCGCAGTCGCCAACGGCGTAGACGTTGGGCAGGTTCGTGCGTGCGACGCGGTTCACGAGGATGTGGCCCGACTCGGCCAGCTCGATCTCCGACTCCTCGAGCCCGATGCCCGAGGTGTTGGGCACCGACCCGACCGCCATCAGGCAGTGCGAACCCTCGACCGTGCGGCCGTCGGTCAGCGTCACGACCACGCCGGAATCGGTGCGCTCGACCTTCTCGGCGCGCGACTTCGACAGCACCTGCATGCCTTGGCGGCGGAAGACATCCTCGATCACCGCGGCTGCGTCGGCGTCTTCGCCCGGCAGCACCTGCTCGCGGCTGGAGACGAGCGTGACCTTGGCCCCGACGTGGCTGTAGGCGCTCGCGAACTCGGCTCCCGTGACGCCCGAGCCGACCACGATCAGGTGCTCCGGCACCTCGTCGAGCGAGTACAGCTGCGTCCACTCCAGGATGCGCTCTCCGTCCGGCATCGCCGAGGGCAGCTGCCTGGGCGTGGCCCCGACGGAGACCACGATCGTGTCGGCCTCGAACTCGTCGAAGTCGGCGCCCTGCTTCCCGGTCGAGACGACGACGCGACCCGGACCGTCGAGCCGGCCCTCGCCCTGCACGATCGTGACGCCCACCCTCTCGAGGTCGGCCTTCATGTCGAGCGACTGCTTCGCTGCCAGTGAGAGCAGGCGGCGGTTGACGGCGCGCAGGTTGACCGCCACCTCCGGCTTCTGGGCCCGACCGGACTCGCCGCGCACCGAGAACTGCACGCCCAGCTGGTTGGCATCGCGGATCGCCGCGGCCGACTCGGCGGTGGCGATGAGGGACTTCGAGGGCACGACGTCTGTCAGGATCGCGCTGCCCCCGACGCCCGTGCGCTCGATGAGCGTGACATCCGCCCCGAGCTGCGCCCCGGACAGGGCGGCCTCATAGCCGCCGGGCCCGCCACCGATGATCACCACGCGCTGCTTGCGTTCGAATGCACTCACGCGCTCCATCATCCCGCATCCCGCGCCCCACCCCGCCCGCGACGCACAACGCAAGCCCCGCATCCCCGAACAGCGGCCTGCGGGGCGACCGCCCTGCCCGCGCCCGCCACTTCGCAGCCGGAGCTTGCGTTGTGCGGGGCGGGCGGTCGCGAGCCGGGGCACGACGGCCGGACCGGGCCGCAACGGCAGCCGGCCGCTAGCCCCACCCGCGACGCACAGCCGGCTGCGAGCTCCACCCGCGACGCACAGCCGGCTGCGAGCTCCACCCGCGACGCACAGCCGGCTGCGAGCTCCACCCGCGACGCACAGCGCAAGCCCCGTATCCCCAACCAGCGGCCGGTGGGGCGACCGCTCCGTCGCCGCCAGCGACTTCGCTGGCGCAGCTTGCGTTGTGCAGGGGCGGGCGGTCGCGCGCCGGGGCACGACGGCCGGACCGGGCCGCAGCGACAGCCGGCTGCGAGCCCCACCCGCGACGCACAACGCAAGCCCCGCATCCCCGAACAGCGGCCCGTGGGGCGACCGCTCCGTCGCCGCCAGCGACTTCGCTGGCGCAGCTTGCGTTGTGCAGGGGCGGGCAGACGATCGCCGGGCACGGCAGCTCGCCGGGCACGGCGGCCGGGCGGGGCACGGCGGCCGGACACGGCGGAGCGCCGCGCGTCAGCCCGCGCGGCGCTCGTGGATGGTCGAAGTGAGGTTCGTGCCGTTGACCTCGACGTAGAGCACGGCCTCAGTGACCGAGACGGCCATGGTGGTGCGGCGCGTGACGGCATCGGCGACAGCGTCGATGAAGCCATCGTCGAACCACACCAGGCGCACGTCCTCCGGCCGGTGGATGCGCTTGCCCGCCCATCGCGTCGCGACCCGCTCCGCGTCCTTGTGCGTGTAGACGGCGGTGCGGTCAGCGGCCATGCTGCCGCGATGCACGCGCTCGGCGTCCGGCGCCCCGACCTCGATCCACGCCACGAGCGCCCCCGTCATGTCGCGCACGAGCACGGCCGGCTCGTCGCCGCCGGAGATGCCATCGCCGAACACGATGCCCTCCTCGTGCTCGAGGCACAGCGCGAGCACCCGCGTCGCCATGAACTGCTGCGTCTCCGAGGGATGCTGCGCCACGCGCAGCGACAGCGTCTCGTAGACGCCTCGATCGACATCCGAGAGCTGGATGTCGAACGTGTGCATGGTCGCGCCGATAGCCATGGTGGCCAAGCCTAGGCGCGCGGGAGCCGAGCCGCGCCATCCGGCAGCGACGGTCGCGCGCCATCCAGAGCCGCGAGCGCCGCCACCCCTAGAGTGGGCGCCATGACGCACCCGCTCGACCCACCCGCAGACCCTCTCGCCGTCGCCCAGCAGGCCGCCGACGACATCCGCCGCATCACCGGCGTCGATCGGCACGACGTCGCCCTGACGCTCGGCTCCGGATGGGCGAAGGCCGCGGATCTGCTCGGCCAGACCACGCACACGATCGCGGCGACCGATGTCACCGGATTCTCGAAGCCCGCGCTCGAGGGCCACGTCGGCACCATCCGGTCGGTGCTCACCGACGACGGCCGGCGCGCGCTGGTCATCGGCGCTCGCACCCACTACTACGAGGGTCACGGCGTGCGGCGGGTGGTGCACTCGGTGCGCACTGCGGCCGCGGCCGGCGCCTCCGTCATGGTGCTCACCAACGGCGCCGGCGGCATCAAGCCGCAGTGGACGCCCGGGCAGCCCGTGCTCATCAGCGACCACCTCAACCTCACGGCCGATTCACCGCTCGAGGGCGCGACGTTCGTCGACCTGACAGACCTCTACTCGCCGCGGCTGCGAGACGTCGCCCGCACCGTCGACGGCAGCCTCGACGAGGGCGTCTACGTGCAGTTCCGCGGTCCGCACTACGAGACGCCCGCAGAGGTGCAGATGGCGAAGACGATGGGCGGGCACATCTGCGGCATGTCGACCGCGCTCGAGGCCATTGCCGCGCGCGAGGCCGGCATGGAGGTGCTGGGCCTCAGCCTCATCACCAACCTCGCCGCCGGCATCCAGACCACGCCGCTGTCGCACCAGGAGGTCATCGAGGCGGGCCGCGAGGCGGAGGGCCGCCTCGGCCGCCTCCTGGCCGACGTGGTCGCGGCGATCGGCAACGAGGCATGAGCGTCGAGACGCTCGCGGCAGCGCGCGCCTGGGCCGCCGCCGACCCCGACCTCGAGACCCGCGCCGAGCTCGAGTCGTCGATCACCGCCGCCGAGGCGGGCGATCAGGCCGCGCTGGCCGAGGTGACGGATGCCTTCACCGGTCGGCTGCAATTCGGCACAGCCGGGCTGCGCGGCCGCATCGCTCCGGGCCCGAACCGCATGAACAGCGTCGTCGTGCAGCAGGCCTCTGCGGGCCTCGCCGACTTCCTGGTGGCACGCGAGCCGCATCCATCGGTCGTCATCGGCTGGGATGGCCGGCGCGGGTCCGAGCGCTTCGCCCGAGATGCCGCCGAGGTCTTCGCAGGTCGAGGGGTGCGCGCGATCCTGCTGCCGCGGCTGCTGCCGACGCCGGTCACGGCGTTCGCGGTGCGGCACCTCGGTGTGAGCGCGGGCGTGATGGTGACGGCAAGCCACAACCCGCCCGCCGACAACGGCTACAAGGTCTACCTGGGGGGCGCCGACGAGGGCAGCCAGATCGTGCCGCCCGTCGACGCCGAGATCGCCGCGCGCATCGAGGAGGCTGCCTCGATCCCCGTCGCCGACTACCCGCGCGGCGAGGTGGAGGTCGCGGGCGAGGGCGTCTGGCGCGCGTACGTCGAGGCCACCGCAGCGATCGGCCAGCCCGACCAGGGCATGCCCGGCGCGACCGGCCCGAAGGTCGTCTACACACCGCTGCACGGCGTGGGCCTCGAGACGGTGGAGGCGGTGCTCGCGCAGGCGGGCTTCCCGGCCGTCATCACGGTGCCGGAGCAGGCGCAGCCCGACGGCACGTTCCCCACCGTGGACTTCCCGAACCCCGAGGAGCCCGGCGCCCTCGACCTCGCCATGGCGCTCGCGACGACCGAGGGCGCGGAGCTCATCGTCGCCAACGACCCGGATGCCGACCGGCTGGCCGTCGCCGTGCCGGACGACGGCGAGACCGGCTGGCGCATGCTCACGGGCAACGAGGTCGGTCTGCTCCTCGGCTGGGACGCAGCCCGGTCGGCTCGCGGGCACGGCGTGCTCGCCGCCTCGATCGTCTCCTCCCCCGGCCTCGGTGTCATCGCTGAAGCGCACGGGCTCGAGTTCGTGCAGACGCTCACGGGCTTCAAGTGGGTCTCGCGCGTGCCCGGCATCACCTATGGCTACGAGGAGGCCCTCGGCTACCTCGTGAACCCCGGCACGGTGCGCGACAAGGACGGCATCTCTGCGCTCGTGCGGCTGCTGACGATCGCGAGCGAGCTGCACGAGCGCGGCTCGTCGCTCTCGGAGGAGCTGCTGGCGATGGCCGGCGAATTCGGCGCGTTCGAGTCCGGCCAGGTGAGCGTGCGCGTCACCGACCTCACGCGCATCCCCGCGATCATGGCGGCGCTGCGCGCCCACCCGCCGATCGCCCTGGCAGGTTCGACCGTGCTCGCCGCCGACGACCTCGCGCTGCCGGAGCACGGCTCGATCGGCGACATCCTGCGCTTCACGCTCGACGACGGCTCGCGCGTGATGGTGCGCCCGAGCGGCACCGAGCCGAAGGTGAAGGTCTACCTCGACGCGACGTCGACCGACGGCCCGCCTGCGCAGCGCATCCGTGCCGCCCGTGAGCGCGTCGACGCGATCGCCGAGGCGGTCGCGCCGCTGCTGGAGGCGTGAGCGGGCAGCATGGTGCGCCGCCCGCTGCCTCGGTCCGGCGCGCGATAGCCCGGATCAGCTGCGCAGCGCCGCGATCGCCTCATCGCGCGTGTCGGCCGACGTGAGCGCATCGGTGACGCCCGGGGCGTCGAGGGCGTTGGCGAGCTCGGCCAGCATGAGCAGGTGGCGCTTGGCGCTGGTGGCGGCAAGCCCGATGACCACCCGGACCGGGTCGTGGTGCGGATGCCCGAAGGCGACCGGCTCATCGAGGATGACGATCGAGAGCGCATCGCGGCGAACCACGGCGCTTGCCTTCGCGTGCGGGACGGCGACACCCGGGGCGACGACGCAGTAGGGGCCGGCCTGCTCGATCTGCTGCACGAGCTCGTCGACGTACGCTCGCCCCACCGCGCCAGCGGTCACGAGATCGACGCCTGCGGCGCGCACGGCGGCACGCCAGTCGGCGGCGTGGACTCCCGGGGCGAAGGTCGCCCGATCAAGCGGCAGCGTCATCGCAGATCGTCGAACCCGTCGGCGATCTCGTCGGCGAGCTCTTCGCGCTCCTCGAAGCTGCAGAAGGCGCTGGCCGCCGCGTTCTGCGTGACCTGCTCGAGGTCGTCGAGATCCCAGAGGAAGTTCTCGACCAGCAGGCCGAGCTCGCGCGTGAGCGTCGTGCCCGACTGCAGGCGGTTGTCGGGGTTCACGGTGACGCAGAATTGCAGCTGATGCAGCAGATCGATCGGGTGGGAGGAGAGTGCGTCGCCCCACTGCGCGATGGTGCCGGTCTGCAGGTTCGACGAGGGGCTGACCTCGAGGGCGATCTGTCGATCCTTCACCCACTGGGCGATCTCGCCCAGCCGCACGACGATCGCGTCATCGGTCTCCTCCTCGACCACGATGTCCTCGGCGATGCGGGTGCCGTGTCCGAGCCGCAGCGCACGGCCGGCGAAGAGTGCGTCGGCGATGGAGTCGATGCCTGCACCCTCACCGGCGTGCACGGTGGCGGGGAAGTGCGCGTGCGCGAGCGTGTCGAACGCGGACTGCAGGCGCGAGGCGGGGAAGCCGTCCTCGGGGCCCGCGATGTCGAAGCCGACGGCGCCCGCGTCGCGGTGACGCAGCGCCAGCTGGGCGATCTCATCGGCGCGGTCGAGATGGCGCATGGCGCTCACGAGCTGTCCGACGCGGATGCGACCACCGTGGGTGGCGACGAGGCCGATCGCCTCTTCGATGCCTGCCTGCACGGCTTCGACCGCCTGGTCGAGCGAGAGGCCGCGCTGCAGGTGCTGCTCGGGCGCCCAGCGGATCTCGCCGTAGATCACGCCGTCCTCCGCGAGATCCAGCACGAACTCCTTCGCGACGCGATGCAGGCCGTGCTCCGTCTGCATGACGGCGGTGGTGATGTCGAAGGTCGTCAGGTACTCGGGCAGCGATCCGGAGTTCGACTGCGCCGCGAACCAGTCGCCGAGCGCTGCGGCATCGGACGCGGGCAGCGCGACGCCGATCTCGTCGGCGAGCTCGATGATCGTCTGCGGACGCAGGCCGCCGTCGAGGTGGTCGTGGAGGCTGACCTTCGGCAAGGTCTGGATGTCGACGCCGTCGACCTCGTACCGGCTCATCGTGCCTCCGTCATCGGGTGCCTGCAGTCTCGATCGTATCCGTCCCGGCGCGTCGTCCACCACCGGACGCGGGTCAGGCTCCCGCGGTCGCGGCCAGTCCGAAGGTCGCGAGGATGATGCCGCCGACCGTGACCCACAGCAGGATGCCGAGCACGAGCATCGCGATCGAGAGCCAGATGCCCCAGAGCGCCATCGTGCGACCCTCCGGTTCACGCTTGCGCGCCATGACGCCGGTGACGATGCCCGCGATGGGTACGAGGAAGGTGAGGCCGAGGAACACCGAGGCGATCCCGAGGACGAGGCTCGCGATGCTCAGCATGCGCGGGGCGGGCTCGCCGTACGATCCCGCGCCCGCGGCGTAGGGCTGCGGCGTCGATGCCGGGTTGGGGCTGTTGGTCACGGTGCGCTCCTCAGGCTGCTGGACAGTGGCCCTAGCGAAGCACACGGCGGCCCCGAGCGCACGCGGCTGCCGCGCACCGGGTCGACGGCGATGTCAGGCGATGCGCTCGCGCACGATCGACGGCACCTCGACATCCGTGCCGGGGGCGGCGAGCTCCCACGCGCCCTCGAGCGCCTCGAGCGCCCGCGGGATGCGCGCAGCATCGTCTGCCGAGATCGTCCAGAGGGGATCGCCCGTGCGCACGGCATCGCCGGGCTTGACGTGCAGATCGATGCCAGCGGCGTGCACGACCGGGTCGCTCGCCCTGGCACGGCCCGCCCCGAGCCGCCACGCGGCGATGCCGAACGGCAGCGCCTCCTGGCGCACGAGCACGCCGTCGGTCTCAGCGACCACGGTGTGGGTCTCGTTCGGGTCCGGGAGCGGGGCATCGGGATCGCCGTCCTGCGCGATCACGAACTTGCGCCAGACATCCATCGCGCGACCGTCCGCCAGCGCCGCCTCGA
Organism: Agrococcus sp. Ld7; assembly: GCF_045064095.1. Lineage (NCBI taxonomy): Bacteria > Bacillati > Actinomycetota > Actinomycetes > Micrococcales > Microbacteriaceae > Agrococcus > Agrococcus sp. Ld7. The sequence goes on along the minus strand of NZ_JBISGY010000027.1, from coordinate 21,884 downwards.
CGTCGGCATCGCCCTTGCCCACCGCGTCGAGCATCTCGCGCGCCAGCGCGACGGTCAGCTCGACGACGTCCGCCGGTCCTCCGCCGGCAAGCACCTCGACCGACTCGCGCACCTCGTTCGCGTTGCCGATCGCGAGTCCGAGCGGCGTGTCCATCGTGGTCAGCAGCGCGCGCGTCTCGACGCCGGCGTCGCGGCCGAGCTCGACCATGGTGTGCGCGAGCTCGCGTGCCTTCTCGAACTCCCGCATGAAGGCGCCGGAGCCGAACTTCACGTCCAGCACGAGCGCGCCCGTGCCCTCGGCGATCTTCTTCGACATGATCGACGACGCGATGAGCGGGATCGCCTCGACGGTGCCCGTGATGTCGCGCAGCGCGTACAGCCGCTTGTCCGCGGGCGCGAGGCCCGCACCCGCGGCGCACACGACGCCACCGACGGTGCGGAGCTGCTCGAGCATCTCGTCGTTCGTGAGGTCGGCGCGCCAGCCGGGGATCGATTCCAGCTTGTCGAGCGTGCCGCCCGTGTGACCGAGACCGCGGCCCGACAGCTGCGGCACCGCGGCGCCGAACGCGGCGACGAGCGGCATGAGGGGCAGCGTGATCTTGTCGCCGACGCCGCCGGTGGAGTGCTTGTCGACCGTGGGCGCGTCGAGCGACGAGAAGTCCATGCGCTCGCCCGACGCGATCATCGCCATGGTGAGGTCGTGGATCTCGCGCCGCTCCATGCCGTTGAGCAGGATCGCCATCGCGAGCGCCGCCATCTGCGGGTCGTCCACGTAGCCGCGCGTGTAGGCGTCGATGAGCCAGCCGATCTGCTCGGTCGAGAGCGGCTGCCTGTCGCGCTTGGCTCGGATGATGTCGACGGCGTCGAATGCTTCAGTCACGTCTTGCTCCTTCGCTGCTCTGCATAGTCCACCAGCTCGGCCGGTCCGAAGGCGTCCGGCAGCACCTCTGCCATGGTGCGGATGCCGCGCACGGTGTCGAGCAGCATGCCGGGAGCGGCGTGCTCCGACAGCAGCTGCCGGCAGCGCCCGCACGGCATGAGCCGCTCGCCCGCGCCGTTGACGCAGGCGAAGGCCACGAGCTTGCCGCCGCCGCCCATCACCATCTCGCTCACGAGCGAGCACTCCGCGCACAGGGTGACGCCGTAGGCGGCGTTCTCGATGTTGGCGCCGGAGACGATGCGGCCGTCGTCGACGAGTGCCGCAGCGCCGACCGGGAACCCCGAGTAGGGGGCGTAGGCCTTCGCCGCCGCCGCGACGGCGTGCGCGTGCAGCCCCGCCCAGTCGATCTCGTCCACGGGCGCCGTCATTGCTTGATGTACGGCTTGCCGCTGGCCGCGGGCGCCCGTGAGCGCCCGATGAACCCGGCGACCGCCAGGATCGTGATGACGTACGGGAGCATGAGCATGAACTCGCTCGGCACCGGCGAGCCGATCGCACCGAGCGTCTGCTGCAGGGCAGAGGCGAAGCCGAACAGCAGCGCCGCGAGTGTCGCCTTGATCGGGTGCCACTGGCCGAAGATGACGGCAGCGAGCGCGATGTAGCCGAGCCCGGCCGTCATCTCGCGCGTGAACGAGCCGTTCGAGTCGAGCGTGAAGTACGCGCCGCCGAGGCCCGCGACGGCTCCCGCGAGCGAGACGTTCCAGAAGCGCAGCCTGGTCACCTTGATGCCGACCGTGTCGGCGGCCAGCGGGTGCTCGCCGATGGCGCGCAGTCGCAGGCCCCAGGTGGTGCGGAACAGGCCCCAGGCGATGAGCGGCACGACGATGTACATCGCGTACACGATGAGCGACTGCTTGAACAGCGCGGGGCCGATGAGCGGGATGCTCTCCAGCAGCGGGATCGGGATCTTCGGCAGCCGCGCAGGGCTGTTGAGCGCGGGGGTGTCGGTGAGCACCGACGAGTAGAAGAAGTTCGTCAGGCCCGCGACCAGCACATTGAGCACCACGCCGACGATCACCTGCTCGACGTAGTACCGGATCGCGAACACCGCGAGCACCATCGACACCAGCACACCGGCGAGCATCGCGGCGGCGACGCCGAGCATCGTGACGCCGGTCGCCGAGGCGACCACCGCGCCGGTGAACGCGCCGCCGAGCAGCTGCGCCTCGATGGCGATGTTGACCACGCCCGCGCGCTCCGAGATCACGCCGCCCATGGCGCCGAAGATCAGCGGCACGGAGAGCCCGATGGTGGCGAACAGCAGCCCGGGGATGGGGATCATGGCCCCGGCACCCGCCCAGCTGAGGAAGCCGATGATGAACACGAGGCCGAAGACGATCGGCAGCCAGATGCCGAGCTTGCGCACGGTCGCCGTGGCCCAGAACGACAGAGCCGTCAGGCCGGCGAGCAGCAGGACGACGACGATGCCGGTGGGGCGCGCGGGCATCACCGCGTCAGGCAGGGCGAACAGGTCGCCTCCGGAGGCGAGTCGCAGCGTCGCATTGCCGTCGCGGCCGATGATCACCATCAGCAGCAGTGCCACCACGGTCACGACCGCGTAGGAGATCGGTGCCTTCCAGTGCCTGACGACCGCGCGCTCGAGCTCGATCCTCTCGGCGGGCTTCGCCGCTGTGTCGACCGGCTGCTGCGTGCTCATGCCCGACCACCCTTCTGCTCCGTCATGGTCTTGAGCGCGGCCTCATCGCGGCGCTGCCTGCGCGACTTCTTGCCGGGCTGCGGCAGGCCGAACATGGCGCGCACGAGCGGCGGCGCGGCGATGAACAGCACGATGAACGACTGCACCACGAGGATGATGTCGATCGGTACGCCCTCCGCCGCCTGCATGCGGAAGCCGCCCGCCTTGAAGGCGCCGAACAGGAGGCCGGCGAAGAAGGTGCCCCACGGCGTCGAGCCGCCGAGCAGCGCGACCGTGATGGCGTCGAAGCCGATGCCCGCGTCAATGCCCGAGGTGAAGCCCGTGGTGACCGAGCCGGTCACCTGCTGGGCGCCCGCGAGGCCCATGAAGCCGCCCGCGAACACCATCGCGAGCATCGTGATGCGCTTCACGTTCATGCCGGCGTTCAGCGCGGCGTGCGGGTTGTACCCGACGGCGCGGAACTGGAACCCGAGGTTCGAGCGGTTGATGAGCCAGGCGCAGAAGATCACCGCGGCGACCGAGAGCACGAAGCCCCAGTGCAGCGAGAACGGTGGCCCAAACATCGACGGCAGGATCGCGCTCTCCGGCATGCGGGGCGAGATGGGGTTGTTGCTGCCCGGGTTCTGCAGCAGGCCGGGAGTGCGCAGCATCCAGGTGATGAACCACAGCGCGACGAAGTTCAGCATGATCGTCACGATCACCTCGTGCGCTCCGGTGTAGGCCTTCAGCGCGCCCGCGACGCCGCCCCAGATGGCCCCCGCGACGATGCCGACGGCGATGGCGACCAGCACGTGCAGCACGGGCGGCAGCGCGAACGAGAAGCCCACCCAGCTGGCGGCGGCTGCAGCCCACAGCATCTGGCCGCGGCCGCCGATGTTGAACAGGCCGACGCGGAACGCGATCGCGACGCCGAGGCCGGCGGCGATGAGCGGCGTGGCGAAGTTCAGCGTGTCGGTGAGCGGCTTGATGAGCTGCGCGAAGCCGGCGTCCGCGCGCGAGAAGTTGAGGATCGAGCCCTGGAACAGGGCCGAGTAGGCGCCGAACACCGAGTCCCAGATGGCTCCGAGCATGTCGCCGGGGCGGGCGAAGAAGTAGCCGGCGGTCTGCTGCACGCGCTCGTCGGTGAACGCGATCAGGATGCCGCCCACCAGGAGCGAGGTCACGATCGCCAGCAGCGCCATGACGAGGTTGCCGCTCATGATGCGCCGGAACGCGCTGTTCCAGGGGTCGTCGTCGTCGACCTGACGGTCGTCGGTCGGTGGCGCCACGACGCGCGTGTCGACCTTCGTCTCCGTGGGGGCGTGGACGGTGCCCGGGGTCTCGCCGGAGTCTGGCGAGCCGCCGGTGCGGGGCTGCCCCTCCGGCTCGATCGGGTCATCGGCGTCGCGCGGCTGATCGTTCACGCTGCGGCTCCTTCTGCATGCTGGGTCTGCCGCTCGCCGGCCATCATGAGGCCGAGCGTGTCGCGACTGGTGTCTGCCGGCACGATGCCGATCACGCCACCGCGGTACATGACCGCGATGCGGTCGGCGAGCCCGACGACCTCATCGAGCTCGGTCGAGACGACGATGACCGGAATGCCCGCGTCGCGCGTGGCGATGATCTGGCTGTGGACGAACTCGATCGAGCCGACGTCGAGCCCGCGCGTGGGCTGGGAGGCGACGAACAGTGCCAGCGACCTCCCGAGCTCGCGCGCGAGCACGACCTTCTGCTGGTTGCCGCCCGAGAGTGTGCCGACGTGCGAGTCGATGCCCTGCGCGCGGATGTCGAAGGCCTCGAGCTGCTCAGTCGCGAACGCGTCGCGATCGCCGCGGTTGACCGTGCCGCCGGAGACGAACGGAGCACCCGAGTAGCGGTCGAGCATGAGGTTCTCGGCGATCGAGAACTCGCCGACCAGTCCGTCGACCTTCCGATCCTCCGGCACGAAGCCGACACCGGAGTCGAGCACCTGGCGCACGGACTTGCCGACCAGCTCGGTGCCGTTCAGGCTGATCGAGCCCGTGGCCTTTGGCTGCAGGCCCAGGATCGCCTCGGTGAGCTCGGTCTGGCCGTTGCCCTGCACGCCGGCGATGCACAGCACCTCGCCGCCCCGCACGGTGAACGAGACGTCGTTCACCACCTTCTGGCCGATCGAGTCGAGCACCGTCAGCCCTGCGACCTCGAGCTGGTTGTCGGTGCGCACGGGCGGCTGCTTCTGCACCGTGAGCTCGACCGGACGGCCGACCATCATCGACGCGAGCTCGGTGCTCGACGACTCTGGACTCGCCTCGCCGACGACCTTGCCGAGCCGGATGACGGTGATGCGGTCGGCGATCGCCCGCACCTCGCGCAACTTGTGCGTGATGAACACGATCGCGGTGCCCTCATCGCGCAGCTGCTGCATGATCGCCATGAGCTCGTCGGTCTCCTGCGGCGTGAGCACGGCGGTGGGCTCGTCGAAGACCAGCACCTTCGCGTCCTGCGAGAGCGCCTTGATGATCTCGACGCGCTGCTGCACGCCAACCGGGAGATCCTCGATCTTCGCGTCCGGGTCGACGTGGAAGCCGAAGCGCTGCGAGATCTCGCGCACCTTCTCCTTCGCGCCGCTCAGGCCGCCGAGCGCCTTCTCATGCCCGAGCAGCACGTTCTCGGCCACGGTGAAGACGGGGATGAGCATGAAGTGCTGGTGGACCATGCCGATGCCGGCGCGCATCGCGTCGCCGGGGCCCGCGAAGTGCTGCACCTCGCCGCCCAGCAGGATCTCGCCCTCCTCGGCCCGGTACAGGCCGTAGAGCACGTTCATGAGCGTGGACTTGCCCGCGCCGTTCTCGCCCAGGAGGCAGTGGATCTCGCCCGCGTTGACCACAAGATCGATGTGATCGTTCGCGGTGAGCGCTCCGAAGCGCTTCGTGATGCCACGAAGCTCGAGGGTTGGATGCTCGAGAGTCATGTGTCCTCCTCCGACGACGCCGACGGCGTACGTGAATCTAACTGGTTTTGAGCGATCCTCGCTCGCGCGCCCGCTACCGCGCATGAGGGTGGGGGCCGGCCGCAGCCGACCCCCACCCGCGAATGCTGCCCGGAACTACGGGCTGGCGGGCGACTCGACAGCGATGTCGCCAGCGATGATGCCGGCGCGGATCTCGTCGAGCTGCGCCTGCAGCTCACCGTCGACCTCGCCCTCGAAGTCGTGGAACGGTGCGATGCCCACGCCGTCGTTCTCGAGCGTGCCCACGTAGGGCTCGTTCGTGAACTCGCCGGCCGCAGCCTGCTCGACCACGGTCTGCACACCGGTCGCCATGCCCTTGAGGATCGACGTGAGGAAGAGATCGCCGTTCTCGGGCGAGGTCTCATACAGATCGGCGTCCACACCGATCATCACGATGCCGGAGTCGTCACCTGCGTCGCGGATCGCCTCGATGGCCGAGAGGAAGATCGGGCCGCCGACGGGCAGCAGCACGTCCGCACCCTGATCGATGAAGGTCTGCGCCATCGACTTGGCCTCGACGCCGGCCGCGAAGCCACCGGTGAAGGAGCCTTCCTGCGCCTCGACGTCCCAGCCGAGCACCTCGACGTCGGCGTCGTTCTGCTCGTTGAAGTACTCCGCGCCCTGCACGAATCCATCCATGAAGATCGTCACCGGCGGGATCGGAATGCCGCCCCAGGTCGCGATCTTGCCCGTCTCCGAGTGGGAGGCGGCGGCGTAGCCGGCGAGGAACGCAGCCTCAGCCGTGTTGTAGACGATCGGCTTGACGTTCTCTGCCTCGATCGAGTTGTCGTCGATGATGGCGAAGTTCACGTCGGGGTTCGCCTCAGCGGCCGCACCCGTCGCCTCCGCGAGCGAGAATCCCACGGACACGACCATGTTGCAGCCCTGCGCGATGACGCTGTCGAGGTTCGGGGCGTAGTCGGACGGCGACGAGGACTCGACCTCGATGGCCTCGACACCCAAGCCCTCAGCTGCCGCACGCAGGCCCTCGGCGCCGAGCTGGTTGAACGAGCGGTCATCGAAACCACCCTCGTCGGAGACGATGCAGGGAACGATGTCGACCGTGGGCTCCTCGGCGGCGGGCTCCGAGCCCGTCGGTGCCTCGGGAGCAGCGGAGCAACCGGCGAGCAGCAGCGCTGCGCCGATCGCGAGAGCGCCGCCTCGGGCGGCGGAACGTGTGAACTTCCTCAAGGGATCCTCCAGTGCACAGGATGCTCGCCGCGACGCGGCGGAGCGAATGATGGCTTGAGCATACGGCGGCGCGCCGCGCCCTTGGGGCGATCGCGGGGCACCGCAACCCAATCGTTGCAAACCGCCTCAGCTTTGCGGGCTGGAGGGGGACTCGATCGTGATCTCGCCGTCGACGATCTGCTGCCGGAGCGCGTCGAGCTCAGCCATCGTCTCCTCGGAGATGCGAGTCTCCAGGTCGTGGAACGGCGCGATGTCAACGCCCCCGTTCTCGAGCGTGCCGATGATGGGTTCGTCGGAGATCGTGCCGTCGACGGCGTCGCCGACCGCGGCGACCACCGCGTCCTCGGTGTTCTTCAGGATGCTCGTGAGCAGGAGCGGCCGGAACTCCGCCGGCAGGGTGTCGTAGCCGTCGTTGTCCACCCAGATGATGAGCGCCTCGCTGCCGGAATCGAGCGAGGCCCGGAAGGCGCCCTCCCCGACCTGCCCGGCGACGGGCAGGATCACGTCGGCCCCCTGCGAGATGAAGGCCTGCGTCTGCGACTGCCCGAGGCTCACGTTCTCGAAATCACCGGTGAAGGTGCCGTCCTGGTCCTCCGGATCCCAGCCGAGCAGGCGCACCGACGCGCCCTTCGCCTCGTTGAAGCCCTCGATGCCAGCGGCGAAGCCATCCATGAAGAGCGTGACCGGCGGCTGATTGCCGCCGCCGAAGGTGGCGACGATGCCGCTCTCGGAGACGGATGCCGCGACATAGCCGGCGAGGTAGGCCGCCTGCGCCGTGTCGAACACGATCGGCCGCACGTTCGGGCCCTCGACGATCTCGTCGACGATGGCGAACTGCACGTCGGGGTTGGCCGTGGCCTGCTCCTGCGTCGCGGCAGCCAGCTCGTAGCCGACGGTGAGCACGAAGCCGCAGCCCGTGTCGACGGCCGCCTGCACGTTGGGCGCGAGGTCGCTCTCGGTGGTCGAGACCAGCACGTTGGCACTCACGCCCAGCTCCTCCTCCGCGCGCTCCATGCCGGCCCAGCTGGTCTCGTTGAACGAGCGGTCGTTCAGCCCACCGGAGTTGGTGACCATCTGCGAGCACTCGAGCGACTGCTCGGCACCGGGGTCGACGGCGCCGTCGGTGGCTGCGGGCGGCGGCGCGCTGCAGCCGGCGACCAGGACGAGCGCGGCGAGCGCGGGGACGGCGAGCATGCGAGACAAGTCGGACTCCTTCGTGCGGTGGCGCCATCGTAACCGTCCGGCGACCACGGCGCGGATCAGAGCGCGTCGGTGTTGCCGGAGCGGCGAACGGCGTCGACGACCTGCTTCACGCGCTGCGCATTGTCGGTCGTGGTGACGAGCAGCGCATCCGGGGTGTCGACGATCACGACGTCGTGGATGCCCACCACCGAGACGATGCGCTTCGACTGCGAGACCACGATCCCGCTCGCGGAGTCGGCGAGCACCGTGCCCGCGGATCCGAGGATCGCGAGTCGGCCGCGGCGACCGTTGTTGTGCAGCTTCGCGACCGCCGAGAAGTCGCCCACGTCATCCCAGTCGAAGTCGCCCGGCACGACGACCATGCGGCCGCGGGCAGCTGCCGGCTCCGCGACCGCGTAGTCGATCGCGATCCGCTTCAGCTGCGGCCACACCCGGTCGACCGCGGGACCGCGGCGGGCGGGCTCGTCCCACACGGCCGCGAGCTCCTCGATCTGCGCCGCGAGGACGGGCTCCTCCTGGGCGAGCTCCTCGAGGAGCACATCGGCGCGTGCGATGAACATCCCGGCGTTCCAGAGATAGCTGCCGTCCTCGAGGTACCCCTTGGCGACCTGCGCCGACGGCTTCTCCACGAACTGCTCGACCACCGCGGCATGCGGGGCACCGTCGATGCCGAGCGCCTCGCCGGCGCGGATGTAGCCGAAGCCGATCGCGGGCTCCGTCGGCGTGATGCCGATGGTGGCGATGTAGCCGGCCCGCGCGGCGGCGGCGGCCTCGGTCACCGCACGCCGGAAGCCCCGCTCATCGGCGATCACGTGGTCGGCGGCGAAGGAGCCGATGATCACGTCCGGCTCCCGCCTGCGGAGCACCGCGGCTGCCAGCGCGATCGCCACGGTCGAGTCGCGCGGATCCGCCTCGAGCACGATGTTCGCATCATCGAGCTCGGGGATCTGCAGCTCGACGGCGGCGCGGTGCGCGCGGCCGGTCACGACCAGCGTCCTGCCCTCGCCCGTCAGCGGCGCGAGCCGGTCGAAGGTCGCGCGCAGCAGCGTCTTGCCGCTGCCGGTCAGGTCGTGCAGGAACTTCGGCGCGTCGGCCCGGGAGAGCGGCCAGAGCCGTGAGCCCGCTCCGCCCGCCGGGATGATGCTGTAGAAGTCGTCGATGGTGGCCACGCCCCGAGCCTATGTGAGGGCCCGCGCGCGGCGACCGCGCTGCCAGGACGCCGGGGCGCTCCCTATGACGGCGTCGCGGCGCAGCGACGCCGGGCGCGCACGTTCAGGTCTGCGCGGCTCGCGGGCCTAAGATGGAGGAATCTATCCGGACGAACGACGGAGGGAATGCGCGTGTCTGAGACATCGAGCAGCCTGACCCTCCCCGACCCCGCACCTCGGAGGACCACGTTCAGCGGCACGCTGTATCGCGGCAACGAGGGCATGTGGTCGTGGGTGCTGCACAGGATCACCGGTGTGGCGATCTACTTCTTCCTGCTTGTGCACGTGCTCGACACGTCGCTCATCCGGGTGAGCCCCGAGGCGTACAACGCGGTCATGGCGACCTACAAGAACCCCATCATGGGGCTCGGCGAAGTCGTGCTCGTCGGTGCCGTCGTGCTGCATGCGCTGAACGGCCTGCGCATCATCATGGTCGACGCGTGGCCGTGGGCGACGAAGCACCAGCGCCTGCTGTTCTGGGTTGTGCTGGGCTTCGTGGCGGTGCTGATGGCCTACTTCGTGCCGAACCACCTCGCGAACGTCTTCGCCCCGATGACGGGAGGCGAGTGATGAGCGCCACCATCGAGAGCCCGAACTACGCCTACCCCGCGCGCTCGAAGCGCCGTCGCGGCCCGAACCTCGAGAAGGCCGGCTGGATCTTCATGCGCGCCTCCGGCGTCGTGCTGGTGGTGCTGATCTTCGGCCACCTCGCGTTCAACCTCATCTGGACCCCAGGCGGCATCCACGCGATCGACTTCGGCTTCGTGGGCGGCAAACTGGCTGATCCGTTCTGGCGCGTGTGGGACGTCACGATGCTGTGGCTGGCGATCCTGCACGGGTCGAACGGCATGCGCACGATCGTGAACGACTACGTGCACAAGCCCGCCGTGCGCTCGATCATGCTCTGGGCGCTCGGCATCGCCGCGGCGGTCCTGATCATCCTCGGCACGCTCATCACCTTCACGTTCGACCCCTGCCCTCCGACCGCAGACGCATCGCTGCTGCCGTCGTTCTGCGCAGAGCGCTAACCACGATTCGGAGACCCCCAGATTCATGGCTGACCAGAGTTCCGTCACCGACGGCATCCACTACCACCGGTTCGACGTCATCATCGTGGGCGCCGGTGGTGCCGGTATGCGAGCGGCGATCGAATCCGCGCCGAAGGCGTCGACCGCCGTCATCACGAAGCTCTATCCCACGCGCTCGCACACCGGCGCTGCGCAGGGCGGCATGGCCGCAGCGCTGGCGAACGTGGAGGAGGACAGCCACGAGTGGCACACCTACGACACGATCAAGGGTGGCGACTACCTGGCCGACCAGGACTCGGCGGAGATCCTGACCCGCGAGGCGATCGATGCGATCTACGACCTCGAGAACATGGGACTGCCGTTCAACCGCACGGAGGACGGCAAGATCGACCAGCGCCGCTTCGGCGGGCACACGCGCGATCACGGCAAGGCGCCCGTCCGTCGCTCCTGCTACGCCGCGGACCGCACCGGTCACATGATCCTGCAGACGCTGTACCAGAACTGCGTCAAGCACGGCGTGAACTTCTTCAACGAGTTCTACGCGCTCGACCTCGTGATGGCAGAGGTCGACGGCGTGAAGCGCGTCTCCGGCATCGTCGCGTACGAGCTGGCTACGGGTGAGATCCACGTCTTCCAGGGCAAGTCGATCGTGTTCGCGACCGGCGGGTTCGGCAAGATCTACAAGACCACCTCGAACGCCCACACGCTCACGGGCGATGGCGTCGGCATCATCTGGCGCCAGGGACTGCCGCTCGAGGACATGGAGTTCTACCAGTTCCACCCGACGGGCCTCGCGGGCCTCGGCATACTCCTCACCGAGGGTGCTCGCGGTGAGGGCGCGATCCTGCGCAACGCCTCGGGCGAGCGCTTCATGGAGCGCTACGCCCCGACCATCAAGGACCTCGCCCCGCGCGACATCGTGGCGCGGTCGATGGTGCAGGAGGTGCTCGACGGCCGCGGCGCCGGCCCGCACAAGGACTACGTCTACCTCGACTGCACCCACCTGGGCGCCGAGGTGCTCGAGACCAAGCTGCCCGACATCACCGAGTTCGCGCGCACCTACCTGGGCGTCGACCCGGTGACGGAGCGCGTGCCCGTGTACCCGACGGCGCACTACGCGATGGGCGGCATCCCGACGAACAACGACGCGCAGGTGCTCAGCGACAACGACACCGTCGTCCCCGGGCTCTTCGCCGCGGGCGAGTGCGCGTGCGTCTCGGTGCACGGCGCGAACCGCCTCGGCACGAACTCGCTGCTCGACATCAACGTCTTCGGCAAGCGCGCCGGCAACAACGCCGTCGCGTACGCGCAGACGGCCGACTTCGTCGATCTGCCCGCCGATGCCGCCGACGGCGTCGTCAAGCTGCTCGCGCAGCTGCGCGAGGGCAACGGCACCGAGAACGTGGCCGAGATCCGCAAGGCGCTGCAGGAGACGATGGATCGCAACGCGCAGGTGTTCCGCACCGAGGAGACGCTGCAGACCGCCCTCGCCGACATCGCAGGGCTGCGCGAGCGCTACCCGAACGTGCGCATCCACGATCGCGGCCGCCGGTTCAACACCGATCTGCTCGAGGCGGTCGAGCTGGGCTTCCTGCTCGACCTCGCCGAGATCGTCGTGGCCTCGGCGATCAATCGCAAGGAGTCGCGCGGCGCGCACATGCGCGACGACTTCCCCACCCGCGATGACGAGAACTACATGCAGCACACCATGGCCTACCGGACGGCGGGCGACACGGGCGTGCCGCAGGAGATCCGGCTGGAGTGGAAGCCCGTGCGCATGACGCACTACAAGCCGCAGGAGAGGAAGTACTGATGGCTGAGAGCGAGCAGAAGAACGAGCACAGCGTCGGGAGCGAGGGCGCGTCGGAGGCCGGTGACCCGAGCGCGCAGGCGAAGGCTGCCGCCGATGCCACGACCGCCGATTCGCAGGCCGTGAGCGCGGGCGAGAGCACCCCCGCCCCGGCCGACGCGGTCGCGAACGGTTCCACCGGCGAGGCCGCCAGGGCCGAGCCCGTCGAGGATCCGCAGAGCTTCCCGGTGACGGTGATCATCCGCCGCTTCGACCCCGAGGTCGACGAGGAGCCGCGCTGGGTCGACTACGACGTCGAGATGCTCTCCACCGAGCGCATCCTGGACGCGCTGCACCGCATCAAGTGGGAGCAGGACCCGTCGCTCGCCTTCCGTCGATCGTGCGCGCACGGTGTGTGCGGCTCGGACGCCATGCGCATCAACGGCAAGAACCGGCTCGCGTGCAAGGCGCTCGTGAAGGACTTCGACGTGTCGAAGCCGATCTACGTCGAGGCCATCAAGGGCCTGCCGCTCGAGAAGGACCTGATCGTCGACATGGAGCCGTTCTTCGACTCCTTCCGCGAGATCCAGCCCTTCCTGCAGGCCACCGGCAAGCCCGAGAAGGAGCGCCACCAGACGATCGCGCAGCGCGAGCGGTTCGACGACACGACCAAGTGCATCCTGTGCGCCGCGTGCACCACGTCGTGCCCGGTGTTCTGGACCGACGGCCAGTACTTCGGCCCCGCGGCGATCGTGAACGCGCACCGCTTCATCTTCGACTCGCGCGACGAGGCGGCCCAGGTGCGCCTCGACATCCTCAACGACCGCGAGGGCGTGTGGCGCTGCCGCACGACCTTCAACTGCACGGATGCGTGCCCGCGCGGCATCCAGGTCACCAAGGCGATCGCCGAGGTCAAGCAGGCGATGATGACGGGCGTCAAGCTCTAGCTGCGACTCCCTCGAGGGCCGGCACCGCTGCGGTGCCGGCCCTCCGTCGTCCGCGAGCGATGCGCCCGCCCGCTGCCCGCCCACCTCGAGGCCAGCGCCGACCGGTACGGAAGTGTCGCGCCGGGAGCCCGCGAGCGACCATCGCGTACCGGAGGCGCGTGGCAGCCCCCGCTCGGGTGCGCGCTCCAGCACCGAGGTGTCGCGTCCGGAGCCCGCGCGCGACCGGTTCGTACCGGAGGCGGGCAGGGGGCGTTCGGGCGCGTGCGGCAGACTGGCGGCGTGACCGACGCGACCATCACCGCCCTCGAGCGACTCGACGCCCTGCGGGGCGCGCTGGAGGGTGTCGCGCTGCCGCTGGCGATCGCGGACGCCGACACCGCGCGCGACGCCCGCCGGTCGGCCGTGCGACAGATCGACGACTACATCCAGCCTCGCCTCAGCAACCTCGATGCGCCGCTGCTCGCGGTGGTGGGCGGCTCGACGGGGGCCGGCAAGTCGACGCTCGTGAACGCGCTCATCGGGCTGCCGGTCACGCGCACGGGCGTGATCCGCCCCACCACGCGGCAGCCGATCCTGCTGCACTCCCCTGCGGACGCCGCATGGTTCGCCTCCAAGCGCATCCTGCCGGGCCTCGCGCGCGTGACGGTCGTCGTGCGCACGGCGCCGGCGAACCGAGCGGGCGAGGAGCCCGACGCCGCCCGGATCGGCTCGGTGGTGGTCGTCGCCGACGAGCGCGTGCCGCGCGAGCTCGCGATCCTCGACGCGCCCGACGTCGACTCGATCGCCGACGAGAACCGGCAGCTCGCCGCGCAGCTGCTCGCCGCCGCCGACCTGTGGCTGTTCGCCACCACGGCGAACCGCTACGCCGACGCGGTGCCGTGGAAGCTGCTGGATGACGCCGCCGCGCGTGACATCACGGTCGGCGTCGTGCTGAATCGGGTGCCCCCGGGCGCCGAGGCCGAGGTCGAAGCCGATCTGCGGCAGATGCTGGGTGAGCGCGGGCTCGGCAGCGCGCCCGTGTTCGTCGTGCCGGAGGCGCGCCTGGACGAGCAGGGCATGCTCCCTGCCGCCGCGGTCGCCGGCATCCGCAGCTGGCTGGTCGCCATCGCCGGCAACCGAGCCGAGCGCGCCCGGATCTCGGGCCGCACGCTGGCCGGTGCGGTGGATCGCCTCGGCGTGACCGCGCGCAGCGTCGCGTCCGCGCGCGAGGAGCAGCTCGTGGTGGCGAACGACCTGCGCCAGAGCGTTCGCGCGCTGTACGACGATGCCGCCGACCGGGTGGGCGATGCCACGCGAGACGGCGTGCTGCTGCGCGGCGAGGTGCTCGCGCGCTGGCAGGACTTCGTCGGCACCTCCGATGTGTTCCGCACGCTCGAATCATGGTTCTCGCGCACCCGCGACCAGGTCACCGCGTGGTTCCAGGGCAAGCCAGCCCCCGCCATCGAGGTGGAACGGGAGATCGAATCGGGCCTGCACGCGGTCATGGTCGACGCCGCCGGCCGCGCGGCGTCGGAGGCGTGGGCGCGGGTGCGCCAGAGCGCCGTCGGTCGCCAGCTGACGAACGGGGCCGACCTCGCGCATCCGTCCGTCGACCTCACCGAGCGCGCATCGAAGCTCGTGCGCGACTGGCAGCAGGGGCTCATCGAGCTGATCACCGATCAGGCCGCTGGGAAGCGCACGAAGGCGCGCGTCATGTCGCTCGGCCTCAACGTCATCACGGTCGCCCTCATGGTGGTCGTGTTCGCCTCCACGGGCGGGCTGACCGGTGGCGAGATCGCCATCGCGGGAGGCTCGGCGGTGGTCGGGCAGAAGCTGCTCGAGACCATCTTCGGCGAGGACGCCGTGCGCCGCCTGGCCGCCCAGGCGCGCGACGACCTCGAGGCTCGGGTCCGGATCCTGATGGCGGCCGAGGCGAGCCGCTGGGATGCGCTGCTCGACCCGGTCGAGGCCGGCACGAGCGCTGACGAGCTGCGCGACGCGGCCGCTGCGCTCGAGCGCGCGATGGCCGCCGTGAGCACGCGCGCCGAGCCCGCCGCGGGTCGTGCGCTGCTCAAGAGCGACATGGTGGAGGGCGAGCTCGTGGAGGATGCACTCGAGCCGCCGCTCCCCGGCGAGGCGAACGAGGTGCATGAGCTGCCAGCCGGCGCCGGGCCGCTGCCCGCGGTGGAGCGTGCTGACCGCGGTGCCGGGCGTGAGGGTGGCGACGACCACCTCTCGCGTGGACCGCATCGTGACGAGCCCGGCTGGCGGGAGGAGACGCGATGAGCGCTGCGACCGTCGACCAGCTGCTCGGCGCGCTCGGCGACGCTGCCGCGCTCGGCGCCGGTCGCGTGCCGGAGGACGATCTGGAGGCGGCGCGGCGCGTCGCGGATCGCGCGGGAGAGCGTCGCGCGCTCTCATCCGAGCACACCGTGGTCGGCTTCTTCGGCGCGACCGGCTCCGGCAAGTCGTCGCTCCTGAACGCGCTGGCCGGCGAATCGGTCGCGCGCACGCACGTCCGCCGGCCCACGACCTCGGAGCCGCTTGCGGCGGTCTGGAACCCGCACGGCGCATCCGCCCTGCTCGACTGGCTGCAGGTCTCCGACCGGCGCATCATGGATCGGCCGTTCGCCGCCGACCGCGACGGGCGGGCTCAGGAGCTCTCGCTCATCCTGATCGATCTGCCCGACTTCGACTCGGTCGCGCTCGAGCACCGCACGATCGCCGAACGGCTCGCCGGGCAGGTGGACGTGCTGGTCTGGGTGGTCGATCCGCAGAAGTATGCCGACGCCGTCATCCACCGCGACTTCATCGCACCGCTGGCCACGCACGCCGCGGTCACGGCCGCGGTGCTGAATCAGGTCGACCGTCTGGCGCCGGGCGAGGTCGACGAGGTCGTCGGCTCGCTGCGCGGGCTGCTGCGCGGTGACGGTCTCGATCGGGTGCAGGTGCTGCCGGTCTCGGCAACGGACGGCACCGGCATCGACGCGCTCCGTCGACTGATCGCCCGCTTCGCGATCGAGCGCAAGGCCGCCTCGCAGCGCCTGGAGGCCGACGTGCGCGCGATCGCAGATCGACTGGAGGGTGCCGGGGCTCCCGGCTCCGTGCGGCGGGCCGACACCCACGCGCTCGAGCGCGGCCTCGCGGGTGCCGCGAACGTGGACACCGTCGCGCGCGCGGTCGCGGGCTCCTACCGCAAGCGCGCCGGTCAGGTCACGGGATGGCCCGTCACCTCCTGGCTGCTGCGGTTCGCTCCCGATCCCCTGCGTCGCCTGCACCTCGCCTTCGGGCAGGATCGCGGACGTGACGCGGAGGTGCATCGCACCGGCATGCCGCCGATGAGCGCGGCGCAGCGCGCGCAGGCCGGGCTCGCAGTGCGCGCCTACGCCGACTCCGCGGCAGCGGGTCTCGGCGATGGCTGGGCGGCCGCGATCCACGAGCACGCGGCGGATGCGCTGGAATCGCTGCCGTCGGAGCTCGACCGTGCGGTCGCCCGCACCGACCTCGGCGCACGGGCCTCCTGGTGGTGGCCGCTGCTGGCAGGGATCCAGTGGCTGGCGCTCATCGTGGCGGTGATCGGCGGAGTCTGGCTGCTGCTGCCCATCCTGCTGCCGATCTGGGGCATGGTGGCGCCGGTGATCCCGCAGGTCGAGGGCACCGAGACCTGGCTCGACGGCTGGCCGATCCCGCTCGTGGGCCTCATCGGCGGCGTGCTCGTGGGCATCCTGCTGGGTCTGATCGGTGCGCTGATCAGCGGCGCGGTCGGCGCGGCACGTCGCTCGCGCGCGCGTCGGCGGCTGCGCAGGCAGGTGAGCGCGGTGGCGCGCGAGACGGTCGTGCAGCCCATCGAGGCCGAGCGGGAGCGCGCCAGAGCGTTCGCCGCCGCGGTCTCGCGTGCGGCCGGCCGCACGCGCTGAGCCGGTTCGACGCGCGCACGAGACTCCGACGCCGCGTGTCGTTCGCTGAGTCAGCCGGCGGCAGCCTCGCGGGCGCCGGCCGCGCTCGTGGCAGCGAGTGCGCGAGTGGCGCGCTGCTTCGCCTCCTCCAGCGTGACCGTGAGCAGCTCGGCGCGCACATCGGCGATTGCCGAGGCGCTCATCGACAGCGAGGTGACGCCGAGCCCCACCAGCACGACAGCCAGCGCCGGGTCGGCAGCGGCCTCACCGCACACGCCCACGAGCTTGCCTGCCGAGCTGCCCGCATCCCCGAGCATCTTCACGAGCCGCAGCACCGCTGGGTGCCAGGGATCCTGCATCGCAGAGACCGTGCCCAGCTGCCGGTCGGCGGCCATCGTGTACTGCGTCAGGTCGTTCGTGCCGATCGAGACGAAGTCGGCCACCTCCAGCACCTGGTCTGCGACGACCGCGATCGACGGCACCTCCGCCATCGCGCCCACCCGCTCGAGCCCGAGCTCCTTGCCGAGCGAGACGAAGTACTCGGTCTCCTCCCGGTCGGCGATCATCGGCGCCATCACGTACAGCTCGGCATCGGTGGCTGCCTGCGCGTTCGCGAGCGCCGTCAGCTGGTCTCGCAGGATCTGCTCGCTCGCTCGCAGTGCACGGATGCCGCGCAGGCCGAGCGCCGGATTCTCCTCATGGGCATCGTTCAGGAAGGCGAGCGGCTTGTCGGCACCCGCATCGAGCACGCGCACCACCACCTTCTTGCCGGGGAACGCCTCCAGCACCGCGACGTAGGCCGCGGTCTGCTCCTCGACCGTCGGTGCGGAGGTCGCATCAAGGAAGAGGAACTCGGTGCGGAAGAGCCCGACACCCTCCGCGCCGAGCTCGACCGCACCCGGCGCATCCTTGGCCGAGCCGACGTTCGCCATCAGCGGCACCTTCGTGCCGTCGGCGAGCGCACCCTCGGTGATGGGTGCAGAGGCCGCCCGCGCGCGGCTGTCGCGCTCGGCCCGGGCAGCCGCGACGGATGCCTCGTCAGGGTCGAGCACGACGGTGCCGGCCTTCGCGTCCACGATCGCGACCTGCCCGTCGGTGACCGCGTCGAGCAGGCCGACGACCCCAACGACCGCCGGCAGCGACTTCGAGCGGGCGAGGATCGCGGTGTGCGAGGTGGGGCCGCCGTCCTGCGTGACGAGCGCGACGGTCTTCGTGAGGTCCAGCATGGCGGTGTCTGCGGGTGCGAGGTCGCGCGCCACGAGCACGAATGGCTCGCTCGACTCGGGCACCCCTGGGGCAGGCACGCCGCGCAGGCGCGCCACGACCCGCTGGCTCACGTCGTCGAGGTCTGTGGCGCGCTCCGCCATGTAGCCGCCCATGGAGGTGAGCATGTCGCGGAACGCGGCATAGGCATCCCATGTGGCCCGCTCGGCGTTGGCACCCGCTTCCATCCGGGAGCGCACATCGCCGAGGATCGCCGGGTCCTGCGCCATGAGTGCCGATGCCTCGAGCACCTCTTGCGCCTCGCCACCGGCGGCGGCCGCTCTCATGCGCAGCTCATCGGCGACCTGCTGCAGCGCCAGCTGCACCCGATCGGCCTCGGCATCGACAGGAGCAGCGAGCGGCTCGTCGCTGGGCGGCGCCAGCGGCTCCGGCATCGTCAGCACGCTCGCGACCGAGATGCCTCGGCCGACTCCGACTCCTACGAGGTCGCTCATGCCGTCACAGTACGCTGAGGTGCCCGGCCGCCGCCACGGGACTCGGGAGGATCGCGATGAAGCAGCTGATCGAGCGGCTCCAGCGCTCGTGGCCGATGCGCGCATGGCAGCGCTACTCGGAGGAGCGCGGCTCGGTGCTCGCGCAGGGCATGACGCTGCAGGCGTTCCTCTCGCTCTTCGCGGCGCTGTTCGTGGCCTTCGCGGCCTTCACCGCGCTGCTGGGCGGCAACGTGGAGCTGCGACGCGCGGTCATCGACTCGATCTCCTCCAGCATTCCTGGGCTCCTGGGCGATGAGGGCGCGCTCGACGTGGAGGAGCTGCTCTCGATCTCGATCTCCGGCTGGGCCGGTGCGGCCGGTGCGCTGGTGATCATGTTCACCGCGATCGCGTGGATCGCCGTGAGCCGGGAGGGCTTCCGCGCGATGTTCGAGCTCGGCTCCCCGCCATCGAACGTGGTGCTGCTGAAGCTCGGCGACCTCGGCGTCGCCATCGGCATCGGTCTGCTCGTCGTGGTCTCCGCAGGCCTGCTGGTCGTCACGCAGGCCCTGGCCGAGTGGCTCGGCCTCGGATGGACGACCCAGCTGCTCGGCTTCGGCTCGCAGCTCGTGCTCGACACCACGATCGTGCTGCTGATGTTCCGATTCGGGGGGCGGCTCCGACTGCCCGCCAAGTACATCGTGCCCGCGGCCGCCGCGTGCGCGGTCGCGTTCGCGGGGCTGAAGGCGATCGCGTCACTGCTGTTCCGCGCGGTCGAGAACAATCCGCTGCTCGGCAGCGTCGCGGCCCCGGTCATCATCCTCATCTGGTTCGGCTTCATCATGCAGATCCTGCTGCTCGCGCTCGCCTTCGTGGCCGTCACGCCCACGGGCAGGGCCTACACGCGGCTCGTCGAGACCGGGGGCATCGACGCCACGCTGACCCCCGAGCAGGCGGAGGCGCTGCTGCAGCAGCTGGAGGAGGGCAAGCGCCCCAGCCTCGACGCGGTGCGCGCGCACAAGCGGCTGGCGAAGCGCAGCCGGTAGGCGGATGCGCGGGTGCGTCGGCGTCGGCGCGGATCGGTAGGCTCGATGGCATGCTGCGCATCGCCACCGTCAACGTCAACGGCGTGCGCGCCGCGTTCCGCAAGGGCATGGGCGACTGGCTCGAGCAGGGCGGCTTCGACATCGTCGCGCTGCAGGAGGTGCGGGCGCAGGACGAGGATCTGCTACCGCTCGTGCCCGGCTGGCACGTGCTGCACGACCCGGCGACCGCGAAGGGTCGAGCCGGTGTCGCCATCCTCTCGCGAGAGCCCTCGATCGAGCACCGCACCGACATCGGGCTGCGGTCGTTCGACACGAAGGGGCGCTGGCTGGAGGCCGACTTCCTGGTGGGCGAGACGCTGCTGACGGTGGTCTCGGCGTACGTGCACTCGGGCGAGGTCGGCACCGCGAAGCAGGATGAGAAGTTCCGCTTCCTCGACTCGATGGCGAAGCGCCTCCCGCAGCTGCGCCGCCACTGTGAGCACGTGCTGCTCATGGGCGACCTCAACGTCGGCCACACGAGCCTCGACATCAAGAACTGGCGCGCCAACCAGCGCTCGTCCGGCTTCCTGCCGGAGGAGCGCTCCTACTTCGACCGCTTCTTCGGCACCGGCATGGTGACCGGCGTCGACGGCGTCCGGGGCCGCGGCCACGGATGGGTCGACGTCGGCCGTGCCGCGCATCCGGATGTCGACGGCCCCTACACCTGGTGGTCGCAGCGCGGCAAGGCGTTCGACAACGACACCGGCTGGCGCCTGGACTACCACGTGGCCTCGCCCGCGCTCGCTGCCGTTGCCCGCGACTACCGCGTCGACCGGTACCCCTCGTACGACACCCGCTGGTCGGACCACGCGCCGGTGGTCGTCGACTACCACCTCTGATCACCCACTTGAGGAAGACATCCATGGCACACCCCCGCCTCTACTCGGGGATGCAGCCCTCCTCGGGCTCGCTCCACCTCGGCAACTACATCGGCGCCCTCCAGCAGTGGCGCCGCCTGCAGGAGGACCACGACGCGTTCTTCTCGATCGTCGACCTGCACGCGATCACGGTGCCGCAGAGCCCGCAGGTGCTGCGCGAGCAGGTGCGCACGCTCGCCGCGCAGTACATCGCCGGCGGCATCGACCCGGATCGCTCCTGCCTGTACGTGCAGTCGCACGTCGCGGCGCACGCCCAGCTCGCGTGGCTGCTGAGCACGATCACGGGCTTCGGCGAGGCCAGCCGGATGACGCAGTTCAAGGACAAGACGGCGAAGGGCGGGCAGGAGGCGGCCTCGGTCGGGCTGTTCACCTACCCGATCCTGATGGCGGCCGACATCCTGCTCTACGACGCCGAGATCGTACCGGTCGGCGACGACCAGAAGCAGCACGTCGAGCTCACGCGCGACCTGGGCGAGCGCTTCAACAAGCGCTTCGGCGCCACGTTCACGATCCCCAAGCCGCGGATCCTCGCCGACGGCGCTCGCATCTACGACCTGCAGATCCCGCAGTCGAAGATGTCGAAGTCGGCCGACAACGACAAGGGCGTCATCTGGCTGCTCGACGAGCCCGCGAAGACGGCCAAGAAGATCCGCTCCGCAGTCACCGACACGGACGGCGCGATCCGTGCCGACCGCGCCGAGAAGCCCGGCGTCACGAACCTGCTGGACATCATGAGCGCGGTGACCGGCACGAGCGTCGCCGACCTCGAGGCGCACTTCGACGGGCAGGGCTACGGCGTCTTCAAGACCGAGGTCGCCGACGCGGTGGTCGCCGAGCTCGCGCCGGTGCGCGAGCGCACGCTCGAGCTGCTCGCCGATCCCGCGGAGCTCGACCGGCTCCTCGCGGTGAACGCGGATCGGGCGAGGGCCGTCGCCGACGCGACGCTGACGCGCGCGCTCGAGGCGATGGGTCTGCGGTGACGCCACTGGCGGGCCCGTCCCTGCCGCTCATGGGCGCGAAGGTCGTGCTCACGGCGCTGCAGGCGAGCGACATCGACCGCGTCGTCGAAGCCTGCTCGACCGAGCAGGCGAGACGCTGGATCGAGACGCCGTGGCCGTACTCCCGTGCCGATGGTGAGGGCTTCGTGCGCGACTTCGTGCCCGCCGGGTGGCGCGGTGAGCACGATGAGCGTGTGTGGGCGATCCGCGAGACGCTCCGCGGCGAGCTCGCGGGAGTCGTGGGGCTGCGCGCCGACGTCAGCGAGGTGGGCTTCTGGTTGCACCCGGACGCGCAGGGTCGGGGCCTCATGGCGGATGCACTGCGCACCGTCGTCGGGCACGCCGACGGCTGCCTGACGTGGCCCGAGGTGTTCTGGAGCTGCTACGACGGCAATGTCGGATCGATGCGCGTTGCGCGGGCGG